>CAYPVT010000043.1:0-2187 GCA_964414265.1 uncultured Candidatus Saccharibacteria bacterium | reverse complement strand
TTTTTAAATCTCGTTTAAGTCGTGTCTGACCACTCCAGAGGCGGTCATTATGCCAATAGCATTGGATAATAGTTTTCTGCGAAGATTCAATGCATTGAACTCTTCTTCGGTCAACTCTCCCTCTGGATTCCAAACCCATATAATTCGCCAATCATCACCCTTATCTCTTTTGTTTAAGGACATTAATTCATTATAAATTTTTGGGGTTAAGAGCTTTGCGCTTTCTCTTCCTTCTGCTTCGAACAGGGCTTCCGCCGCACTTATTAACCTAGAAATGTTTTCAACTTTTTCTAAATGAGTTTCAGGACCGTACTCATCTATTTGTGGGTTTAATTTTTCTGTCATACGGTAAATTATAGCACCTTCGTTTTAAAAAACACTACGGAGCTTTCTTGAATTTTAATACTCCAAAATACCTCCGAAAAACATTGCGGAGTGCGGCGGCACGAGCATAGTAAATTTTTAGCAAAAAATTATACGTGTTTTTCGGAGGTATTTTAAAAAAGAACATAGTTTTATTTTTTACTTGAAAGCGCTATAATTGGCCAATTATGGCTTCACTTGAAGAAATTAGAAACGAACGTTTACGAAAGCTTTCTATCCTAAAAACGATGGGGGTTGCGCCTTATCCGATTACTTCAAATTTTGACGCGACGCTACTTGAGGCGGTAACTCAATTTGCAAAACTATCTAAACGCAAAAAGCCACTTTCTCTCGTTGGGCGAGTTGTGTCTTTGCGTGGACAAGGGGCGCTTGTATTTTTTGATTTAAACGATGGCACGGGTTTATTCCAAGGACTTCTCAAAAAAGGAGATATTGAGGACGCCGTATTCGAACTTTTTAAAGATACTATTGATATTGGAGATTTCATTGAAGTCTCTGGAAAATTGTTTGTCACTAAACGAAAAGAAAAGACAATCCTCGTTACAAACTGGAGAATGCTTTCAAAGAGTTTACGCCCATTACCAGATAAATGGCACGGACTACAAGATGTGGAAGAAAGATTTCGTAGACGATATCTCGACACGTTAATGTCGACAGAGGTTCGCGATAGATTTTTGGTCCGCTCTGCCGTAATAAATGAAATACGCGTTGCTCTCACCGAAAACGGTTTCTTGGAAGTTGAAACTCCGCTTTTACAACCACTAGCGGGTGGGGCGACAGCATTACCATTTTCAACTCACCACAATGCTCTTGATATGGACTTGTTTTTGCGTATCGCACCAGAGTTATATTTGAAACAACTTTTGGTTGGAGGATTCAGAAAAGTCTTTGAACTTGGACGAAACTTTAGAAACGAAGGAATAGACGTCACCCACAACCCAGAGTTTACGATGCTCGAATTTTATGAAGCATACAGCGATGCAAAAAAGGCAATGAAGTTTGTGGAGGTGCTTGTGAGGCGTGTTGCTAAAAAGGTGGTCAAGAAAGGCCAGGTCCCACACGGGGAAGATGTAATTGATTTTGGAAAACCATTTAGCGTTATTTCTTATGCTGACTTATTAAAAAGATATGCGCTTATTCCAGACTTAATAAAGATAACTAAAGAAGAGCTAACCATAAAAGCAAAACAACTTGGTATTGATGTTGCGCCACATGACGCGAAAGAAAAAATTATAGATAATATCTATAAGAAAACTTGTCGACCAAAACTTGTTCAACCGACGTTTATTGTTGATTACCCCGTAGAGTTTTCTCCTTTCGCAAAAAGAAAAGAAGATGATCAGAACTTTATTGATAGATTTCAGCTTGTTGTTGGCGGTTTTGAAGTTGTTAATGCCTTTTCAGAACTCAACGACCCAAGCGATCAACGAGAAAGATATGTTGAGCAGGACAAAAAGAAACGTGCCGGAGAAGGGGAAGTTTCTCCTTCAGACGAGGGCTATCTTGAATCAATGGAATACGGAATGCCACCAGCTGCGGGAGTAGGTATTGGGATTGATAGATTAGTAATGATTTTGACTAACACTAAAAATATTAAAGAAGTTATCTTGTTCCCAACAATGAGACCAAGAGAGTAGTAAATTAGGCGATTAGCTTTTAGTTTATTTAGGTAAGAGGAAAAAATAACCACTTAGGGTTTTACCACCAAGTGGTTATTTTTATGGCTATGTTTAGCCCTAAAATAACACGTGTTTTAGGTACGGACATATGGCGGTTTAGTTAACTTGTAATTCGCCAAAAATT
>CAYPVT010000042.1:0-3079 GCA_964414265.1 uncultured Candidatus Saccharibacteria bacterium | reverse complement strand
AGGAATTTTTTGAACGCCAAATATCGTTTAGTTTGTTTAAAATTGTTCTCGCAATAGTTATCACTATCACTATATTTTCATACGGGGTTATTAAATACTATTCACTTAACAAAAACCTAGCTCACACAAAAGAGCAATTCGAGACAACTTCTCAAAACTTACAGGGCGACATTAAGAAACTAGAAACACATCTCGCTAGCACGACGACTGAGAATATCTTCCTTAATGATTTCTTAACAGTGCTTAAAACAAGAAACACCGATTACAAAAATGAAATAGAAGATATAAGTTTAACTGTATCAAAACTTAAAAAACTCACCTCTACCGACCCGGAGCTTTTACAAAAATACTCTAAAATATATTTTCTAAATGAAAACTACATACCAGAAGAATTATCACTTATAGATACGTCTTTCTTATTTCGTAAAGAAAAACCAGAACAAATTCACAGCAAGGTTAAACCATTTCTTGAAATGCTGATGCTAGCCGCTCGTGCCGAAGGAATTGATATTAGTGTTGTTTCGGGGTACAGATCGTTTGGCACACAGTCAACTTTAAAATCGCAGTACTCTGTCCTTTATGGAACAAATGGAGCAAACCGCTTCTCAGCAGACCAAGGATATTCAGAACACCAACTTGGCACAACTGTGGATTTTACAACAAAAAAGAACGGGGTGATGTTTGTGGGGTTTGATAAATCACCAGCCTATTCGTGGCTTAATCAAAACGCGCATCGTTTTGGTTTTACTCTCTCCTACCCCGCAAGCAATAAATACTACATTTTTGAGCCATGGCACTGGCGTTTTGTTGGAGTGGAATTCGCAACCAAACTACACGATGAAAATAAATATTTCAACGAACAGGCGGAGCGTGATATCAACGCCTATCTAATAAAACTATTTGATTAAACAGGGCGTGATATAATTTACAAAACAAGCATTATGAATAAAAAATTTATAAAAAGTTTTACTTTCGCATTAAAGGGGTTAGGGCTCGCATGGAAAGAGGAATTTAATTTTAAGATTGAAGTTTTTCTTGGTCTTATAGCCATTCTCTTCGCATTAATATTCCAAATTGAAACTCTCCAATTTGCCATAATCTTTCTCACTATCGTTGTTGTTTTGGCGATAGAAATGCTAAATACCGCCTTTGAAGAACTCTGCGATAAACTCCGCCCAGAAAACGACCCTCATGTAGCAAAAATTAAAGACCTCGCCGCCTCTGCCGTTCTTATCTCATCACTAGGTGCGATAGCTGTCGGAATTTTTATCTTCGGTCCATATTTATTAGAAGTTTGTTCAAAGTAGCAGTATCTCAAGTTTAATTCGTATATAAACGCGCTAGTGGTTAAAACATTGGCGTTGTGATAGAAATACTTATAAATACACATGATTACTAAGAAACCCCGAAAAAAAGTCTTTAAAAAACAACTTCCAAGCAAAGCCGAAAGGGCTGGGCTTGTTCGTCTTAATAAATACTTACGCGATAAGGGCTATGCTTCTCGCAAAGAAGCTGATGTGCTCATTGAAAAAGGTTTTATTTTAGTTAACGGCAAGCGCACAGAAGTTGGAATGCTTGTTGGGGAAAATGACGTTGTTACGCTAAAAGAAAATAAAACAAAGAAAAAGACATGTCTTGTCTACAACAAACCACGAGGGCTTGCTACGCAGGCTCCCGATAGTGCCCCTTCTGTTATCAGCGAGTGGCAGAAAAAAGGATTGTTCCCTGTTGGGAGACTCGATAAAGAATCAGAAGGATTACTTCTTTTAACAGACGACGGAAGAATCACCACGGCAATCCTGGGGGCAGATTCAAAACTAGAAAAAGAATACACAGTTAAAGTTCGTGAAAAATTACGCCCTGGAATAATTGCTATTTTTGCAAAAGGAATGGACACGGAAACTTTTGGGAAACTAATGCCGGCAAAAGCTAAAATCTTAAGCGATCATACAATTTCTATTTCAATAAAAGAAGGCAAAAGGCATCAAATTAGAATCATGCTAAGTGAGTTAAATTACACAGTTACTTCCCTAAAAAGAGTTCGTATTGGAAAAATTTCCCTTGGATCTTTAAAGTCTGGCGCTACGCGCCCATTAAACGATAGCGAGATTGCTGGTTTGTTTGGTTAAGATATTTATATTTATTTCTATATAAAAACAAAAACATCCGCATAGGCGGACGTTTTTTGTAATAGGATGGTATTTGTTTTATACACCCATACCATCTGAACCACACTCTCTACAATTACTTTTGTGGGTTACCACTTCATACACAGCTGCCAACCCAACTAAAATATAAACAATCTGCTCAACTGAACTGCCGAGCAAAGCAACAACGTTATAGCCGAAAGCCACAAGCAACCAATTCAAACCTCCCACGACGAGAAGAATGAAGGAAACCAAGTGAAACCATTTCATATGTTTTTAGTTAATTACTTAAAATTTGTAATATCGACTCTTATTAATATTGTAGTACTTGCACGAAAGCGCGCCAGCAAGTAATGCACAGGGGGCAAAAGTTCTACAAAGGACCGCCCTTTGTAAAAAACAAACCCCGCCAGTTTCCTGTTGGGGTTTGCCAAACGACTTGGTCTATTTGGTAGCTTTGTCAACGACGACCGCGACGGGCTTGCCGTCAAACAACAGAGCAAAGTGCTCTGGCGGAGCTTCTCCTTCCTTCACGCGGATTGCGTATAGTTCGGATGGCGCGATTCCGCCCCCGTGTGGCTTCACGAAAAGAACTTCGCTTCCCCCCTCCTTGATTGAGCCGAGAACTTGGTACTGCACGCCAGTGTAAAGTCGCTTGGTAAACGGCTCCGCATTTTCGGTAACGTGCCCGTAGCCAATGATATCTATGGCGGAATTAATGGCAATAAAACCGAAAAAAAACGCAAGCGCAAAATAGCCGATTATTCCCTTCCACCATTGTTGCCAAGCCGAACCAATCGCGACGCCCAAAAAGACAAGCCCCAGTAAACCAAAAATGACCATATTCAAATACATAAACCTCTCCTCTCTCTGTTTCTACCTCAAGTTCTAAATTGAAGTGCAATGAAATGTCTCAAAAGGTGTTAAATAGC
>CAYPVT010000041.1:0-3197 GCA_964414265.1 uncultured Candidatus Saccharibacteria bacterium | reverse complement strand
TCACGGACGTCGCGATAATCATCGCAATCGCCTTCCTCATCACCGGCCAAGCGAAGATGCTTGTCATCCGGCACGAGAAAGAAATCATTGAGTTCTTAAACGGCAAGCACGGACTCTGGGGTTCAGCCGGCGCCGGCATCATCGTGCCAACGCTCTCCACGTATCCCATTGTGCAGGACCTCTGGCAGAAAGGAGCGGCGCCACTCAGTGTGATCTTCTCGATCATCCTCTCGACCCGCCTCATCAACTTCCAGTCGACCTTGTTCTTCTTCCCTTTCCTCGGATGGGAACTCACTGCACTCTTCACGGGGGTAAGCATGACGGTCGTCGTTCTCTTCGTGCTCGCCGCCAAAGCATTGAGCTAAAGCGACGAGATCACGACAAGAGCCCTTCGGGGCTCTTTTGTTTTTCTTTAAAGTGTAAACCCTACTTTACTGATTTACCGCCCCCCGCCATTCGTGTATATTTAATACATGGAAAACAACCCTGTAAAGACAAGGAAGGAGCTGATGGAAGAAGCACAAAACAATGTCTGTCGAGCCACCATTTTTGCCGCAGCTGAAAAAAAGTACGGGGCTGATTACAAAAAACACTTTTTTGAACAATACAAAATATATGTAGATAGTGTTAACTACACGAGCGAGATGAAGCTTAAAATAAACACTTATTTTCTAACCGCAAATACTGCGCTTTTCACCGCAATCGGAATTGGTCTTTCCCGCCAAGAAATAAGTCCCTCTGTCTGGCATTTTATGCTACCACTCGCAGGTGTTCTTATCTCTATAGTATGGTGGGGTGTAACCTATTCATACAAAAAACGAAACGTTGCTAAACTTCGAGTAATCCACTGTATAGAAGAACTTCTGCCTCTCGCTCTTTATAAAACAGAGTGGGAGCTTATGAACGAAATTCATAATGGCTCTATAAAAAAACATTTTTTCAATATCGACCTTTTCACTCCTTTTGTATTCATAATTTATTATCTCTTGTTCATCTGTCTTATTTAAGAATTTTTACTTAAGTAGGATTATTTTTTGTTATATATAATTATATTTATGTAAAAGCCAAAATATTCAAGCGCCTATTTCTAGGCGCTTTCTAAAACTACGGAGTAATCATCGTTTTAAATTTTTACAAAACCGGGGTCTTCACCTCCTTAAGGTACATGTACTCAAAATCTCTAAGTGCCCGTGCCGTCGTCTCCCTTTCTTGAGATCCGAGAAAATTCAAAACTTCATCGGCGTGAAGTTTTTCTCGGAGAATTTCTTGCCGTTCTACAAACCTCGGACAAACAGATCTTAGTACGATAACGGCACTGCCAAATGATTTCGACATCAGTCGGAAAGCACGACTAAACCAGTCGTCCTTTCCATGTGAAGATTTGGCAAGTCCTTTATACAAACTCGTGCCAAGATTGGCCACGTATTCAACAGACCGTGACTCGTGGCGATTAAGGCTCCTTTCTGGGAAAAAAGCCACGTATTGCAGGCTCATGTCAGCGACATCCTGAATACAAACTTGGTCAATTTTTGACACACCAAAAACATACTGGTAAAAATCAAAAGCCGACAATTGCTCGAAAAGCTCCGCTCGCCCCATAAAACGGTTAAGCATTGTCGCGAGATAATCCCTGACCGTCTCGTCGACAGGAACCATCGATTTTGTACACGCCTCGTTCAAAAGCAGGTACCACTGATGCTCCGGGGACTCTGCGCGCACAAACCCCATTTCGTTTAGCGTCTGGAAGCTTGCTTCTTTTTTTACGTCCTCTGGCTTAGCGAGAACCACCATATTATTGTCCATGACACATTCTCCTTTTTTGATAGAACTCTGATTTCATGGTACACCCCAAATACTTTATGTAAAGACTAAAAAATATTAGATAAGCATCACCCAATAATTATAATTCTAAAAAAATTATCCAACCCTTGTTCTCTTAATTGAATATGCCAAAGCTGGTATTCCTAGTTTTTCACCTAAGTCGTAAGCAAATTGCCTGACGTAAAAACCGGACGATACTTGTAATTCCACCTCAAATAAATCAAATTCATTATTTTTGTTTTTTAGCGATAATTCCCATTTATTCCTGATTTCCTCTTGTCTAAAATCACCAGAAACCAAATCAACCGAAAATAATACGTTTTGAAGAACATCTTCCGCTGTAATTTTTCTCTGAGAAATTACAGTCATTTTATTCAAAGAAACTTCGTGTTCTGGAATATCTACAACCTTCCCGTTTCTACTTAGTTCGTGAAGTTGCACCCCACCAACGGTTTTTGAAGAAAACGCTGGATATTTTTGAGAAAATTTTCCAAGAAATGTATCAGCCCCTTCAATAAATTTTTTCGCACCAATCGACTCTTCTTTGATTTCGTTTACCAATCCAAGTAAATCGTGGGTATCAGTTGAAATCCCACAAAGTATTTCTGAGACATACGTTTTATCTAATCCTAAATATTTTTCCCTCTCTTTATTAGCATCTCCAATAAGCACGAGCATTAACCCTTCCGCAAGTGGATCAAGTCGCCCTGCGTAAGACAATGTTTCTTTTTCTAACTCCGGATTCTCCCTTCTTAAACGAGAAAGAGCTTGAAGGGGTGTCTCCCCTTTCTTCTTATAGATAGTTAAAACTGAACCCATTTTTATTTATGACACTTTATACACCTGCAACCTTGTTTTTTTATATACGCATCAAAATACTCTTTGTCGTAATCATAAAATAATTCTTCCCCTGCCTTAATATTTTTTTTAGCCATAATAAATGCACCCCCCCTCCATATTTCAGCCTCACAATTTGGCAAACAAGAATGATTTATATATCGAGCTTTATTTGTCCTCGCGCTACCGTCAATCGTTTTTTTAGAGTTTATTTCAAACAAATACTTCCCCCTACTACTAATTTTCTCCTCCTCAGAAATCTCTCGTCCAACATATTCAATAATACAAGCCCCTTTCTTTATCGGAGCAAAGGTAAAAAGCCCAAGTCCAGCCTTGGTCCGCTTAACCACTAAATCATATTCACCTGGTTCAAATTTTCTTTTCTTCACAAGCACATATATTACACGTAGATTCTAAATTTCAAAGTTTATACTCTTAAAATTATTACCTTATCAGCCGTGATAGAATATTATTACTTTCATGAAGGAATTTTTTGAACGCCAAATATCGTTTAGTTTGTTTAAAATTGTTCTCGCAAT
>CAYPVT010000040.1:0-3357 GCA_964414265.1 uncultured Candidatus Saccharibacteria bacterium | reverse complement strand
TCTTATTGTGGGGCTTTTTTAGTTATACATTGCACTTGGAGCTAGAATTCGGGTTTTAGGTATTGACTTTTTGTTTAATATCTGCTTTAATGAAAAAAGGAACATTAACCAAGGAAGGAGAGGGTCATGCATCACGGTCTTTACAGGGGTGGCAATCTGCTCCCCGTTGAAAAAGAATGGCGCTTCATGAGGGCGGTGACTGTCGTGGCTATCGTCATCGTATTGGCGATTACGCTTGGTGACGTGGCGGATTACTTGAATTCGCCACGGGTTTACGTCTCGAACTCGACGGGAAAATGTGTCAGGGTCGTTTCTCCGAAAGGCGAACACCCGTGCGCTCCTGGCGACGAAAAAAAGTACGAGCGTGTGTGGGTGAAATAGACCACCACGCTCAAAAAAGGCCGAAGCGCTTCAACGCGCTTCGGCTTTTCATCTGGGTGTGTTTGTATTTGATTTAGCCTCTAAAATACCCTTAAAAAACATTGCACCTGCCGGCGAGCAAGGAAAATTATATTTCCCCCCATCTTTAATTATCCCGCTTTTGTTTTTAAAAACATTGCGCAGTGCGTTGCTCAATTGCGACAAGTGAAGCAATTGAGAGACGGAGGCTGACGAGCCGAGTCGGGGCCGCACAAAAATTCAGCAGAATTTTATGTGTGGCACGAGCATAGCAAAAACTTAGCAAAGTTTTATGCGCGTTTTTAAATGCAAAAGCGAAAAGAGAGGATTTGTTGCCCATAATCGCGCTTTTTGTTATAGTTTCGTCGTTACTTTTCCCTTGCGAGTGTAGTTCAGTGGTAGAACGCTGTCCTGATAAGACAGAGGTCGAAGGTCCGATTCCTTCCACTCGCACATAGTTTTTTGTTGGTCGTTTTTGCGTATAATTAAACACATGACAACATTTCATATTGATATAGAAAAAGCGTTTAGGTTTGGATGGGAGAAAACAAAAAAACATTTTTGGTTGATTCTCTCTGTGATGGTTTTTTCTTTTGTGGTGTCATCAATATTTGAAGCTCTCTCTTTTTCTTATAAGAATAGTGGTTACTTTTTTGGGCGTTTTATTTTTTCTTTTTTCGGCTGGGTTTTTAACGCATTAGTAAATATTGGAATCATTCACATGAGTTTGATGCTTATTAACGACAGGGCGATTAAGTTCAAGAATTTTTTTGATAAATCCTATCTCTTTTTGAATTATATTATCGGTACGTTACTTTATTTCGCAGCGATTGTTGTTGGTCTAATTTTACTTATTGTTCCCGGGATTATCTTTATGATAAGACTTCAGTTTTATAAATTTTTGATTGTTGAAAAAGAAATGAACCCCCTCGAGGCTTTCTCAAGAAGCTGGGATATGACAAAAGGACAAAGTCTTGGTTTGATTAAGATTTTTCTCGCAATTATTGGACTTAATATTTTAGGGGCACTTGCTTTGGGTGTTGGTCTATTCGTAACTGTTCCGGTAAGTTTAATTGCTTATGCTTTTGTGTATAACAAACTTGTTCACGTTGATTCTCAGGCGAAATAAATAAATGATTGGTATTTTTGATTCTGGCTCTGGTGGACTTACGGTCTTTAAGGAAATTGTTGTTCGTTTACCACGAGCTGACTTTATTTATTTTGGCGATTTGAGGAATGCCCCATATGGAGAAAAAACACCAGAAGAACTCGGGGCGCTTACTGTTTTAGGAATGGAGAGGTTGCTTAATGAGGGGGCAACACAAATAGTCAGTGCGTGTAATAGTGTTTCTTCCAATATTGTCATGCCGATGTTTGATATTTTAGATATTAAGCCGATTGATATTATTGAAATGGTCGGGCCGACAGTCCGTGCCTTTAGAGAAAAGAGAGATAAAAAAGTTTTAATTGTTGGAACAACTGCAACGCTTCGCTCTGGAATTTATCAAAATGGTTTTCTTGCGCTTGGTATGGATGTTATTGCGCTTCCGATACCATACCTTGCTGGGGCAATAGAAGAGGGAACAACGGAGGCTGGGATGAAAGGAATGGTTAGTAATGTTTTAGAAAAACATAAAGGAGAATTTGATACAATTGTTCTTGCGTGTACACATTATCCGCTTGTTTGGGATATTTTTAGCGATGTTGTTGGTGATGGTATTGAAATATTTAATCCAGCCGTGGTTGTTGCAGAAGAGGTAGCTAAGCGTTTTGATGGAGACGGTGAGTCTAAAGTAAGGTTCGTTATTTCAAAAGATTCGCAATTTTTCCGACAAAAAGTAAATGAGGTTTTTGGTTCAGATGGTTATATTATTGACGTGTTAAAATAGTTTGGCATATGAATACATTTAACCGATTATCGACGGAAAATATTGTTGATTTAAAAAAACATCAAAATGTACATTTTATCGGTATTGGTGGAATAGGAGTTTCTGCTATCGCAAGAATGATGATTTTGGAGGGGAAAAATGTTTCTGGTTCGGACACAAAAGATTCTGGAATTACAGATGAGCTCAGTCTTTTAGGGGCGACCATTTTTATGGGGCAGAGCAAGGAGAACATAAAAGAAAATGTTGATTTAGTTGTTTATACTGTAGCTGTTTTGGGGGATAACCCAGAATTTATTTCGGCAAAAGAGCGGGGAATTAAGTGCTTATCGTACCCAGAAGTTTTGGGTTTAATTTCTAAAAACAAAAAAACAATTGCTGTTTCTGGGACTCACGGTAAAACCACAACCACCGCAATGGTTGCGAGAATTTTTATCGATAGTGGAAAAGAACCGACGGTTGTGGTTGGGAGTAAGTTATTAGAAGGGTCTGATAATTTGCGAAGCAATTTCGTTGCGGGAGAAGGGGAGTACTTTATTGTGGAAGCGTGTGAATATCGTCGTTCATTTTTAAATATTCACCCAACGATAGGGGTTATAACAAACATTGATAACGATCACCTCGATTACTATAAAGACTTAGAAGATATACAAAGCGCTTTTAGGTCTTTTGCAGAATTAATTTCCAAAGAAGGAGTATTGATTTGTGATCGTAGTGACGAAAGACTAAAGAGTGTAATAAAAGGGCTTACGTGTACGATTATTGATTACATGGATTTTTATGATGAAAATATAGAAATTTCTGTTTCAGGGGAACATAACAGAAAAAATGCTGCTGTTGCTATTGCGGTCGGAAGTGTTTGTGGAATTGATGTTTCTGAATCAAAAAAAGCGCTAAAAGAATTTAATGGAACATGGCGCAGATTTGAAAATAAAGGAAAAACAAACAGCGGTGTTTTTGTTTACGACGATTATGGGCACCATCCAACTGAAGTTAAGGCGACACTCGCAGGGGCTCGTGAAAAATTTCCTAACAAAAAAATTACAGTAGTTTTTCAACCACATCTTTATTC
>CAYPVT010000039.1:0-3361 GCA_964414265.1 uncultured Candidatus Saccharibacteria bacterium | reverse complement strand
GTGAAAAATTTCCTAACAAAAAAATTACAGTAGTTTTTCAACCACATCTTTATTCACGAACAAAACTTCTTTTAGGTGATTTTGCAAAATCCTTTGATGATGCTGATGAAGTTTTACTTTTACCGATTTACGCGGCCCGTGAGCCGTTTGACGGGAGTATTAAGAGCGAGATGCTCGCAGAAAAAATCGGCGATAAGGCTATGCCATTTCTAAATTTTTCTGATACTGAAAATCACCTAAAAAACAGCCTAAAAGAAAGTGATATCTTGATAACTATGGGGGCGGGGGACGTCTATAAAGTGGGGGAGCATTTGCTGGATTAGTCTGCTATAATGGTTTTTTAGAAACTCTTTGTTGTTTATATTGCCAGTATTTTTGGCTAATTCTTCGCGTAGGGGTGAAAAATGAAAAAAACTAGTTGTTTGTTCTGCGAGCGCGTTCGTAAAAATGTGTCGTTTTATCAGATTATCGCGCTTGCGGTACTGATGAACGCGATACACAAAAGTGCCGTTTCTCTGGGACGCTCGATGAGAGCTCTCGGGAAAGTTCTCGTTCTGTGGGGGTCAGTTGAGACTCCACGTTGGACGGCGGATCTTTTGCGGAGAGCTCATATGGTCGACGCGGAAATACACATGGATGGGCTTGTTTATCGAGGCCCTCTTTACGCCACATATCGCCAGTTTACCAACGGGGATAAACTCGTCCTCAGTATGAACTGGGTTGCGGAGGGAACTGAGTGGGGAGGCTACTTCGCGTATTCCGGTTCGCGTAGCTTTATTCTCCCGCACTTCGGCGAACCACATCTCATCAAGGGAGACAGCGGAGACAACCGTGCTGTCGGCAATGTCTGGTTTTTTTTCGAGGGTGGCTGGGTCGTTCTTTACCTTGGTACCCCGCGGGAACACCTTTTGTTTGAAGGGGAAGAAGATACCCCAAGGGTGTATGCCTATTACTGACACAGGCGCTACGAACCGGATGCATTCGCATCCGGTTCACTTTTTTATATATTTCGTTTAGGATTCAAATATGACCACACTTTATGTTATTGCCACTCCGATTGGGAATCTTGAGGACATAACCATTCGGGCTACTCGTGTGCTTAAAGAGGTTGATGCGATTCTTTGTGAAGACACGAGAGTAACGGCAAAACTTTTGTCGAGATACGAAATAAAAAAACCGCTTATTCGTTATGACGCGCATTCAACCGACACGACACTTAAAAAAATTTTTGCCCTAATCGAAGAGGGTAAATCGTTAGCTCTTGTGTCAGATGCGGGGACACCATCTATCTCTGACCCAGGTTCACATTTAGTGCAAAAACTTCGGGGGCATTTTACTTCAAGTGAACTTTCAATCGTCGCTATTCCTGGAGCATCAGCTTTAACTTCCGCTTTATCAATTTCAGGAGTTCCTTCTTCTGAATTTCTATTCTTGGGATTTTTACCACATAAAAAAGGAAGGGAAACAATATTTAAAGAAATTGTTGAGACGAAAAGACCAGTAGTTTTTTATGAATCACCACACCGAATCTTGAAAGCGCTTCAAAGTTTAAATAAGTTTTGTCCAGAAAAGAAAATCGCAATAGGTAGAGAGCTTACAAAAATTCACGAAGAAATGCTTTTTGGGAGAGCCGAAGAGTTGCTAGTATTTTTTGAGAAAAATGCCGAGAAGGTTCGCGGAGAGTTTGTGGTGATTGTTAGCTAGTTTGAAGATTTTTAGCTTTGTTGAGAGAAAACATTACGCTATAATAGCCGTATGTCAAAAAAGAGAATAATCATATTGCTCGGTGTTTTAACAACCCTTTTGCCACTATCTGGTTTTCCATCTACTTGGCGCTCATTTTTCACCTTTATTTTAGGTGTAGCAATTACAGGATTAGCTTTTGTTGCATATAAAAACAAAGATGTTGGTGGTCCACTAGAAAAGAAAGAAGACTCCTTTACCGAAAACACAGCTCCTCTTTTTTCTGCAAGTAATCCTTCTCTGCCAGAAGAAGTACTAGCCAACTCTACCGAGAAAACACCAGAAGTTATAAGTTCTATATAAATAATGTTAAAAAACAAAACCAAGAAACCATTTTTAGTTGGAAGTTTGTTGGCAGGATTTTTCGCGGTTTCTTATTTTGGAGTTTCTCAAATAACGCAAAATGTTTATTCAGATGCTTCTCAAAATACAAAAGTAGAGGAAAAATCTCTTGCTTCAGCAGAAGTTGGGTCATCTAAAAAAACAGAGCCAGTCTCTACTCATCTTAAAACTCCGGAACCATTAAAAGGAATTTACATGACAGCTTGCGCGGGGAGTATGCCGTCTTTTCGTGATAGGTTGGCAAAAATTGCAGATGATACCGAGATAAATTCTATTATTATTGATGTTAAAGATTACAGCGGAACGATTTCGTTTAAATCAGATAACCCTCTTTTTAAAGATAACGGCGGTGCTGGTTGTAAAATATCAGACCTTAGGGAATTTGTTGAAATTCTTCATAAAAAAAATATTTACACAATTGCCCGCATAACAGTTTTTCAAGACCCATATTATTCTAAGATTCACCCAGAGCTTGCCGTTAAGCGATTGAGCGATGGTGCTGTTTGGAAAGATAGAAAAGGACTTTCGTTTATAGATGTCGGAGCTAAACCTTATTGGGATTACATTGTCGCATTAGGGGAGGAATCTTATAAACTTGGGTTTGATGAATTAAATTTTGATTACATTAGGTTTCCATCGGATGGTGACATGAAGGATATTGATTTCACTTGGAGTAGAGGAAAAAATAAAGCTGTAGCGCTAGAGGAATTTTTTGCATATTTACATGAAAAACTTTCACCGACAGGAGCCAAGCTTTCTGCTGATCTTTTTGGGATGACGACAACAAATACAGATGATTTAAATATCGGGCAGGTTCTTGAGAGAACTCTTCCGTATTTTGATTATGTGATGCCAATGGTTTACCCATCACATTATCCACCGTATTTTAATGGTTGGAAAAATCCCAATTTACAGGTTTATGGTGTCGTTAATTTTTCAATGTCTCACGCCGTCTCGCGCGCGGAAGCAACAACCACAACAATATATTTAATAGGGGAAAGTCGTATTGGTACATCAACTCCTCCTAAATACACCAAAAACCCAGAAAATCGCTTGAAATTGAGGCCATGGCTACAGGACTTCCAGTATGGTGGAACTTACGGCCCAACTGAGGTTCGTGCGCAAATTAGGGCAACTTATGACGCTGGTCTTACCTCATGGATTTTATGGGATCCAGCTAATAAATACACATTAGGAGCTCTAGAAAAATAGAGATATTTAGTGTTTTAGGTACGGACATATGGCGGTTTAGTTAACTTGTAATTCGCCAAAAATT
>CAYPVT010000038.1:0-3424 GCA_964414265.1 uncultured Candidatus Saccharibacteria bacterium | reverse complement strand
CGGCTATTTAACACCTTTTGAGACATTTCATTGCACTTCAATTTAGAACTTGAGATATCTTCCCAAAAATTCTTCTTTAAACTGCATAAAATTCCCGTCCAAAATTGACTGTCTAATTTTCTTCACCAAATTAACTATGAAGTAAAGATTGTGGATTGACCCCAATGTTGGCCCAAGCATTTCTTTCGCCCTAAAAAGATGAGCTATGTAAGCCTTGCTAAAATTCTTACAAGCGTAACAACCACAATTTTTTTCAATCGGACTCAAGTCTTCTCTGAATTTCGAGTTCTGTATTATTATCCTTCCTTCGTTTGTATAAAAATTACCATTTCTCCCCTGGCGCGTCGGGGCAACACAATCAAATGTATCGCATCCATTTTCTACTCCCAAAAATAAATCTTCTGGCTCTCCTACTCCAAGTAAATGTCTCGGCTTATCTTCTGGTAAAATTTCATTAACCCATTTTACGGCTGTCGCCATGTCTTCTTTAACGAATGACCCACCAATACCAAAACCGTCAAACCCGCCCCGACTTCCGTCGGTTCGGGCAAGCGTCATTTCCGAAAGAACTTTAGCGCTTTCTTTTCTTAAGTCCTCAAAGCGACCACCTTGAACCACGCCAAATAGCGCTTGATCGATTTTACTGTGCGACTCTAGGCATCTTTTTGCCCAACGATGTGTTCTCTCCATAGCATGCATTTGATATTCCTTTGGCGCCATCGGTGAAGTGCATTCATCAAAAGCAAAAATAATATCAGCCCCCAAATTTTGCTGTATCTCCATAGAGCGTTCTGGGGTAAAACGATGTTCACTGCCATTCATAAAAGACCTGAAGGTTACACCTTCTTCATCTATTTGCGCGAGTTTACCACCAAAGTTTCCCTCATCGGTATATTCCGCGATTTCTTCCCCTGTAGCAATTTTGCCGACACTTTTTCCCATAGCAGCGCCTAAGGAGAAAACCTGGAAACCGCCGGAATCTGTAAAGGTGGGACCTTCCCAATTCATAAATTTTCCTAAACCACCAGAATTTTTTACAAGTTCATCTCCCGGCTCAAGATAAAGATGATATGTATTCGCTAAAACCGATTGCCCTCCTAACCCCAACACTTGCTCAGTGGTAAGAGACTTCACGCTACCTTTAGTCCCGACCACAATAAAAGCCGGAGTTTCAAGTGCTCCATGAGGGGTAACAATAGTTCCAGCCCTGCCAAGACTGCCATCAATTTTTTTATCAATAGTAAATTTAACTGGTTTCATTTGTTTAACCCTAAAACAGATTTTCAAAAGTCTGTTCGGGCGACACTGTTATAAACAGTGTTTAGCCTATGCACTCTGCCAAAATTTTTCAATTAGGTCAAAAAATAAATCTTCTCTTAATAAAACGTAAAAGTAAAAACACTAAAACAAAAGAGGCTGCATAAAAGATAATTGAGTTACCAAGAACTAGTCCGACTGTTGTTAAACCAAAAATATAAACGTAATCTAGTGGTTTTTTAACCATAGACCAAACATCGGTCTTTCCTTCACTATTTTTTATCTTCTCGTCTAGCTTTTCTATATCTTTGCGAACACTGGAGGAAGTGTTATCAGTCCATGTTTTTACGCTAGTTCTCATTGGTTCGACTTTACCAAAAAATGACCGTGTGATTTCAGTAATTGGCGTTGGTAAATTTTCTACGGCGTATTCTTTTGCAAAATTAACTTTCTCGTTAACAATTTGTTGCGCGGTACTAGTTGGACTAGTTGATTTTATTGGTGCGCCGATAAAATGTTCACTCTCGTCTGTTTTTGCGTATTCAAGAGTTGCCCCACTAGTTCCTATTTTCGAAGTTCCAACAACAGCATAAACCTTGTGATACCCGTCAGTTATTTTCCAATCCGCTGATGCGATTTTTGTCCCCAAAGAAGGTAGTGAAAAGGCGACCTTCCCCACGACGGAAGCGTTATCGTAAAAAACAACTTCACCGGTAATCGTATCTTTTCCTCCATTCCAAAGAATTGTGTAAACCTTAACCGTACTCCCTGGAGTAAAATCGTTTTGCGAAAACCAAATATTACCAGGGGCAAAACCTGCATTTTTGACCATAGTATCTTCTGCAAAAGAAAAAACCGGAATAAAAACAAAAACCAATATCGCAATCGTGACAAATATATTTAGTTTTTTTGTTTCCATAATAACCTTAGTGTGCGAGCAAAGTCGCCACAAACATCAGGACAACACCGGCAATTGTTGCTAACACTGCGCTCCCAGACGGTCTTTGGCTATGTGCTTCTGGCAAAACCTCCGATGCTCCAATATAAAGAAAGAATCCAGCAAAAAACCCTAGATAGATAAGTAAAATTTCTGCCGGAACAGTAAAGAATAAAGTTGAAAGTCCCCCTAAAACGGGAGCGAATGCCACAATCCCCAAAAATATAAAAACTTTCTTTGTTGGGTTTTTATGCTGAAGCATAAGAGTCACGGTATTCAACCCATCAGAAAATGCGTGGGAAATCACCCCCAAAGAAACAAGCATTCCTAAAGCGGGTGAAACCTGAAACCCTAAACCAATACCAACACCATCCAAAAACGAGTGTGCCGCAAGTGCCAAAGCAGAAACAATCCCAACTGTTGGGTGAGTATGTGGACCGTATTGATCTTCGTTTGCGTGATGCACCAAAACTGCTTTTTCAAGTATGTGAAAAATAAAAAATCCGGCAATAAGCGCAACCATTGGAACTAACGGGTCAACGGCAAGCTCTGCGGTCATTTCCATAATCTCTGGCATTAGGTCGAACGCAACGACAGAAAGAAGAATTCCTGCGGTAAATCCTAAAACTATATGCAAGTGGTCACGATACTTAAACGCAATTAAGCCGCCAAGAAACGATGAAATAAGTGTGAATAAAATAAAAATAATTACTGACATGGTTTATGTATTATAACACGTGTAAATTAAGCGTTAAATAAGTCCTTTTCTTCCTTTTTCAATAATTCAATTAAATCCTCAAAATACTTTTTCACCTCCGGAGAAACAATAACCTTGTCTTTTTTATGATCAATAAGCATCTGGAGTCTAACTTTATTAACCTTCCAGGAACGACCATTGTCGGTATAAATATTTATCATCGGCTGTATTTTATCCAAAGCATAAATAAACCTACTCTCTTTATCTTCTCTTTTTTCGTACTTCTCAATTAACGTGTGCATATCTTCAAACTCAGAAAAATCTTTTTGAAGTTTTTCGGCCGCTTCTTTTTCTCTTTTTTCTTTGCTCTCTATATGGGCCTTGTCAGAAGAATATATGTAAGTATCACCCGCATAGACCTCAACAAAATCGTGTATCAGTGCGTACTTAATAACTAAATTGATATCTAAATCTAATTTATTAACGTTTACTATATACCAAGCAAGCATCGCCATATAATAACTATGCTCTAC
>CAYPVT010000037.1:0-7235 GCA_964414265.1 uncultured Candidatus Saccharibacteria bacterium | reverse complement strand
CTTGCATGCCTTATCCACGCCGCCAGCGTTCATCCTGAGCTAGGATCAAACTCTATTTTAAGAAATCTCCGACGATCCTATATTTTAATGTCGGAAACTTTAGACGGAACAAAAGAAAAAATACTTTTGCGCCTTTTTGCAATTTTTAGTGGATTCTCTCTATTCAATTTACAACGAACAAAAACACGAGCGTCCTTCTAAGACGCTGAAAGGCATTGTATACAAGGGTAAAAAGGAAGTCAAGCGGCCTAAAAATAGGTGTTTTTGGGGCTGATTTTCAATAAAAAAAGCCACTTTTGGTGGCTTTTTTTAAGGTTAAAACCTCTTTTTCTTAAACCTATTTACTTCCCTTCCCTAACTGTAGTTTTTCAAACCAAACCAAAAGTGGTGCGCCGAAGAAAATTGATGAGTATGTACCGATAGCGACACCAGTAAACAAAAGAAGAGAGAAGTCGCGAGTTGTTTCTGGTCCAAAATAAAACAAGGCGAAAAGCACCGCTAAGATTGTGAGTGATGTGTTGATAGAACGAGCGAATGTTTGTTCCAAACTTTTACCAACAGTTTCAGTAAATTCTTTATAAAGATGCAAACGAAGATTTTCACGAATTCTGTCAAAAACAACAATCTTGTCGTGCACCGAAATACCTAAAATTGAAAGTAGCGCCACGACGAAAAGCGAGTTAACTTCTTTTCCAAAATAAACAAAAATTCCGGTCGGGATAAGGATATCGTGCACCAAAGAAATTGTGGTGACGAGACCATATTTCCAAGAAGAAATAGGTTGAGAAACCTTTCTAAAAGCAAAGGCAATAAAGAGCATTATGCCTAAAATAACAGCGATAATTGCCATCCAGGCCTTTGACCTCAATTCCTTACCAATAACAGGTCCGATTGAATTAAAACGCTTCTCTACGGCCTTATTTTCTCCTACTGTAAGGGCGTTTAAAACATCGGTATGTTCTTTGTCTGTGAGGTCCTTGGTGCGGACAAAAACATCTTTCTCTCCAGCCAACTGAATATGGCTACTAGAAATAACCTTATCCAGGTTTGCTGTTAAATCAGCAACATCAGGACGAGCTCCTTCGTATGTTACTTCAAGAAGTGAACCACCCTTAAAATCGATTCCGAAATTAAAACCGTAAAAACCGATAGCAAAAATTGAAGCCACCATTGCGAGGGCCGAGATTGCGAAGAAAACTTTTCTTAATCTGATGATAAACATGATATTTAAAAATTAGCCTTTACTAACGCCACTTGAGAAAATAAATCTAGTAAACGCTCCACCCTTCTCAATTCCAAGAGCCATCAAGAAGCTACGGGTGACAGTGATTGCTGAAAACATACTGACAACGACTCCAAGCACAAACACAAGCGCGAAGCCTTGAATCAAACTTGTTCCAAACCAAAAGAGCATGATACCGGTGATAATACTTGAAATATTTGAATCGCGAATTGAAGACCATGCGCGAATGAATCCTTCACGAATAGCATCATTTATTGATTTGCCGGCACGCAATTCTTCTTTGGTTCTCTCGGCAATAAGAATGTTCGCGTCAACCGCCATGCCGACAGAAAGGATAAAACCAGCGATACCAGCTGCGGTGAGAGTTATACCAAAAAGCTTGAAAGCAGCGAGCATTATGACCACATAAACACCAAGGGCTAAAATTGCGATAAATCCAGGCAAGCGATACCAAGCTAGTAGGAATATCGCGACAGCGAGAAGACCGATTAAGCCTGCCTTCACCCCATCAGCTAATGCTTTTTGTCCCAAAGGAGCGCTTATTGTTTCTGTTGAAAGAAGCGAAATTGGAATTGGTAGTGCGCCAGAGTTCAAACGACCAACAAGCTGTTTTGCTTCTGTCGCCGTGAAGTTACCAGAGATTTCTGCTTTTCCTCCTTTAATTTCTTCACGAACAACAGGGGTTGAAATCGGCTGATTGTCTAGATAAATCGCGACTGTTTTGTTTACATTTTCTTTTGTAATCTGAGCAAACAATTCTGAACCTTCTTTATCAAACTGTAGAGAAACGCTAGGGACACCTGTCGTCTGGTCAAACTGTAAACTAGCTCTTTCTAGAAAACGACCAGTAAGTGGTGTTGAAATATACATTGGGTCCTGAAATAGAAGTGGGCTGAAAACAAGATTTCCTGTTTCTTTTGATTTTTCGTAATCCTGAAATGCTTTTATAATTTCATCCTTTTCTTTTCCATCCGGTCGCTCAGTTTTAAATTCTAGTGTTGGTGTTTGTCCAATCATTGAAATTGCTTTGTTTGTGTCGGTCACTCCTGGGAGCTCGATAATTAATCTCTGGTCGCCGTTTTGGGTTCCCTTTGATTCAACTTGCACAATTGGCTCAGCAACACCGAAAACATTAACTCTGCGTTCTATGACATCACGAAGAGAATCCATGGCATCTTTAATTTCTTCCGGCTTAAGGAGGGATGTGTCGGCTTGATAAACAAGGTGTGTTCCTCCTGAAAGATCTAGCCCCAACTTAAATGGGAACTTTGAAAAAGATGAGGCCAAAGGCAATTCGCGACCTCCGGTGAGTCTTGCTTCAGAAGAATAGACAAAATAGCCGATTGCAAAACCGGCCAATAGGATAAGCACTGCAACTAATCTCCTTTTTAACATTCTCGGTATTATATCTACTTTAATAGCCTTTTCAAGCCCACAGTGCTGTCGGGGAAACATTTGACAACCATCTACATAGCTTTTCTAGTTTTCGCTTTTCTCTCCCCTCTTTTTTAAAAACAACTGAATCACGAAATACGAAATTACTGAAATCAAAAAACCTAAAACATATCCTCCTAAAATATCGACTGGAAAATGAACCCCCGAGATAACCCGTCCTAGGCCAACAATAATTGCGACCACACCTAAAGAAAGTGCGATACGGCGATGATAAAACCACATCATCATGGCAAGTGCTGAAAAGAAAGTTGCGTGTCCTGATGGAAAAGCGCCGTCGGCCTCCTGTGGGAAAAGCTCCGTTACTCCCGGAATAGCAACAAATGGTCTCTGTGTGTCAAAAACACCTTTAAAGTAATGGGCGAGAAACCAAGCAAGGAAAGCGACACCAATCATCATCAACACTTCTTGAGCTCCTCTCTTTTTATCTTCATGGGTTAAAAGAAAATAGCCGAGAATAACTATCGCAACATAAGGAAATCCATTCCCCATGAAGGCAAAAGTTGAATCAAGTGCTGGATAACCAACAGCAAACCCATTTAGAAAATTAAAAATAAAAAGATTCATTAAACGAAAAAATTATTTAGCGTATCTACCTTTGTTTTCAACAAAAGCTTGAAGCGGCTCACTACTATATTTAAAACCATAACGATTAGATAATCTCGTACCATCTACAACAACAGGATAAGAGTAGAATTTCCACCCACCTTTAGAGGTTGGTATCTTGCCGAAACTTAAATGCCACAAGACAAAGAAAGCGATGCGAACAATAAGCGGAGGAATAATCACAACGTTTTTCCCTACAGCCTTAGCCATATCATGAGAAAGAACAGAACGTCCCGGTGGGCAAATATTAAATACTTCGTATTCTCCCTCAAGGTCGTTAAATGAAAGCAAAGAAACAATGTCTGATACGTCATCTTCGTGAATAAACTGTCGGCACCATTTTGGTGTTGCCGGAACAACTGCTGTTAAAAGAGTGACTATTTTGTATATGAATGAACCCTTAAGATTCCCACTCAACGCAGACTGCAAACCAAAACGTCCTTCCATGGCGCGCCCCCTTGGCCCAGTTATCGCTGCCGGGCGAACAATAAAAACCTGTGGCGCGTGACCACCAGCCTTCTTTGCAACCTCAAACTTCTCTCTTAAGTGTAGTTCAACCACCTTTTTCTCAACCCCATACAAATACTCCCCCTCTCTAAATGGTTCCTCTTCTTTAAAATAGTGTTCAAGGGAATTATCTTTAAATGCGCCGTATGAAGAAACAGTTGAAAAATAAATTAATTTTTTAACGGATGGTGCATTAAAAGCAAAATCAAAAACAGCATCAGATCCTTCAACGTTCCATTTCCATTGCTTTTTCTTTTTGCCATACATTTCCCTAATCTGCCAAGCCGTATCTATTACAATATCTGGATTTTTTTCTGAAACTACTTTTTGCCAAGTGTTATCGCTCGTGTTCGCAGTAATCCAAAAAACCTTCTCGTTTCCATCAAGAAGTTTTGGTTTGTTTTCTTTATCAAGACCAATAATCAAATCAACATCCTCTCTTTTTGAAAACTGGTCACAAAGCATCGCCCCGACATATCCGGCAGCCCCTGGTATAAAAATAGTATGTTTATTCATTTTTTTATTTTCCTGTTCGAGATAAAAGTGTTTGTATTGTCCTAAGTGCAATAACCAAGTCTAACATAAGGGATCGGTTTTTTACGTAATAAAGATCGTAAGCCAACCTCACTTTGTTTTCATCAATTGTCTGTGGGTTAATGTGCCCAGGGGCATATTGCTGATTAACCTGCGCCCAACCAGAAATGCCTGGTCTCACTATATAACGCATGGAATAGTAAGGAAGTGACTCGCGCAATCTTTCTTCAAGACTCGCTAAATCAGAGCGTGGCCCAATAAACGAAAGTTCACCTTTTAAAATATTTAAAATCTGTGGAAGCTCGTCGATACTTGTTACTCTTAAGACTCTACCAACACGAGTTGGATTGTTTTTACTCTCTTTATGCCAAACGCCTTCTTCTATTCTCTCAAGTGTACGAAACTTAAATACATAAAAACGGTGGTTATTTTGTCCGACTCTTTCTTGTTTTGTGAATACCTTTCCGCCGTCATCCAGTTTAATAGCAAGCGCTACAAACGGAGTTATAAGAAGAGTAAAAATCCCCAAAACAACCCCTAAAATAATATCCATCAAACGTTTTAAAAGATTATAAGTACTTTCGGTATAAGATGATACATTCTCCGCAAACCAGTTATGTCCAATAAGAAATAACGGCACGCGATCAAAAACATCTTCATAAACATCGTTTATATCCAAAAAGCGTACTTTGTGAAGAGTAAGGTCATGCAAACTAACAAGTGCTGGAGAAGATTTAATATTACGAAAATCTATAACAATAGTTGAAATCCCTTTTTCGTTTACGGCCTGAAGAAGCCTATTTTTTAATTCTTCTGCTGAAGTGGAATTTAAGTCGAAGATCGTATCGAAAAATAATCCATATCTATCGTTACTATTAACTTCATTTTTGAGCTCTTTCATCTCCTCCCCTTCCCCAACCAATATTACGCTTTCCCTTTTCTTTAAAAAGATAAAATTGGATAGAGAGACTCTCCAAAAAAGAATTAAAGCAAAAGAAATAACTAGATAAAGAACTAGTGTTGTTTTTGGGTTTATTCCAAAAAAAGGAACTGTGTAAAAATAAATAAAAGAAATTATACTGTTAATTAGGTGTGCTTTTAAAAGAACCTCCTTGAGGCGCCCATGGAAGAAAAATACCTTTTTATTATACAAACCAAGAATAAAGAAGACAGCAATCCAAAAAACAAAAAGCAACGAAAAGGCTAATAAGTGTTGTTTAAATAAAGTACCGCCTGGAATCTCAGAGAAACGTAAAAAGTAAGCTAGCCATAAGGCAGCGTAAAAGAGGGCGATATCGCCCAAAAAAAGCATTATTGGCTCTCTTTTGTTGATAATACTCATTTGTCTGTAATAATACATAGAATACTATATTCGCCAGAAACACAATGCAAGACAAGAAAAATAATGGAATAAAAACGAAGATCTGCTACCTTATAACACTCGGAACGTGGGGTGGCGCACAGAAATATATTTATGATATTGCGACCAACCTCCAGAGCGAAAGATTTTCTACTTCACTAATAACGGGGGCACCCGGACTTTTGGTTGAAAAATTCAACTCTAAAAACATGCCGACAATAGTTGTCGAAGAGCTTGGTCGTAAAATAAAACCACTAAACGATATCAATTCATTTTTTAAAATAATAAAAATTCTAAAAAGAGAACATCCCGACATACTCCATGTTAATAGTTCAAAAGGCGGAGGAATCGGAGCGCTTGCAGGAAGAATTGTTGGTATTAAAAAAATAGTTTTTACAGCACACGGCTGGGCCTTTAATGAGGACCGTTCTTTTGTTGAGAAGTCGGCTATTACTTTCTTCCATTGGCTTACGATAATGCTCTCACACAAAACAATCGCTGTTTCAAATGCAGTAGCTATCGGCGCTAGTAAACTACCTTTTACTAGTAGAAAAATTACAATTATTAAAAACAGCATCACCCAGACTAATCCATTAAAAAAAGAAGATGCCCGAGTTTTATTAGAAGAATATATAGGAATAAACATTCCACAGAACGCAACTATTATTGGGACAGTCTCTGAGCTTAATAAAAACAAGGGGGTTAATTTTATACTAGAAGCTCTCTCTCTCTTAAAAAAGAAAGGGGTTAATTTTATTTTTATAGCATTGGGCGATGGGTCAGAAAAAGGAAATCTATTAAACCTAGTAGAAAAATTGAACTTAAAAGATTCAGTCTTTTTACCTGGCTTTAAGGAAAATGCTTCTTCTTTAATATCTGGGTTTGATATCTTTACGTTAACCTCAATCACAGAATCACTGGGGTATGTTCTGCTTGAGGCGGGGCTTGCCAAAGTGCCTGTGATTGCGTCCGCCGTTGGCGGGATTCCAGAAGTGATTGAAAACAACGTAACTGGAATTCTTGTTAAACCACGCTCCCCTCTTAAAATCGCAACTGCAATAGAATCACTTTTGGGCGACAAAGAAAAGGCAAATAAAATGGCTTTAAATTTAAATGAAAAAGTTTTAAAAGAATTTTCTCTATCTAAAATGATAGAGAAAACCCTCGCAGTTTATGGAAAAAACTAAATCCCCAGAAATTCGTTTTTAACAACATCGCGATGTACTGCGCGCTGGTAACGACGCATTCCCATCATGATTCCTAAGCCGGTAAATTCAGCAAGTAAATGAGAACCTCCATAACTCATAAACGGCACGGTTATTCCCGTGACTGGAAGTAATCCAATGTTCATACCAATATTTATAATAAGGTGGCTCATTATAAATATTGAAAAACCAAGACAAAAAAGTGTTTCAAAGTTAGATTCCCCAAGCATCGCGTTTTCTAAAATTCTCCAAATAACTACACCGTAAAGTGCGAAAAGAAGTAACACTCCAATAAAACCCCATTCTTCAGCAAACGCTGAAAAAATAA
>CAYPVT010000036.1:0-7297 GCA_964414265.1 uncultured Candidatus Saccharibacteria bacterium | reverse complement strand
TCGGGGCCAAAGTCCAAAACATAATCAGCGCTTTTTATAACATCCATATTATGTTCAATCACAACAACTGTATTACCCTTATCAACAAGTTTTTGTAAAATTTCTATAAGCTTACGAACATCTTCATAATGCAAACCAACCGTTGGTTCATCTAAAAGATAAATCGTTTTTTCAACATGTGGACGATAAAGTTCTGATGAAATTTTTACACGTTGTGCTTCTCCACCTGAAAGAGTTGTTGCCGATTGTCCAAGCTCCAAATAACCCAACCCAACATCAGAAAGTGTTTTTATTCTGTCGTAAATTGCTGGAATATCTTCAAAAAATGTAAGTGCTTCCTCAACGGTCATTTTTAAAATATCATGGATATTTTTCTTTTTGTATTTAACGTGGAGAGTTTCTTTGTCGAATCTTTTACCATTACAAATATCACAGGTTACATAAACTGTCGGTAAAAAGTGCATTTCTACAGCTATTTCTCCGTTTCCCTGGCACGCCTCACAACGTCCACCTTTCACGTTAAAAGAGAATCTGTTGGCTTTCCATCCTCGCGTGCGTGCCTCCTCTGTTGAGGCGAATAATTCGCGAATAAACGTAAATGAGCCCGTATAAGTTGCTGGGTTTGATCTTGGCGTTCTCCCAATTGGAGATTGATTAATCATGATTACACGCGAGAGATATTCCGTCCCAGTAAAACCAGAGCAGTTATAGATTGTATTGCTTCGATAGCGACGTTCAAGCCGCGCTTGCAGATTGCGATATAAAATTTCATAAAGAAAAGAAGATTTTCCGGAACCAGATACGCCCGTTACGATAGAAAGTCTGCCGAGCGGGACATCAACATTAAGATTCTTTATATTGAAAACTTTCCCTCCAGCAATACGAAGAGTTCCCTTGTCCTTATCTCGCCTTCCCTCTGGCACTTCAATTTTTATCTCACCACGAAGATATGCGAGTGTTAAAGATTTGGAATCATTTTTCTTGGCGGTTAATAATTCTTCTAAATCGCCAGCAACAACAATATTTCCTCCGTGGATTCCAGCACCCGGACCAATATCAACAAGGTAGTCTGCTGAAAAAATTGTATCTTCATCGTGCTCAACAACAATTATTGTGTTGCCCATATCTCGTAAATCTTGAAGCGTTTTTATCAAACGATCATTGTCGCGTTGGTGAAGTCCAATTGTTGGTTCATCAAGAACATATAACGCTCCCACCAAACGGGAACCAAGCTGTGAGGCAAGCCTAATGCGTTGCGCTTCTCCACCAGAAAGAGTATTAGCGCGACGATTAAGCGTAAGGTAATCAAGACCAACGTCGAGCATAAAAGTAAGTCTCGCTTCGATTTCTTTAAAAACAACGCTAGCAATATTTTTTTCTTTAGCAGTAAGTTTTAATCCCTTAACAAAGTCATTCGCTTTTAAAATTGATAGGTCTGTAAAATCAACGATATTCTTGCCGACTCCTTTGGGTCCTCCTATGTACACATTCAAAGCCTCCGGTCTCAAGCGCGCACCAGCACACGTATCACATGGTTCATCTCCGAATAAATGTTTAGTCCCAAGACCATTACATTTTGGACAAGCCCCGTATGGCGAATTAAACGAAAATAGTCTCGGTTCAATTTCTGGATAAGAAAATCCGTCTTTAGGGCAAGAAAATCTAGCCGACATAATAAACTCTTCACCTGAAACCACTCCGGAAACCAATCCTTCTGACTCTAGAACCGCGCGTTCTATTGCTTCAGCAAGTCTAGTTTCTGCTTGTTTTTGATTATCTTTAAATTCAACTACTCCAATTTCATCAACTAGAACCTCAATCGTGTGTTTTTTTGTCTTTGAAAGTGCGATTCTTTCACGAAGATTTTTTAATTCACCGTCCACTCGTACCTTTGTATAACCGCGAGAAAGAAGATCGTAAAGCATTTGGTAATATTCCCCTTTTCGCCCGCGTACGAGTGGAGAAAAAATCTGTACCGTTGCGTCACCATATTTAACCGCCTCTAAAACGGATTCTCTCAAATCCGTTCGAGCGACCAACTTTGAAGAAGCTGGTTTAGCTAAAACTT
The DNA here is from genome assembly GCA_964414265.1 of uncultured Candidatus Saccharibacteria bacterium. GTDB lineage: Bacteria > Patescibacteriota > Minisyncoccia > Phycocordibacterales > VMEP01 > VMEP01. The sequence goes on along the minus strand of CAYPVT010000036.1, from coordinate 5,229 downwards.
TTTTTTCTTTAAAATGCGTGGCTGTCTCTATTTTCTCAACAACAAAACTTACAATTTCCTCGGTTGTGAGTTTTTCAATCTTTTCTCCACAAACTAAACAGTATGGTTTACCAATACGCGCATAAAGAACGCGGAGATAATCGTATATTTCAGTAATGGTCGCGACCGTCGAACGAGGATTGTTTGAGCGAGATTTTTGGTCAATTGAAATTGCCGGTGAAAGTCCAATTATTTCATCAACATCTGGCTTTTGCATTTGATGTAAAAATTGTCGAGCATAGGCAGAAAGCGACTCAACGTAACGACGCTGTCCTTCGGCAAAAATAGTATCGAAAGCAAGAGATGATTTTCCAGAACCAGATAACCCTGTAAAAACAACCATCTTATTACGTGGCATTTCAACGGTAACGTTTTTAAGATTGTGAGTTCTCGCCCCTTTGACGATTATTTTACTCGTCCCGTTTGAATTTTCACTTTGTTTTGACATAAAATTAATGTGATGATTTTATCGAAAAATACTGTCTAAATACTGGAATCTTTGTCCCGAAAATTTCTAATGGGATATATTTCTTTATGTTCAGGTTTTTTCATAATGACGCTAAAAACTACCCCGCGACCATTCATAGGGGTATGTATAGGTGAACTATATATGAATAAGGTATAAAAAACAAAGCCCCGGGAAGGGCTTTGTATTACACAACGACGGAAAACTACGACCGGAGCCGGAGAAAAACTAGGCTACCAGCACGCCACCTGCCCGCCAAGGACACCTCTTTGGGGAGGTATTCGTTTGTTTCCCACTCGTCAAAACCAGCCGCCTTCCAGTGAGTGCCAAAGACGAAAACGTCATCGCTACCACCTCGAACATGGAAAATGTTTGCTCTCCCGTTTGTGGTAAGTGGTCCATCGTTCCCGTCAACCTGATTCTCAGCAAGGACCGCAAAGTGGTACCACTCGGCAAGGTCGTAGTCCTTGAGTTTTTCGACAATGTCTGACTCGTGAACATTGTGCATGAGACGAAAAACCGCAAAACTGGCCTCAGACGCCGAATCAATTGCGCCAACGGACGACAATATCCGAAAAGGATTGACCGCGGAATCTTCGAAGAAATCCTTTGGGTCCATGCGTTTCGTTATCGCCGGTACAGTTACCTCTGTAACGTAAATGAAATCCGCATCCGCCGGAACCGTTGCTTCGTGACCGTTGTACAGCATATTGATTGCTTCGGCGACGGCGAGCGAGAGGCGCTCCCCTTGGTTCGTGTGATTGATGATAACTTTCGGATCAAGACCCGTCAGTTTTATCGCCTTCGGCAAAGCAGTGACGATACGGCTTGCCAAAGTGGCGAATTGCCCGTTGGTACAAGAGGGTGTTCCATGAGAGTCCATGGCTGTTCCTTTCGTATGATTAACGCTGGAGGGTTCTTTCGTTGTGAAAGTTTGCCACAGCTGGAAATGACTAGAACTATTTAGTAGATAGAGACGCTTCCAGCTGTGGTAAACAAATAAGTAAAAGAACTAATTTATTACTTATACATCAGTATAAATTTCTTTGCAATTCTCAACTAAATAAAACAAAGCCCCGGGAAGGGGCTTTGGCATTGTAGTGGCTAGGTTTTGCGCTTGACCAAGAAGTGGTCCCCTTTCAAGAAGGTTGTTTTGCGCGGATGGAGACTCATCAGTGGATCACCGTATCCATTATGACCGACCGAAAGCATCTTTTCTTCAGATGATTCATCCTCGCGATAAACCGCATCAAGGGCATAAAAACCACCTTTGTCGCGTAAACACCCAAACTTCGAAGCAAAAAAGATGCCTTCAACCGCACCAACAGACTTCAACTTGCGACGCCTCATCTCGGTTTGGACATCGACAAGCCCCATCCGCTTGTACAGTGGCATTGTGAAAAAATCCTTGACGAGGAAGTTCCCACTGTCGGAAAGTTTCTGGAAATCTGGCTCGCACATTTTCGCCAGTATATCGCTCCTGAGCAAAAGGCCGTTTTTTTCGCTGAAAGCCCATATTTTCCGAAGCTCCGCAAATAATGCTTCAAAATCATGAGGGTATTCTTCCGCCAGAGAATACTTCTCCCCAGCGATTTCCCTATCGAGCTCAGCAGCCTTTAGCCCCAGAGCCTCGCAATAACTGCGATCAAGTCGCATCCGATCCCAAAGCACTGGGGTCATTCCTGCGCGCCCCATTGCTTCGGTTCCTTGAATCCAGTCTGTCGCCCCTAAAGAGGCAACTAAAGATTTTCCACGCTCGCTCATCGCTCATACTCCTCGTATATATGGCTCGCTCATAACTCATAGCTCGCCCACCTGAAAAGCCCAGGCAACCTAGCACTGTCGAAGGACAGACTGTTTAAAAACTATACTTTCCTTGATATATCGTCAAGCGGTTATTCCCCGAGCTTATTTTTAAGCGCTAATATTTCATCGCGTAATATCGCTACCGACTCGTCCCAGTACCATATCGCTTCGCTCTAGCTACGGGACTTCGGCCTTTTTAAGAAATATTTAATTACCCTTTCTCTTCAAATTTTTTCTTAAGTAATAATATTTCGTCACGTAGAATTGCGGCGGCCTCGAAGTCTAATTCTTTCACTGCGATACTCATTTCTTTTTCTTTTAGTTTAATAAGTTTCTTGGGATTTTTTTGAAAAATTTGTTCATCTATACTTAAATTAAACCTAACAGATTTATCGTGGTTACTTTCCAAGTGTTCTGCAATGTCGTGAATTTTCTTTTTTATCGTTGTTGGAGTAATGCCATGTTCTTTGTTATAGGCAATTTGAATAACTCTACGACGATTTGTTTCCCCAATAGCTTTCTTCATTGAATCGGTTTCTACGTCAGCATAAAGAGTTACTCGCCCAGCAGAATTTCTAGCAGCACGTCCAATAGTTTGAATCAAAGAAACAGCTGAACGTAAAAAGCCTTCTTTGTCGGCATCTAAAATACCAATGAAGGAAACTTCTGGTAAATCTAAACCCTCACGGAGTAAGTTAACCCCAACCAAACAGTCAAAAGTTCCACGACGAAATTCCGATAATATTTTAATTCGGTCGATTGTTTTAATATCGCTATGAAGATATTCCGCTTTAATCCCTTGATCTTTTAAATATGTGCTTAATTCTTCTGCCATTTTTTTAGTCAAAGTTGTTGCGATAGAACGCTCTCCTTTTGCAGTCACCTTCTTTGTTTCGGTCATGAAATCTTCAATTTGACCACCATACAAAGGACCGCCCTTTGTTGTAAATACAAAGGGCGGTCCTTTGTATGAAGCAGAAATTGGGTTTATCCCGTTAGAGCCCGACCTCGCGGGTTTGCGAGTGCCATGGTCACCTTGGGGCGAAAAGGCTCTAATGGGACGTATTGTAATTTCAGGATCAACCAACCCAGTCGGACGGATGATTTGTTCAACAATTTGTTCACTTGTCGTCATCTCGAGCTCGCTTGGTGTTGCTGAAGTATAAATTACTTCTCCGATACGTTCTTCAAATTCTTTAAAATTCAAAGGACGATTATCAACAGCAGACGGTAAGCGAAATCCATGCTCAACAAGTGTTTTCTTTCGAGAGAAGTCCCCCGCCTGCATTCCACGTAATTGTGGCAATGTCACATGGGACTCATCTATGATGGTCAAAAAATCTGGTTTCCCGTCTTTTGTTTTTGGGAAATAAGAAAGTAATGTATCTGGTGCTGCCCCCGCAGGTCTTCCGGAAAGCGGTCTAGAATAATTCTCAATTCCAGAACAATATCCAACCTCACGAATCATCGCCATGTCATAATTCGTTCGACGCTTTAATCTATCGGCTTCAAGCAACTTCCCTTCTTTTTCAAATTTTTTTAAAGTATCGGCTAATTCTTTTTTTATAATTTTTATTGCCCGATCACGCTGTGATTTTTCTGTGAGGAAATGTTTTGCCGGGAAAAGAAAAACACTTTTTTCTTCACCAAGAATTTTTTGTGATACTGGATCAACAACAATAATATTCGATATTTTTCCATCGTTAATATCAACATTCAAAACATATCTCTCGGAGACTGGCATTATTTCAACTCGCGAACCAATACTCCTAAATTCTCCAGGGTTTATATCTGCATTCGTTCTTTCAAAATGGATACTTATGAGACGTTTAATTAATTCCTGGCGATTAGTGTAATCCCCAACTTTAATTTCAAAATTCTCCTTACGATATTCTTCTGGACTACCCAAGCCATAAATACATGAGACAGAAGCAACAATTACTACATCGCGACGCGACATTAACGCCTGAGTGGAAGCGTGTCTTAACCGGTCTATCTCTTCGTTAATCTGGGCATCCTTTTCAATATAAGTGTCTGTTATTGGCATATAAGCCTCCGGTTGGTAATAGTCATAATAAGAAACAAAGTAATGTACCGCATTCTCTGGAAAAAATTCTTTATACTCTTGCGCCAATTGAGCGGCAAGAGTTTTGTTGTGCGCAATCACAAGAGTTGGCTTACCCTCGTTTGCAATTATGTTTGCCATAGTGAATGTCTTTCCGGAGCCAGTCACACCAAGCAAGGTCTGCTTCTTAAAGCCCTTTCTGAGGCCCTTCACGAGCGCAGAGATAGCCTTCGGCTGATCTCCGGCTGGGGTAAAGTGTTTTGATAGTTTAAAAACTGACATATGTAAAATGAATAATACTGTAGTGAGACAAAAAGGAAAGCCGTCGATATTTTCGACGGCAGACTGGCAATAGGCCAAAGCCACACGGGCTGTTTTCACTCTCGAACCAAGGGGGTGATTGTTTTCTGGAAAAGACCGCCCTTTATTGAAAGAGTGTGGTAGCTGGCCAATAAGTAGGCAACGCTCAGAAAAAAGAAACAAACGAAGCCTGGAACAAGCGCCATTATCCCTATCCCACTGGCAAAAAAAGCCATGGTTATAACTCTGGTAAACGACCAATCCGACGCTGTTTCCAAATGACGGAAAAACCACACCGCCGAAAGAGTTACGTAAATGGTCAGAAACAGATATCCATCGCTTTGTGCAAAGGCGAGAGAAACTGTTACCACTATGAAATGACACAAAATCGAGTAGGCAATCGCAAAAAACCAAGTCACCTGTGCACGGGACATTGCAGTACTCCTTGTAAAAAGATCCTCACAAAAAGATACAACAAAAATATGTTTACGTCAACTGACTGTATGCGTCCACCACATATGGCACTCCTCTCTGTTTAATCCCTTCATCATAG
>CAYPVT010000035.1:0-7342 GCA_964414265.1 uncultured Candidatus Saccharibacteria bacterium | reverse complement strand
AAGAACGACTCGCAAAGTTAACTGGTGGAGTTGCTGTTATAAAAGTTGGAGCAGCAACAGAAACAGAAATGAAGTATTTGAAACTAAAAATAGAAGACGCAGTTAACGCGACAAAGGCTGCTGTTGAAGAAGGGATTGTTCCTGGAGGTGGAGTTGCGCTTATTAAAGCTGCGAAGTCTGTTGAGGCAACACTAAAACATGCACCAGCTTACGCAAAGAGTTTTGAGTCTGAATTTATGGTTGGTGTCAGTATCCTTTTGAAAGCGCTTGAAGCGCCACTTCGCCAGATTGCAATCAATGCCGGCAAGGATGATGGTTCTGTTATTGTTGATAAAGTTAAAAATGCAAAAGGTTTTTCTGGGTATGACGCGGCGAATGACGAAATAGTTCCCGACATGATTTTGGCCGGAATTATTGACCCACTAAAGGTGACAAGAAGCGGTGTTCAAAATGCCGCTTCAGCTGCCGCTGTTTTGCTTACGACCGAAGTCGCAATCGCCGATGAGCCAAAGGAAGAAAAAGAAGCACCTGCGTCAGGGATGGGCTATTGACTTACAGCTACCATTTTTTAAGGAAAATGGTCGCCTGAACATTTTGTAACCAAAGTGTCTTGGGGGCTTTTTGTTGCTTGATTTTGGGTGTGGTCCTGTCATAATTCCTTTGTTATTGTTATTAATTTTTTAACTCATTATTTTTATGACACCAGTAAACATTATTTTAGCAGTCGTTGCCGTTGTTGTGGCTTGGGGGATATTTGCTTACAACAGCTTTGTTACTTTAGTTAATCGCACAAAAGAGGCTTGGTCTGATATTGATGTTCAATTGAAACGTCGCTACGACCTCATTCCTAATTTAGTAAATACTGTTAAGGGTTATGCTACTCATGAAAGCTCAGCGTTTGAAAAAGTTTCTGACGCCCGCGCTAAAGCGATGGGAGCAGGTGGTGTTGCTGATAAGGCGGCAGCAGAAAATATGCTTTCTAGCGCATTGAAATCAGTTTTTGCTATTGCAGAGGCGTACCCAGAACTTAAAGCAAACCAGAATTTTCTCTCACTTCAAAATGAATTGTCAGACACAGAAAATAAAATTCAAGCAGCGCGAAGGTTCTACAACATGAACGCTCGCGATTTATCGATTGGCATAGAATCATTTCCTGGAAACCTTATTGCTTCAATTTTTCATTTTGAAAAAATGGAATTCTTTGAATTAGATGAGGCTGAGGCTAGTGCCCGCAATCCAGTTGAGGTAAAATTCTAGATTCTTTTGTTTTTCTTTTTGAAAAATAATTAGTTTAATTTTCTAAGTCAATTATTTTAATGACCAATCCATATACTCATCAAACCCAAAATATACTGAAAACTTGGTTTATTATGACTGTGTTTTTTGCGATTGTAATTGGTGTGGGGTGGGGTGCTAGTTTGTATTTTGGAAATCAAAGCATTCTATATATCGCCGTTGTTTTTAGTATCGGAATGAATATTACGAGCTATTGGTTTTCGGATAAAATAGTTCTTTCTATGACCGGCGCGAGAGAGGCAACGAGAGCTGAGTTTTTCAACTTCTACACAATAGTAGAAAATCTTTCAATTACAGCCGGACTTCCAATGCCAAAACTTTATGTGATTGATGACCCTGCCCCGAATGCTTTCGCAACTGGGAGAAACAAAGAACACGCAGTGGTTGCCGCGACAACAGGACTTCTTCAAACTTTAGACAAGAATGAGCTTGAGGGAGTGATAGCTCACGAGCTTTCTCATATTGGGAATAGAGATATGCTGGTTTCTACTGTCGCCGTGGTGCTTGTTGGTTTTGTTACTATTATTTCAGACATGGCAATGCGTGCCACTTTTTTTGGTGGTAATAACGACCGTGACAATAAGGCAAGTGGGGTAATCATGGCTATTGGAATTGTTTTAATGATCCTGGCTCCAATTGCCGCAACTCTTCTTCAGCTTGCCGTTTCCCGTAAACGGGAGTTCTTGGCGGATGCTTCAGGAGTACTTTTGACTAGATATCCAGAAGGTCTTGCAAACGCGCTTAAGAAAATAGGGGGATATAACCGTCCAATGGTGAAGGCCAATAACGCGACGGCGCACCTTTTTATTTCGAATCCATTTGGGGCGAATAATAATTCCGACAACAAGACTCCGTTTTTAGTAAAAATTTTTTCAACTCATCCACCAATTAATGAACGTGTTAACGCTTTGGTAGGGTAGAATACTAAATACATGGCTATCTTTAAAACAAAAAGTTCTCTCTGGGGTGAAGTAACAGAAACAAAAGTAAAAGTTGGTATTAAAGATAGAGCTATAAGTTTTATCTTTGAACCACTAATACCTATTTATGTAGTGCCAAATCATATTACTGTTTTTCGTTTTGTTTCTGTTCCGTTCGTCACCTTTCTTTTGTTTTATGAATATTATGCGACTGGTTTTGCTTTATTTGCAGTCTCGGCTTTTAGTGATGCTCTTGATGGCGCTATCGCGCGCACTCGTGGGCAAGTTACAGATTGGGGGAAATTATTTGATCCACTTGCAGATAAACTTTTAATAGGTGTTGCTGGGTTTATTTTAGTCTCGCGTTTTTTGTCCCCATTTATTATTGCGATGGTTATTTCAATTGAGATACTTCTTATTCTGAACGCTTATTATCGTAAAAAATTTCGCGGGGAAATTGTTGAGGCTCGTGGAGTTGGAAAAGCAAAAATGGTTTGCCAGTCTTTCGGGATAGGCCTATTAGGAATCTACGCTATTTCTCAAATGCCAATTCTTCTTTTTGTTTCATCATTGTTCTTGTATTTAAGTATACTTCTTGCTCTTATAAGTCTTTTTGTTTATCGCTCAATTTAGTTTTGCGTTATTAGTTTTTTTCTGCAACAATGCTTTTTCACGGAGGCGTCGCATATCTAGGTTCCCCGCCCGTACCCGCCAGAATGACTTTGTCGGGCTGGCAAAACGGTACGTTCGGGCGGGTAGTGCGCAGACCTGGAAAAGCCCGGTTTTTTAGTAGTTGTTTGTAGATTAATTAAATACGGAGGCGTCGCATAGCGGTCTAGTGCGCAGACCTGGAAAGTCTGTGTGGGGCAACCCACCGAGAGTTCGAATCTCTCCGCCTCCGCAGTTTTGAAACGCAGTGAAAAACTGCGGAGGTGAGCAATGTGTCTGCACACATTGCGTGAGGGATTCGAACGCCGGAGCGATATTTTTGTAGCAACAAAAATCGCGAGGCGCGGCTAGCAAAAATTTTGTGACGACAAAATTTTATGTGGAGCCGAATCTCTCCGCCAGACCAGATTGTTCGACGAATAAAATATTCGTAGCCGAACCATCCGCCTTCCAACTAAGACCCCCAAAAAACAAGGCTAAATATGTATAAAAAGACATGGATTTGTTATAATTCACGGCAAATAGCCATGATTGCCAAGAATTTAATTAAAGACAAAAAAGGTTTTACACTCATCGAGCTTTTGGTGGTCATCGCTATCATCGGTATCTTATCGTCTATCGTTATTGCTTCATTAAATACTGCGCGCGTGAAAGCTAGGAATACAAAAAGATTAGCTGATATGAATCAGTTAATTAAAGCAATTGAGATGTATCACACCGATAACGGATTTTACCCAACATGTGGGGTGGCAGATTACTGTACATCAACTGGTTCAGGTGGTTATGTTAATTTGAATACTTTAAATATTGTACCTACGTATATGAGCAAAATTCCACAAGACCCCTCAAACGTTTCTGGTCAATATGGTTATTACTATGCTCGTGGTTATAAACCAACCGGCGGTACTCCACCATATGTATTTATTGGAAGTGGCGTTAATGGTAATCAGAATTATATAGTTGGCACTAGATTAGAAAATAGTTCTAATCCTGTATACTCTGGTTGGGATAACCCTAATATAAATCTTTACAAAGGTCAGTAACTAAAAAAATTTTTATCACAAAATGAACTTCAAAAAAATAAATTGCCCAGTTTGCGGATTAATACCAATGTGGTTGCGCTTCATTATTATTTCCGTTGGTTTAATTTTTTTTATTTCTTATCTTGGTAATTCACTAAAAACTGAAGAATTTTTTTCAGAAGATAAAAATAATCAATCAGTGGATTTAAATACAACTGGCGTCCCGTCTGTAGGTGAAAATAAAAAAACTACAACAGTTTCTGTCGGTGGAATAAAGATAGATGCAGTTGTCGCTGACACAGAAGATAAAAGGACAACAGGCCTTTCTGGGTACGACTCTCTTTTACCAGGAGAAGGAATGCTTTTTGTTTTTCAAGAGCCAGATATTTATGGTTTTTGGATGGAAGGGATGAAATTCGCTCTAGATATTATTTGGATTAACGAAAAGAAAGAGATAGTTCACGTAGAAGAAAATATTTTACCAGAATCGTACCCAGAAATTTTTCAACCAGCAGTAAATTCACTTTATGTTATAGAGGTTCCAGCCGGATTTTTTTCAAAAAATAAACTTAAGGTTGGGGACACAGCTAGCTTTTCGATTTAACGGTAAAGTAATCGAGCGTCCTACAACAAGACTGCCTAGGCTCGTTTTCAAGACGTAATTCCAAGTATTTTTTATGAAATTTTTTGCTATAAACAAATAGGTATCCCGGTTTAGCCTTGGTTTGAAGCGGTAAAATTTGACGCGGGGTTTACAAGAAAGATTTTATGTTTTTGTTTATTAATTTTACAGCAATCCACAGTGCTGGTGGGATGAATTTACTGTAAAATGAACTTCATAAGCTCGTGATGAGCTATTTTTATTCCGACGAGCGAGGATGGTGTGGAAACTTCTGAGTTTACATAATATCCGAGTCGAAGTCGGGGCAAATGTTCTGCACATTTATCAGTTTTTTTAATTTTTTAATAAAAATATGTCGAAAGTCGCAAAAATTGCACAGAAAGTACCATTACTAATCAAAAAAATTCAAAAACGTGACGGTTCGGTAGTTGATTTTGATATCGATAGAGTTACAGGTGCTGTGAATAAGGCAATGATTGCGACAGGAGAGGGAAGCGAGAAAGAGGCAGAATATATTTCTCGCAAAGTTTATTCTGAACTATTGCGAGTGAATAAACTTGTAAAGAATTTTGTTCCAACTGTTGAAGGAATTCAAGATTTCGTTGAAGCACAGCTCATCACAGAAGACTACGCTAAAACAGCGAAGGCATATATCCTTTATAGAGAGGAGCGTTCTCGTTTACGCCGTGAAGTTGGAGAGGTTCCAGAGAAAGTGCGAAAACTTTCTGAGGAAAGTAAAAAATATTTTAGAAATGTATTGGGAGAATTTATTTATTACCGCACATACTCAAGATGGATTGAAGGAGAAGGACGACGAGAAACTTGGGTTGAGACAGTTGATCGCTACGTTGATTTTATGCGCGAGAACCTCGGCAAGAAATTAAAAGAAGAAGAGTACAAAGAAATACGAGAAGCAATTTTGAAACAAGAAGCAATGCCATCAATGCGACTATTTCAATTTGCGGGTCTTGCCGCTCGTAAGATAAATATTTGTGCATACAATTGTTCGTTCGTTGCTCCAACTGTGTGGCAAGATTTCGGAGAGGTTATGTATATATTAATGTGTGGTACTGGAGTTGGTTATGCGGTAGAAAATCAAAACATCGATAAGCTTCCCTCAATTAAATATCAGACAGGGAAAAAAGCAGCAAAACATATCATTGATGATAGTAAGGAAGGGTGGGCAGATGCAATTGTTCTTGGAATGAAGACTTGGTCAGAAGGAAAAGATATTGAGTTTGATTATTCTGCGCTCCGTCCAGCTGGTGCTCGCTTAAAAACAATGGGCGGGAAGTCATCCGGCCCTGATCCAATTCGTTCCGTTATAGATTTTACCCGCGAGCGAATGTTGAAAAAACAAGGACGTAAACTTTCTCCACTCGATGCACACGATATTTTGTGTAAAATCGGTGAATGTGTGGTTGCTGGTGGAGTTAGAAGAAGTGCTATGATTTCTTTGTCAGATTTGGGTGATGTAGAGATGAGAGACTCTAAAAAAGGCCCATTTTACTATACAGATCCACAGCGCGCGCTCGCTAACAACTCTGCTGTTTATGTAGACAAACCAACAACTGAAGAATTTTTGGATGAATGGGTTGCCTTGATGAAATCAAAGTCGGGAGAGCGTGGAATCTTTAACCGTGGTTCTTTGGCAACGACACTCCCAGAAAGACGTCTTAAGTTTATGGACCAACATATAACAAATGGACGTATGACTGGATCTGTTGGGGTAAACCCATGCGGTGAAATAATTTTGCAATCAAAACAGTTTTGTAATCTTTCAGAGGTTATTGCTCGACCAGGAGATACGGTTGAAAAACTTCTTAAGAAAATCAGAATAGCGACAATTATCGGAACATATCAATCAACGCTTACAAACTTCTCATACCTTTCAAAAGAATGGAAAGAAAATTGTGATACAGAAAGACTGCTTGGAGTTTCTGTTACAGGGCAGTGGGATTGCCCAACTGCGCGTAAAGCAGATGTTTTGGATAAACTTCGCAATGAGACAATAAAAGTGAACCAACAGTACGCCAAGAGATTTGGAATAAATCCTTCAACGGCAATTACCGCAATTAAACCATCAGGAAATCTTTCGCAGACAGTTGATTCTTCTTCTGGAATGCATCCACGTTTTGCTCCGTTTTATATTCGTCGCGTGCGTATCGCCTCAACAGACGCTCTTTTCAAAATGTTGAAAGATCAAGGCGTTCCGTATCATCCTGAAGTTGGGCAAACTGCCGACTCTGCAACAACTTTTGTTATTGATTTTCCAGTACGCGCACCAAAGGGTTCAATATTCAAAAACGATTTGACGGCTATTGATCAATTGGAGTATTGGAAAATGTATAAAACGCATTACACAGAACATAATCCATCCACAACAATTTCTGTCGGTGATACAGAGTGGATTGATGTTGGACATTGGGTATACAAAAATTGGGATATCGTTGGCGGTCTTTCGTTCTTGCCAAGAGATAATCACGTCTATCAGCTTGCGCCTTATGAAGAGATAGATGAAAAGAAATATATTGAATTAGCAAAGCGATGGGAGCATATTGATTTCTCAAAGATTGTCACTTACGAGAAAGTTGATGAAACAGAAAATAAAGCAGAACTCGCGTGTGTGGCAGGGGTGTGTGAGATATAGAAACAGAAAATTGGGTGATTAGGTAAGAAAAGAAAACACCATAATGGTGTTTTCTTTTTGGTTTTAAGTGATTAATGTGCAAAATGTAGCCTTAAAATTAAAGAGATTTCTCAAGTTCTAAATTGAAGTGCAATGAAATGTCTCAAAAGGTGTTAAATAGCCG
>CAYPVT010000034.1:0-7416 GCA_964414265.1 uncultured Candidatus Saccharibacteria bacterium | reverse complement strand
CTTATTGTGGGGCTTTTTTAGTTATACATTGCACTTGGAGCTAGAATTCGGGGTAGATATGTTGACGAAACGATATTTTACTGTTAATTTCAGGGCTGGTTTTAGTCCTGTTTCAATTTAAATTTCTAAACTTTTTCACACACAGAGGGGAATTTCCATGGCACAACTTTCGCCCGTACGGGCAGAAGAACCGGTTCTTGAAGGCCTCAAGCTTCTGAACCGTGGCAAGGTGCGCGACCTATACGACCTTGGGAGTGGATTTCTACTCTCGGTCGCAACAGACGCGGTCAGCATTTTTGACTTCGTTTTGAACGCGAAGGTTCCAGGAAAGGGAATGGTCCTGACGGCCTTGACCCATTTCTGGATGACGAAACTCGAAGAAGCTGGTATCTGCAAGACGCATCTCATCGCCGCTGGCGCTGCAATCGATCACTACCTCCCGGAAAAACTTCGGGGAAACATTGATTTGCAGTGCCGAGCGCTCGTGGTGAAGCAACTTGTGATGGCTCCGGTCGAGTTCATCGCTCGTGGCTATCTGACGGGGTCGGCCTTCAAGGAATACCAAAAAACCGGCAAGGTTTTTGGAATTTCTTTGCCCGCCGGTCTTCAAGACGGCGACAAACTGCCGTGGGTGTTTGACACTCCGACAACGAAAGAAGTCGAAGGGCACGACCTCCCGATGGATAGCGACAAGGTGCGGGTGAAATATCCCGAGGAAACAAAAACCTTGCTCGCGGTCTACGATTTCGTGCGTAAATTTGCCGAAGAGCGAGGCATCATTTTTGCCGACACCAAGCTCGAGTTTGGTCGCGACGAAAAAGGTAACCTCGTTTTAGGCGACGAAGTGGCCACCCCCGACTCCAGTCGTTTCTGGAGCGCAACTATGTGGTGGCCCAGCCGGAAGAAAGAAAATCGCAAGGCGCCACCGCCGTACGACAAGCAGTTGATTCGCAACTGGGGAATTGAGGCCGGGATGAGCAATCTCGATCCGCTTTCTCCCGAAGATGTGAAAAAGGTTCACGGGATGGAAATTCCGAAAGAACTGATTACCACCTCCTCGGAGATGTATCGCTACATCTTCTGGTTGTTGACCGGCATGCGCGTTGATTCCTATGTCGCTTCGAAACTGAAGGTCGACCGGGAAATACCGGCGCGGAAGCTGGCCGTGGTTTTCGGAAGTAGAAGCGATCGGGCAAAAGCGGAAGTGCAACTCGCTGTTGCCCAAAAGTATGTTGGAAACCGGTTCCTCGGGAAGCTCGATGTTCACGTCATGAGTTGTCACCGGAACCCCATACATGTCGCGGGGTTTGCGGAATTCGGGTGCTCTGGCGCGGATATCGTCATTGCTGTTGGCGGAAAGGCGTTTGCTTTGCCTGGGGTTCTCGACGCTCACCTTCATGCAAATGGATGGAGAATCCCCGTCATTGGCGTTGCTCTCGGCGAAGAAGGAAGCGAAGAGTTGCTTGCGGCAGAACTCTCGATTTCGCAGATACCGGGGCAGACGGTGCTCATGGATGAAAAGGCTGGCGTCGTATATCGCAACAGCGACGGTCTCTCAAAGGCCATCGTTCGGGCGACGTTCTCCGAATTGCCACCCATTCTTTCGCGGGTGGAAAAGAAGCCAGAGTTTTTTCTCAGGGATTAATTACCGGCAGGTCGGTAATTAAGCACGTAGACGGGTCAGTTCATTCTGACCCGTCTTTTTTTTGTAAAGATTTTAAAATATAAAAAAATAGGCGCCCCGAAAGGGACGCCTATGCAGTTTTTCTTAATCCGTTATTCGAAATATTTGGAGGAAGTGAAGATTGGGCAGACGGAATGGTGGCTTAGTCCGTCCCAGCGGATGAACCCGTTGACTACCAGATTGGTCACTTCTGCTTGATACATGTGCTCACAGTGGTTGACGCGCCGTGCCAGGGTTTCCGGCGTATCGTCGTCCTTGATGCACACCTTCGTTTGGAAAAAGATTGGACCGAGGTCGTACTTCTCCGTAACGAAGTGCATCGAGACCGCAGAGTGTGAAATTTCGCCACGACGGAACGCCGTCATTACCGCTTCGTGAACGTGGTGCCCATAAAGCCCGGGGCCACCAAACTCCGGTAGGGGCCCAGGGTGAATATTGAACACCGTTTGCGAGTTGAAGTTCGTTCGCGAATCAAGCCCGCTCACAAGCTTCAACCAGCCAGAGAGGGCAAAGAAGTCGGCCTTCGACTCCCTTGCGATACGTTGGTATCCTTCGGCGTTCCATGGCCCACGGAAATGGATGAACGGGATATCAAGCTCCTCGGCTTTTTCCCAAACACCACCATTTTCGTGGTTTGAAACCACCCCGACGATTTTGGCATCAAGTATTCCTGCACGCGATGCCTCCACAAGCTTCCTAAAACCAGAACCACCACCTTCTTCTGTGCCAGACGCAAAAACGATAATCCTCGGTTTGTTCATTTGTTGCTCCTTTTTAATAGTTTGTTCAATCTGTCGGCAAGTATCTCTTAAAAAAATATTTTTTGCAACAAGGTGCTTAAGGGGTCTTCTTTGATGTTTGGTTTGGTTGTATAATAGTTTTTAAGTATGAACTCAGAAGAACCAGTTGAAATAGAATCTTCCAACCAAGAACAAATTGAACTTAAAGAAAAAAGGGCGCGAGAGATAGCGAATGGCGGTGTTTTTGAAAATATTGTCGACGACCTACTCAATGAGAAATTACTCGAAGGGTGTATAGAAAGGACAAAAGAAGAATTTGGCGCGCGTATTAAAAACGCACATTTTGAAGCAAAGGATAAGGATTGGGAAATATTAACCGCGATGCGTTTATTTCATCTGGACACGGTAGAACACTGCGTTCGCACCCTTGAAATTCTTTCACATAAAATACACGAAACGCTTACTCGCCCTGACGGGGGAAGCGTTAATCTTGATGCAAATATTATTGCGGAGAACATAAGTATTGAAGAGTTTTTGCGCGCAGCCTTACTTCACGATGTTGGGAAAATTATAGTTCCACGTTCGATTATTGATAATCCGCTTTCAAACACCAATTGGTGGCAAGTGTTGGGGTTGGCAATTAATTCAGAAGGAGAAGATTCAGGTTTAATTCGAAATCATATCGCTAAACTTTCCGGCGTTCCTTTTAACATCGATACATACAGAAAAGATCTTGATTCACATGAAGTGCGGCCAATTCAGGTTTGTCCTGTTGACGTAATTCTTTCCGATTCTGATATCACCGATTTATCTAAACGTGGATTTACTAAAGAAAATACTATTTTGGAAATAATCATGGCGCACGAAGAAGAATCACGCAGAATTTTAGAGGCTTGTGATTTCCCAGTTGAGGCAAAACTTGCCAGCATGCATCATAACTATTTACACAGGGACATTAGTGGGCAAAAGTCTTCGGTTGAAGCGTTGCAAGTTTCCGCAGACGTAATAGGTATTTCCATGGCAGACATTATTCACCTTGCCGATGTCACCGATGCGCTTGTAAGCTCGCGTTCATATAAAGGACCGATGCCAATATCAAAAGTGCTTACAGTTTTAATTCAACACGCGAAGAGCGGAAAGGTTGGAAAAGAAATGACTTATATGTGGATAAAAAGCGAGCTTTCAAAAAATAAAGTTTCCGAAAGTGAGAGAGTTCAATTTGTGGATGATTTTAAAGAGATAGACTCATTTCTCCATAAAGAAGAGATGGAAGCGCAGTCATGGCTCGTAAGGGAAGCAGCATAAAAACATAGACATTTCATTAATAATGTTGTATACTACCAGGTAGTGAAGTTTTTGCATATTGAAATTTGTTTTGACCAAAGGGGGTTGCAATGAGACGTAAGATGAACAGGACGATTTATCTTCTGGTGTTTGGCTTTAGTCCTGAGGAGTGGGAACGGAGCCAAGACGGAGAGAAATGCAGGCGCCGGTGCAAGGATTTGGGATTGAGCGTTGAATTAATCACGTTTCTTTCGCTTGTCGAAACCATTAAGTACGTAAGAGAACACAAAATACTTGATCTGGTTTACTTCAGCGAAAACAAATCCCAAGCACGCGGGGAGCATAAGCTTTCCGATGCCATGGCAATTGCACAGGTTCTGAGTGAACACAGCCACAGACCGTGGATTGTGCTTGCCCCAAGCTTTGAAGACCTTGAGTCAGTTTTTAGTGTGCGGGGCGTCAGGGTTGGGAAGGGACAAATTTCAGATGTTCTGTGGGAGCGTTGGATGTCGCATGTGAAAGGGCAACATTGACATCTAATAGCCGTTTGATAAGGTGGCCTCGCGGAAGCGATGCCACCTTTTTGTTTTCTAATTTATGATAAAAAAATGACTTTATATTTTGCTTACGGTTCAAATCAAGACGAAAATCAAATGAGAGACAGATGTCCTTGCTCTAAGCTTATTGGGAAAGCCGTGTTGAAAGACTATAAACTTGCTTACACGTTTAAATGTTCAACACATCAAACTGGTTGTGCTGATATTTTAGAAAGTAAAGGAGATGAAGTGTGGGGTTTACTTTATGAGGTTAGTGAAGAGGATTTAAAAAGGCTTGATGGTTTTGAAAAACATCCAGTTGGCTACGGAAGGTTTATAGTGACGGTTTCTGATGAATTTGGGAAAGAAAGAAAGGCGGAGGTTTATGAAGTTGTTGAAAAAATTGAAGGAAACGTTGAGCCGTCACGAAAATATCACGATATTTTAGTTAACGCTTCAAAGAAACATGATTTTCCAGATTCATATAAAAAATTTTTAGACTCATTTGGTGTTCAAGATTAAATTTCCCCGTTTTTTTGTTTTAAGAAGTTAGTTGTCCACAAAAATAATTAGTACTCTTTGTGGTATATTTTAAAGATGTTGTTTTTTCTAAAAAGAAAAATTGCTCTTTTGGGAACATTAGTTATTGTTCTCTCTTTTGCGGGCGTTGGATATTATAAATATTCACATCCTGTCGTCGCGCCGGTTATATATAAAACTCCCGAGGAGTCGAATGTTTTTGTTCGTTTTGATATGGAGGCATACGACATAATCTTAAAAAACTATTGGAGCAAAATGAAAGACGAAGACATCGCAACGCTTTTCCAGTTATCTATTCAAAAAGCTCAAAATTCTTCAACAACACCAGCTATTACAACCAAAGACCGTGCCGGTGTCGCCAAAATGGTTTCAGACGCCATAATTGCCATCCCAACAGATGAAGAAAAAAAGAAATTCGCGCTTAATGCCTTAGTAATTGCGACTTATAACCTTCAGCCGGTAAATAGAAACGGAATTCTTTCTTCAAAAGAAGAAACATCTTTTAGGCAAAATGTTAGCAACATTAACCCCGAGAAAGATCTTTATAAAGATCTTGGGGTGGAGAAGGGGGTAAGTAAGGAAGCTGTTGAGCAGGCGTATAAAGAAAAGGCTGCGGTGCTTGAAAAGGCAACAACAACAGAGGCGAAAGAACAATTGAAACAAGTTGCTTATGCGCGAGACGTACTCACCAATCAAAACTCAAAGACGCTTTATGACGAAAAGCAAATAGAACCAACGGTTTTTAGGCGCATCGTGGGCAACACCCTCTATCTTTCAATTAGTAAGATTTCCCCGACTACTTTGCAAGAATTTGGAGTTGCAGTTGATAACGCAAGCACGACACCAAGATTAGATAGTATGATAATTGATTTTCGTGGAAATATTGGTGGTTCTTTAGATTTTCTTAAATATTTCCTAGGTCTTTTTGTTGGAGATAAACAATATGCATTTGATTTGTTTCATCAAGGGGATTACCAAGTGGAGCGGACGGTCTTGGCAAAATTTGAACAATTAGATCGTTATAAAGAAATCGCAATTTTAACTGACAACATGACGCAATCGACGGCAGAATTAACCACAGCAACCTTTAAGCGTTTTAATTTAGCAGGCGTTGTTGGTGGAACAACTCGCGGATGGGGAACTGTAGAAAATACTTACCCAATTGAAACTGTTATTGGGGAAGGTGAAAAATATTCTCTTCTTTTGGTGAATAATATAACCTTGCGTGATGATAATCAGCCAATAGAAGGGCGCGGTGTTGACCCAGATATAGATATTAAAAATCCAAAATGGAAAAGTGAGCTCCCAAAGGTTTTCAGGAACCAATCACTTATTGAAGCTATTTCAAAAACAGTAACAGTAGAGCCGTTGAGGTAGAATTTACATTTTTTGTTCTCGGGGTAAAATAGGTGGATGGATAATAACACTGAGGAATTTAAGGTTTCTGGCGAAGACGTTATCAAAACTGTTAAGGAGCTTGTTAAAAAAGGTAACGCTAGGCGCATAATTATTAAAAATGAAGAGGGGAAGGTTTTAATTGAGTTCCCTCTTACTTTCGGCGCAGTTGGGGCAATTTTGGCACCAACGCTTGCAGCTATCGGCACTATTGCAGCGCTTGTGACGAAATGCACTATTATTGTTGAGAAAAAATCAGAATAAATAATCTTAAATGGATTCTAAAAAATTAATATGGGGCGGAATGATAATCGGTTCTGTAATCGGTGGTTACATTCCAGTGATGTGGGGAGGGAGTGAAATATCTTTTTCCTCGGTTATTTTAACTGCTGTCGGTGGCTTTCTTGGTATTTGGGTTGGTTTTAAACTCGGACAACTATTTTAAGTAAATATATTTTTTTAAGTAGCGTGTTTTTTTGTTAATTTTTTATCAAAATTTGGTTGTCAATATTTCATTTTTAAAATGACCTGATATACTGCTGGCTTCGTTATTGATAAAAAGTTTTTTCACATGCAATATACTCAAAAAATCAAAGAAGCCATTCGTGTTGCGATCAGAGTTCATGAAATTGATCAAAAACAAAAACGAAAAGGTAAAGATGTCCCATATATAACGCATCCGCTCGTTGTTGGCCTTATTCTTGCTCGAATATCGGAAGATGAAGATGTGGTTGTCGCTGGAATATTACATGATACCGTTGAGGACAGTGTTGATGAAAAGAAAATTACCATTGAGATAATAAAAGAACGGTTTGGCGAGGAAGTATCAAAGATGGTTGATGATGTTACCGAAAAGAATAGACACGTTCCATGGTTTGAGCGCAAAAAACAGAACCTTCTAAAAATATCTATTCTTTCCCAAAACTCACTTTTAATAAAAGCTGCGGATACTGTCGCAAACTGCACCGAACTCATATCCGATTTTCGCAGAGAAGGGGACGACACCTTTCACAGATTTAACGTGCCTAAAGAAAATCTCATTGGGCACTACGTTGAGATTATTGAGGAGATACAAAAGGCTTGGCCAGCGCACCCCTTACGAAAAGATCTCGACTACCATGCTTCTGAGCTAAGAGCGATGTTTTAATTTTCATAAATTTTGTCATCTGCATAAGTTCACATACATATGGCGGTTTAGTTAACTTGTAATTCGCCAAAAATTCATTAGGCGTTTTGC
>CAYPVT010000033.1:0-7425 GCA_964414265.1 uncultured Candidatus Saccharibacteria bacterium | reverse complement strand
TCGGCTATTTAACACCTTTTGAGACATTTCATTGCACTTCAATTTAGAACTTGAGTGATAATGTGCACGCACGTATGGCAGTTTCTAGGTAAATTCCAGAAATAACA
This sequence comes from uncultured Candidatus Saccharibacteria bacterium, assembly GCA_964414265.1. Taxonomy (GTDB): domain Bacteria; phylum Patescibacteriota; class Minisyncoccia; order Phycocordibacterales; family VMEP01; genus VMEP01. Next base: position 7,318 of record CAYPVT010000033.1, on the reverse strand, counting down.
ACACATATAACAAAAAAACGAATAAATAGGAATAATTGAGATGGATATTATCAATAACAAAAGGTGGGGTTAAGTCGATTATATAGAGGTGAAGTCTGCGGATGAGCTTGAAAAAATAATTGTGACAGCCTTTATAAATAAAACCCTCGGCGCAATGCCAAGGGTTTTAGTGGGGATAGCTGATCAACCCACAAGAAGAAAAATTGCCAGGATTGCAGTACCGAGTCCGAGCCCTTGTCTCACAGAAGGTATGACGCCGTTAAGCAAGAAGTTGAACGCAAGTGTCATCAAGACCATCGTGATGAGGGTCGTAACGATAAAAGCATTCATCGGGACCTGCTGGTCAGCCGCCTTAACGGAGTAAAGGTAAACCGCTGCGCCGTTTACGAGCCCTGCGAAAAACAGAACCCACATGGCGTTTGCGGTCGGCAATGACTGTTCCCGCATTGAGGGGTACGCCAACGCGATGCCCCCGACAGCCGTCCCGATGATGACAATCGTGTTGATCCATGCCCCTGTCGCTCCGGAATATCTCCCGACGATAGGCCAGAAGGCGTATACCGAGCCGATGCCGAATGCATACAGGACATGAGTGATACTGAGTGTGGCGGTGTTCATGTGAACCTCCCGTAGGGTTTGTCGAGAAAAGAATCTGCCTATATTATTAGCATGATTTAAATAAAAAGTCAAGTTTTTCTTAATATCCACCCCTAAAATACACGCGTAAAATTATGATAAATTTTCGCTCTGCTCGACCCGTCGGTCTGCGCAGGATATTTTAGTGGTGTATGCGGGGAATTAAATTAATGCCTTTTTCTTATCTTCACCTCCTGCTTTTATTTCTGAAAACATTACGGAGCACGACGCTCAATTGCGATATAATGAAGCAATTGAGAGAGACGGAGACTAACGAGCCGAGTCGGGGTCGAGCAAATTTCTAGCAAGAAATTATGCGTGACGCGAGTATAGTAATCCGTCAGCAGACGGATATGCGTGTTTTCATAAATAAAAGCTAAAATACCCCTTTGGAATAAGCTGGAAATAAAGTATTATTTGAGGAATGCAAGAATTTGATGATAAAAAACAAGACGACCGTTTATCTTTTTTACGAAAGAAAGAAGAGGAGGATCTTATAAAAATACTATCTGACAAATATGGGATACCTTACATAGACCTCTCTACTGTTTCAATTGAAGGCGATGCTCTTAAAATAATCTCTGAAGAAAAAGCTCGAGCCGCTGAAATTGCACCCTTCCAGTTAATAAACAAAAAGGCCTTTATTGGTGTTCGCTCCCCTGACCGCAATGACACAAAAATAGCTTTGGAGGAAATTTCTTCAAAAGGATATATTCCAACTTTATTTATCACCTCAACGGCAAGCCTAGAAAGAGTTTGGGGGCGCTATAAAGAAGTTTCTTTTGCTTCTGAGTCTAAATCTGGACTTCTTGATGTTTCCGCTGAATTTCTAAACGAAGCATTTGAGAAAATAAAAACAATTCCCGACATAACCAATATGGTTAATGATGTTCTAAGTAAAACTGGTGGACACAAAATATCGGTGATGTTGGAAATTCTTCTTGCGGGATCGGTTGCTGTTGGAGCATCTGATATTCACATAGAACCAGAGGACGAAAATGTTCATATTAGGGCACGTCTTGATGGTGTTCTTGAAAACCTTCTCACAATAAATTATGAAACATATAAACTTCTTTCTTCTCGAATTAAATTACTTTCTGGACTAAAACTAAATGTTAAAGCCTCTGCTCAAGACGGACGATTTAGTATCAAATTAAATGAAAAAGAAATTGAAATACGTTCCTCTGTTATTCCGGGAGCATATGGGGAATCTTTTGTTATGCGTGTTTTAAACCCAGAGAGTATTGCTGTCTCCTTTGAAGAGCTGGGTGTGAATAAATACCTTTTTGAAATTATTGAGAAAGAATTAAAACGCCCTAATGGAATTATCTTAACCACCGGACCAACCGGCTCCGGAAAGACAACAACCCTCTATGCTTTTTTGCGTAAAATCTATTCTCCTGGAAACAAAATGATTACCATTGAAGATCCGATTGAATACCATTTGGAAGGAATCACCCAAACTCAAACAAACGAAGAAAAGGGTTATACCTTCTTAGAAGGGTTAAGGTCGGCCTTGCGCCAAGACCCAGATGTAATAATGGTTGGTGAAATCCGAGACACCGAAACAGCAAAAATTGCTATTAACTCAGCATTAACAGGACACTTAGTTTTTTCAACACTACACACAAATACCGCGGCAGGTGCTATTCCAAGACTAATAGACCTAGGGGTTGATGCGAAAATAATCAGTTCTGCTCTTAATGTCTCCCTCGCTCAACGCTTAGCTCGCAAACTTTGTTCTTATTGCAAAAAAGAATCTCCTGCTACAGACGATGAAAAAAGAATTTTAACTGCTGTTGTTGAGAGAATTAAAGAAGAAAAAAAAGAGTATGCGTTAGCGCCAATCGAATCTCTTCTTCCTATCACGAATCTTTTCCAAGCAGTTGGTTGTGAAAAATGTAATAACACTGGATTTAAGGGCCGTGTTGGTATTTACGAAGCAATTCTTACGGATGAAAACATAGAAAAAGCTATTACCGAAAACCCAACAGAACGAGAGTTGAAAAAAGCGAGTTTATCGCAAAGGATTCTTGATTTACAAGAAGACGCTACTATTAAAATCATACAGGGAGTAACCTCACTTTCAGAAGTTAGTCGTGTTGTCGACCTAGAAGAAGTTTAAAAGTTTCCTCTACTTTATTTTCTGCTTTCCTATCCTAAAGACATCGTTTATTTCGTTTTAAGAGACTAGTGAGCGTGACGACGCGAGCTCGAGGAAATTTTCAGCAGAAAATTATCCGTGCTCTTAAAACGAAATAAAAAAACACCAAGCTGTTTGGTGAATTTTTAAAAATTATATTCGTTTTTTTATCAAATAGATAAGAGTACAAACCTCTAAGTAATCCTTTCCGCAAAAGAGTGGAAAGGGAGAGAGTATCTGCAAGGATAGTCTCAGCAAACACGCAAGCGTGCAACCAAAAACGTCCTCCAAACCCCTCCGGCAAGACACTAGGTCTCATTACTTAGAGATTTCTGCCCTCATCTAGAAAAGTGCTATAATTAGCTACGTTTCAATAAACTATCATAGTTATCAAAATATGTCAATAGGAAAAAATACCAACACAAAAAATTCCCTAAAACCAGAGATAGAAAACAAAGAGGAGCGAGACGACTCATTTCTAGATCAAACCCTCCGACCTTCACGTTGGAATGAATATATTGGCCAACAAAACATAAAAGAAAACCTAAGAATTCTTTTAACCGCAGCAAAAGAACGCAACCATCCACCAGAACATATTCTTTTTTACGGACCTCCAGGACTTGGGAAGACAACTCTTGCTTATTTAATTGCCAAAGAGACAGGGGCACAAATTAAAGTGACTTCTGGTCCCGCAATTGAAAAAGTTGGTGACCTCGCTTCTATTCTTACCAACTTACTTCCTGGTGATATTCTTTTTATTGATGAAATTCATCGTTTAAATAAAACTATCGAAGAAGTTCTCTATCCTGCTATGGAATCCGGTTCACTTGATATCATTATTGGTAAAGGACCTTCCGCTCGCACAATCCAACTTGAGCTCCCAGCCTTCACTTTAGTTGCCGCAACCACTCGAATTGCTTTATTGTCTGCCCCACTTCGCTCTCGTTTCTCTGGAGGAACATTTCGCCTCGAGTTTTATAGCGAAGACGAGATTAAAAAAATTATTGACCGCTCGGCAAATATTTTAGGAACAGAGCTTGTAAAAGAAGCTTCTCAAGCAATCGCCAAAAGAAGCAGATTTACTCCACGTATGGCAAATTATTTATTAAAACGCTGTCGCGACTTTGCCCAAGTCCACAAAAAATCACTTTCGGAAGAAATAGTTAGTGATGCCTTAAAACTTCTTGGAGTAGACGACCTTGGTCTTTCTTTTTCCGACCGCCAAATACTTAACGTAATTATTGATAAGTTTAGGGGAGGGCCTGTTGGTTTAGGGACAATCGCTGCAGCAACAGGCGAAGAAGAGGCAACGATTGAAGAAGTCGTTGAGCCGTATTTAATTCAACTAGGACTTCTTGAGCGTACTACGAGAGGTCGCGTAGCAACGCCCCGTGCCTATGAACATCTTGGTTTTAAAATGCCGTCAGATATACAAGAAAAACTTATTTAAATTAATCAAAAAAACTATGTCCGGTCATTCAAAGTGGTCTCAAATAAAAAGACAAAAAGGTAGCGAAGACGCAAAACGCAGTAAAGTTTTTGCAAAATTTGCTCGTGCGATATCCCAAGAATCAAAAAGGGTTAAAGGAGATATTAGTTCCCCTACTCTACGTGTCATGATTGATAAGGCAAAAAAAGAAAACATGCCTAAAGACACAATAGAGCGCGCCGTTAAAAAAGGAACGAGCGCCGACATGGGAGAACTATTTGAAGTTATGTATGAAGCTTATGGTCCTGGTGGTTCAGCAATACTTATCGAAGGATTAACCGACAGTAAAAATAGGAGCGCTGCTGAAATTAAACATTTACTTTCTTTACACGATGCATCGTTTGCCTCACAAGGGGCAGCCGCTTGGGCTTTTAAAAAAGAAGGAGAGGAGTGGGTTCCACAAACAACTGTTCCTCTTTCAGACGAGGATGGAAATAAACTTTCTGTCTTAATCGAAGAACTAGAAGAAAGGGATGACGTTCAGGGTGTTTATACTAACGGAAACTAGTATTATTTAATTATGCGTATCATCGCAATTGATCCAGGCCTTGAGAGGGTTGGTATCGCCATACTAGATAAAGAGCGTGGGGGTAAAGAAACTCTTGTCTTTTCAGAATGTTTTAAAACAAAATCTTCTTTGTCTCTTCCAGAAAGACTCAATCTAATTGGTGCTCACTTAAATGAGACTATTTTGGAATACAAACCAGAGGCTCTCGCGATTGAATCTCTTTTTTTCACAACTAATCAAAAGACCGCAATGGTGGTGTCTCAAGCTCGTGGGGTTATTATTTACGAGGGAGCTAAAAATAATCTTCCTATCTATGAATATACCCCCCTTCAGATAAAAGTAGCTGTCACTGGATATGGCAAGGCCACAAAAACACAGGTCAACTCAATGGTTCAAAAACTAATAATCATCTCCAAAAAGATAAAATCGGACGACGAGATAGACGCTGTTGCCATAGGCCTAACCTGCTTTGCCTGTATAAGAAATTAAAAACCCCTAGTCTTTATTTTTAAAAACACTGTATCGGTTTGGTGTTTGCATATTAATCTCCTAAAATATCCCTAAAAATATTGCGCAGTGTGGCGCTCAATTACGACAAATGAAGCAATTGGGAGACGGAGGCTGGCGAGCCGAGTCGGGGTCGCGCAAATTTCTAGCAAGAAATTATGCGTGACACGAGCATAGTAAATTTTTAGCAAAAAATTATACCTGCCCGCGTGTACGCGCAGGCGGGCGTGTTTTTAGGGATATTTTAAAAAACCCTGTTATCCACACTTTTTAACTAAAAACATTGCGCTTTTTTTTGTTTTTGATACAACATTGGGAGTTGGGGGGTTAAATTAAAAAATATTGTTTAGTTAAGTGAGTGTTTATTAGCGACGTAGAGCGAGAGAAGATAAAACGTCTGCGATTTATCTTCCGAGCCGAGGTTGCATTGCGAATACTTTGGAGCAATGCAAAGCCGGAGTGCGACGGCACGAGGTGGGCTAGCGGGATTTTTCAGCAGAAAAATACCTGTAAGCTAATACAGGTACAATATAGTGCAGTTTATCGTGCGAAGTATAAGCGAAGTGAGTTTTGAAATATCTCGAGGCTTTGCCTCGAATACCTTTATAATTAAGTTTTTAACTTTATATGGATGACGAAATGAAGGAACCATTGTCCGAAGAAGCCCTAGATGGCATTTTAGGAGACGATCTCTTGGGAGACGACGGTCTACCAGATGACCTAGATGCTGACGACCTCGGCAGTGCTCCAATCAGCGAAGAAGACGAAGAAGTTTGGTAGAAAAAAGCGGGACATTGTGTCCCGCTTTTTTCTATTTAACGCCAATCTTTATAAACCTCCTTTTACCAACTCGAAGCGTTATTGGGTTTGAAATCTTAAAATAAGGATCTGTTATTTTTTCTTCCGTATCCATGTTTAAAACAGCTGACTCTAAAACTAGTCTCTTCCATTCATTCTTTGAAGAAATAATTTTTTCTTTAAGTAGAACCTCAACCAAAAGCTCTCCTTTATTCACCACAACGGAAATTGCGTCTTCTGAAACTCCACCTTTCTGAAAAGTTTTAATGAAATCATCCTCAGCTTCTTTTGCTTTTTTTGTCCCATGATAAAGAGAAACAATTTCTCTACCGAGCCTCATTTTTGCGTCACGTGGATTTTCCCCACTATCAATTGATTTTTTAATGCTATTTATTTCCTCATCAGAAAGTCTAGTACAAAGGGTGAAGTATTTCAAAATTAAATCATCTCGCACCGCCATAACCTTTCCATACATATCATTTGGTTCATCTAAAAGGTTTATGACATTTCCCCAAGAAGAGGACATCTTTCTCCCATCTGTTCCCTCTAGCATCTGACAGTTCATTATATCTTGCTCTTCCTGTCCATAATGTTTTTGAATTGTGCGTCCAGCTTTTAAATTAAATAGCTGGTCAAAACCACCGAGCTCAACGTCAGCTTTTACAGCAACAGAGTCATACCCCTGCATCAAAGGATAAAGAAATTCTCTTAGTGAAATTTCTTCACCTTTTTCAATACGATCAGCGAAATTCCTACGGTGCGACATTTGTTGTAGCGAAAAACACTCTGCCAACTCAGCCACATCGTTAAAATCCAACTTTTTTAGCCATTTTGAATTAAGATGAAACTCTGCTTTTCTTAAATCTAAAATTTTTCCAATCTGAGCTCTGTAATTTTTCAAATTATCCTTTACTTTCTTTGCCGTAAGCATTGGTCTTTTTTCAAGCTTGTCTGAGGGGTCTCCCACTAATGCCGTAAAATCCCCAACAATAAAAACAACCTTATGCCCCAAATCTTGGAATTCTCGAAGTTTCCACAAAACAATTGCTCTTCCTATGTGCAAAAAAGGGGATGTTGGATCAAACCCAAGTTTTACCCTAAGTTGTTTTCCAGAGCGAAGTTTTTTTTCTAATGATTCTTTAACAAATACTTCCTCAACTGCGCGGTTAAGTAGATGCTTGATTTTTTCCTCATCAATGCTAACTTTCATATCGAAAACTTTATCACAAAACCCTTT
>CAYPVT010000032.1:0-7468 GCA_964414265.1 uncultured Candidatus Saccharibacteria bacterium | reverse complement strand
GCCATAACCTCAAGTAATTGATGAGAAAAGCCCTCATAGGCCGTATTTAAAACAAACACTGAGGCGCTTTTAATATATTTAAAAAGCTTCTCCTGCGGAAGCGCTCCGGCTAAAAAAACGTTTGATTCTAAACTAAGTTCTTTAATAGCAATTTCAAGTTTCTTTCGTTCACTACCCTCCCCTGCGATAATTAACTTAATATCTGGAAAATGTTTAATGAGCCTCGGCATAAGAGCCACAAGCGTTAAAAAACCTTTCCACGGAACAAGACGGCCGGCCGATAAAATTATTCTTTCTCTTTTATTATCCTCAGGTAAATTTTGAACCTCTCCATCAAAAGAATTATAAACAACCGTTATTTTATTTTTTTCTATTCCCCAATTAGAAACAATGCGTTTCAAATATTCACTCGGCACGATAATTTTATCAGCCTTTTTAGCAACACAAGTTTCAATGTGTTTTAAAAACAAAACCAATAAACGATACCCTTTTCTTTTTTTTGAAAATTCATCTAATAAATCTTTCACACCAAATCGAGAAACACCCTGTTCCCATGCATAATCACCAACAATTTTTAAAATAAATTTCTTGCGTAATATTTTTGAGGCAAGCATCGCCGGCAAACCAACCGAAACTGGGTCTTGAGCATAAATAACGTCGCACCCACGAGCGCGAAAAATTGTTTTGAAAAAATAAAAAACGTGTCGAATAATTTTAGGCAGGTAACGAACCTCGCCAAAACTTAAAATCTCCACATTAATCCCCTTCTTTGGAAATTCTTCAAAAAGAGCTTTGCTGTATGAAGCAGGTCCCCCAATATCTGGCGGATAAATTCCTGTGGCGATAAGTATTTTTTTGTTTATGCTCATTTATTATCTTAACTACAATTATAACGCTATAGCGTTATAATTGTAGTTTTTAAACTTACGCTTTATTTGTTTGGTAAACCAAAAAATTTCTTAATCTCAAGCTCATTATCTATTTCTGTAGCAAGGATAAAGCGTAAATGTCGCCGTGCATTGTAAAATTCTACTATATATTCAAACTCTTCCCTACACGGATACGGATGCACAAATACAGACTTTTGAAACTCGTAAAAACCCATTTGTCTTAAATGCATCCTCAGTGTCTCTCTGAGTTTTTTTAGATTTTCTGGCACATCAAACATCAAGATACGCCATTTTGAATCCCAATTTTTTAATTTTTTTATTTTCATGTTAAAAATGTCGTATTCCAACGCCTTTTGTTTGCCGTTTTTTGAAAGAACCAGGGTCGTCGTCCCGTCCTTGTTATTTTTTATATCTACTAGTTTTGACTTATAAAGAGAGCGAACTGCATTATCAAGAGCCCTTCTGTCAATATCTTCCCATTCACGACCAATCTCTTTTATTGTTTTTAAATATGCACGAGGTGAATGCGTAAGACCTAGTGCTAAACCACCAAGAAGAAGTGACAGTATTTTTTGCTTTGTTGTGGTCATGCGCGGTCGCTTTCTTATTTCCACCTGTCTTTCGCTCAAGATCACTTTTTTTAATTTTTTTTCTTCTTTCTTCATTTTTTTAAATTAAACTTTTTACAATTATAACGCTATAGCGTTATAATTGTAAAATAATAAAATATTTAGTATTTGTATTTAGTCATTTATTTTTTATCAGCAAAAAGCCTATCAAAAACATTTTCTTTCATTTTTTTAGATATATTATCCCAATCGTATTTCTCTCGCACCAAACTTAATCCATTTTTAATCAACCTTAACCTCAAATCACCATCGCCCATTAAACGAGCGGCCTGCCTTGCTATCCCTTTCGGGTCACGCACTTTTACGGCAAGTCCTGTTGGTTCTTTATCTTTGTTAATTTCTGGATCAAAAAGAAAATCTGAAATACCACCCTCTTGAGTAGCGATAACCGGCAAACCAGAAGCCATTGCCTCAACAAACGAAATGCCAAACCCTTCAGAAAGAGACGGCCTAATGAAAATATCAGATATCTTTAAATACTTTGGTATTTCTTTATTTTCAACCTCCCCCAAAAAAATAACTCTCGCAGAAACGCCACTATCTTGCGCAAGTTTTTTAAGCATTTTTTCATCGGAACCAATGCCGATAACAAGAAATTTATATTCCTCCGGTAAATATGTTAGTGACTTAATAACATCATCAACGGCATTTTTCTTGACCAACCTTGATGTTGTGATCATTAAAATATCACCGTCTTTTTTGCCAACTTTATTTTTTAATTCAAGTTGAGCTTCTGAAGAAAATGTTTGTGAAAAATGTTTTACATCCACAGCATTTGGAACAACAAGACCAAAACCCGTAAACCCCATGTCTCGACCCCATTTTAAAAGAAAAGTGGAGATTGTTTGTAAAATCTTGGCGCGTTTAAAACCCAAAACAAAAAGCGGGTAAATTGGCAACATTTTCTTTTTGATATACTCTGGTGGATCTCCCTCTTGAAGCGTTAGGACATATGGCACACTTGAGTACAAGAGGTTAAACAGTCCAGCCGGAACAGCGCACGAATGAGCCATCATCGCCCATACTCCATCGTAATTATTTTTCCGATGAAGTCTGCATGCTTTCCATACAGCAGTAAACTGAAACAAAAATTTATTTAAATGTAACGGGAATTTACCCAAATCACTGATTGTGGGATTAATTTTTGAAAAACCAACACGATAAATTGTGACATTTCCTATCTTTTCGGTGGTTGGCAAATTGCTATCAAAACGCAATGTCACCATATCAAAGGAAATATCTTTACTATTAATTCTGTCTGTAATTTCTTTAATAGCCACCTCCGCCCCGCCAATAAACCGTGGGTGGTATGAGAGAGAAAATATAAGAATTTTTTTCATCTTTACGCCTAATTTTTAACAATCTCTTTAATATAGTTTTTTATATCTTCCTCTGCGCTCCAACCAAGTTGTTTAGATTTTAAAATATTAAGAGTTGCCCCCATTCTGTTCCCTTTCCTTTCTGGAAGCATCTTTATTTCAGAACCAAACATTTTAGCTATTTCCAAAATACTATAAGAACGCTCGTCTCCTAACCCATATTCATCCCCATCTCCCTTCTCACCAACTAAAACAAGTCCGCGAACAATATCTTTAACATGTGTAAAATTACGCACCTGTGTTCCCGGAGAAACAACTGAAAGTGGTTCATTTTTCTTAAACTTTTCCGCAAAAATACCAATCACTGTTGCGTAAGAACCATTAGATATTTCTCGTGGACCATAAACATTATAAAAATACGTAATTGCGTATGAAACACCAAACCATTCTCCATAGTTAACAACGAGATCTGTGTTTGCGGCCTTAGTCCATGCATATGGACTTTGATATCTCCCTAAGCCATTATCGGCAAATTTAGTACTCGAGCCGGCATAAATAATTTTTGATTTATTTTTTTTAGCAAATTCAAGTACTGCAAAGGTGCCGATAATATTAAAATCCCAAACAGTCGGAACGTCATTAAAACTCTGCTCCACTCGAGAATATTCACCTAAGTGGTAAACCATGTCTGGTTTTTCAGTAATATGTTTCTCTATATCTTTTGTATGACCTTCTCTATAATCAACACCAGATACATGGTTATCTTTTGTCCCAGTAAAATAATTGTCCAGAGAAATTACATTATGCCCATCCTTAACCAACTGCTCACACAAATGAGACCCGATAAAGCCGGCTCCACCAGTTACTAAGATTGTTTTTTTGTTGCTGTCCATAAGTCTGAAAACTATATAACTATTAGTCAAAAAGGTAAACTTACTCCGCTTCCTCGATCTCAAAATCATCCGCAGAAAGTTCGGATTTTTCCCCACTAACCCCTCGAGCATTAAACATAACACCAAAAATCGCCAAAGCCGACAAGACCCCAACAGAAAGGAGCCACTTTACAGGAAACGTTTGATTTTGTTTTAATGGCTCACCTCCTTCCCCGCTCGATGCGAGAGCAACCGATGCTGCCAAATTTTTATTAGAAAAACCTTTCTCTTCTACTTCTTTAACCCCCACAGAAGCACTTGTGTTAGATGGCTCAATTACTTCTTCTTTTATAACCTCAACAACCGTCGGGTCCCCGAAGGTTGCCGCAGTCGCGCCACTTGGATATAAAAGAAATGGTTTATCATTTTGTTTAAATGATAAACTTGTTGTAAGTGAAGAAAAAATTATTTTACCTTGTGGAATAATTATCGTATTTTTGGGGATAAAAAATTGTTCATTTTGAGATTTCAATATCCAACCCGACAAATCAAGTTCGTGTTTTGAATTATTTGTAACCTCAATAAAGTAGTCTGTCGCATCACCAATTTTTGAAATAACAATTTCAGGTTTTATTACCGAAACCTTAAGGCGATCTGATCCTGAAAAATAACCAGACGAAACTTCAAGCACCGCAATATATTCTCCTGGATAACGATAAGTGTGTGTTATCTTTTTACCTTCTTTTAAAATACCGTCACCAAAACTCCACACATATCGGGCGTTTTCGAGCGGCTCTTTTTTTAAACCAAGGGCTATACCATCAAAAGTAACTAAAGCACCAGCAACTGTTGTTTTGTTACTTCCTGCCTCAACAATCATTTGTGGTTCAACTGGAAAACTTGAAACAATATTATTTGTGGTAAAAACAGAAGATTGTTCAACAGCTTCATTATTTGTGTTCACACTGGAGGCGCTCTCCGCTGAAGCCATACCAGCACCTGGTGTTGGGGTGGCAGAAACCCAGCCCCCAGATAAATCTTTTTGGAGCGAGTTTCCATCATTTTTTGCCCCCTGACTTGATGTGTACTCTACAGAGTTATCGCCAGTAACAGCCTCTTCCTTATTATTTTTTATAGCCAATTTTTCACCATCATTTAAAGAAAAAGATGATTTAAAAAGTAACCCTGAAAAATTCGTAAAATAACTTTTAAAAACACTGGGGTCTTTTGAAATCACGGCGTATCCGCCCGGTGGAATTAAAGAATCCCCAATAGCAGTAATCCCGTGGTTGGTGTCGTTTTCAAAAAAAATTAATTTCGTAAGATCAATTGCGGTAGCCCCTGTGTTTTCTACCTCAAACCACTCCCCGCCAGAGCTTGCGTCAGCATCTTTGGGGTCATACATTATTTCGGAAAAATAAACCTGCGCGCTAGTGAAAAGCGGTATAAAAAATAAAATTGTTAAAAGTTTTAGATTACGCTTCATTGTGACCTAAAAGTTTCCGCAGTATTTCCTCTGGTATTTCTTTCGGACGTGGAACAATTTCTTCTTTCTCTCGAACAGCAGACTCTTCTCTAGATTTCTTCTCTTCTACTTTAGTAATTTGAACATGATTACCAGGAACAACAACCTTACCGGCTATCTTTCCTTCCGTCATTGCCTTATCGAGCATATTTTTTAAAGCAGAAACATTACGAGAAACAGATTCAATATCTTTTTTCTTAAGGTCACTAAGGGAAATACTATTATCTTTCCTTTTTAAGTCGCGATTATTTTCATTATTAAAATTAGATTTATGTGAAGATTCAACCTGTTTATCGTGCTTTTTATTTTCTAACTCATTGGGCGTAATCTTGATTTCTGCGAACGCTTTCACAAAAGCCTTATTTTCTTCTTGTTTTTTCTCGCTTAGAACAATCGATTCTTTTGCCTTAACCACATTATCCACAGGCCTACTCTCGCGAGGGATAAACGCCTTATGTTCGCTACTTTTCTCAGGAGAACGCTCTCCAGTAGATACTAACCCTGGCGCCCTAGGCTTCTTTTCTTTTGGTGTCGACGGGACAGGCTCATACCACTTAGCCGTCGCTCCCTCAACTAGGGCTCGCGGTGATGCATACGTTTTCCTTGTTTCTTCAACAACCTCTTTAGCAAACGAGATGTTTGGTTGAGCAATTGGTGGCAGTGTTATCGCAGAAAAAGGTTTGGAACCAATGCCATTAATCATGAGCCTTAGATATATTTCAGCAAATCCCAAATTAACAATATCTTCGGCGGTAAATTCTGGAGCAAATTCCTTTTCAAAAACTTCCGCATCGGTTGAGCCAACTCGAAAAACAATCATTGTTCCAACGTTACCAAACACGGCAGCCTGCACTTCTTCTGGCATCTGTTCTATATATTGATGGGCAATCGTTAGATTTAATTTATATTTACGAGCCTCTGAAAGAATCTCTGCAAAAGATTCGTTGGCAAACGACTGAAATTCGTCAACGTAAAAATAGAAGTTTGGGAGTCGCGCAAGATCGTGAGCCGAAACATCGGCGCGCGACATAGCAGCAAGATAAATTTTAGTAACAAGCATATTCCCCAAAAGCGCAGAGTTTTCAATACCCATTCTTCCTTTTGAGAGGTTCAGTATCAAAATCTTTTTTTCATCCATCATCTTTCTAATATCAAAAGATGATTTTGGTTGTCCAATAATATTTCTAATTAAAGGATTAGAAACAAACTGACCAATTTTATTTTGGATAGCAGCGCCGGCTTCCTGCATGTACCTATCGCCGTATTTAGCGAACTCGTCAACCCAAAAAGCTCGCACTGAAGCATCTTTAACATTCGCAACAACAAGGTCTCGATAATCTTTATCCGAAAGCATTCTGTTAACCCCGAGGAGTGTCGAGTCCGGATATTCCAAGAGCGCCAAAAGAATATTGTTCAAAATATATTCCATTCTGGCGGACCAAGCATCCACCCAAATCTTTTTAAAAGCATTCATCAAACCGTTGGCAACCAAATAGCGCTTACTTGGATCAACGTCTTCCATCACATTAAATGAAATTGGATAATCAGTATCAAACGGCGCGAAATAAACAACGTCCTTAATTCTATTCTCTGGAATATAATCTAAAAGTTTTTCTGCGGTACCGCCGTGTGGGTCGATAAAGGCAAGGCCTTCCCCGTTTTCAATATCTTGCACAGCCATATTCTCAAGGAGGGTCGATTTACCCATACCCGTTTTTCCGATTACGTAAACGTGGCGAGTGCGGTCTATTGCCTGAATACCAAACTTAAGCCGACGATTGCGGGCGTTGGTTTCAGCAAGATAATTTATTTTTTTGTTATCGTCCACGGCTTTCTTCAAAGTATACTAAAATATAGGCCAAATAAAAAACCCTGAGCCACTATTACAGTGACCCAGGGTTGTTGGGGCGACGCTATTTGCTATTCGCCCCCATCGCTTTCTTCGGGTGTGCCCTTCTGGTCTGTCTTCTTTTGGACACTGCTCGTGTTGTTTTGCGCCATAAGACTGGCGCCTTGCTTGATGCGACAAAGGGAGCGTTCCTCCCAGGAAGCGTCACTATCGCAACCGCCAATACAATCATCTCTGCACTTCAAGTTTACTTCTCCTTGTTTTGCGTTATGGAAACAAAAACGTCGCGTAAAAATATCGCGACTCCTATATATTAACACATCTTATTGAAAAAGCAAGGGAAGAAGGTAATGTGTACACACATATGGCGGTTTCTGGATAAAC
>CAYPVT010000031.1:0-7694 GCA_964414265.1 uncultured Candidatus Saccharibacteria bacterium | reverse complement strand
AAAAATCTGTTGGTGATATAACGAATACTTAAATTGACGGCTGCGACGATAGCGTCGTCGGTAATACGAACGCCGTGATAAAGCTCATATTTCTCTTTAAGACCGCGCAAAATGGCGATTGTGTCTTCTGGTGATGGTTCGTCCACAAATACTGGTTGAAAACGACGAGCAAGGGCTGGGTCTTTTTCAATATGCTTTTGGTATTCTTTAAGTGTTGTTGCGCCAATTGCTCGTAACTCTCCACGAGCCAAAGCTGGTTTTAGTATGTTTGCAAGATCGAGCGCTCCTTCAGCGCTTCCAGCTCCAACAATTGTATGGAGTTCATCAATAAATAAAATTACTCTTCCTTCGCTTTTTTCAATTTCCTTCATCATCGCGCGCATACGCTCTTCAAATTCACCACGATATTTTGTGCCGGCAATAAGCGAGCCCAAATCAAGTGACACCAAATCTTTATCACGAAGAGACTCGGGAACATCTCCTCTTGAGATACGAATTGCGAGACCTTCAACCACTGCGGTTTTACCAGTCCCAGCATCCCCTATTAAAATCGGATTGTTTTTAGTACGACGAGAAAGAATCTGCATGATACGCATAATTTCGCTATCGCGACCAATAACCGGATCAAGTTTATCCTCACGAGCAAGGTCTGTAAGATTACGGGTATATTTTGAAAGTACACGAAACTTTTTAGGAGAATCAGCGTCAACAACATTTTTATTTCGGAGTTCCTCCAAAATAGTCATTGTTATTTCCTTGTTAACGCGGAAACGATTTAATATTTCTCGCGCTTGTCCGGGAACTTCACAGAGTGCCAAAAACAAATGCTCTGTTGAAGCCAAGTCATCTTTCATGTATTGAGAAATTTTTACCGAACCTTCAAGGATGCGCGCAAGGTCGGGAGTCAAAAACAAATTATACGAAGGAGCCATCGTCGTTGCCGATTCTGGTGTTTCAATAGCCTCAAGTAAAGAATCGGTTAAAAGCGCAATATCAACCTCAAGTTTTTCGAGTACAGAAATAACAGTGCTTTCGTCCTGAAGCACCAAAGCAGTCAAAAGATGCAATGGCGTAACGTGGTTTTGGCCACGCTCAACAGCAAGCTCGTGAGCTCTACTGATTGCTTGTTGGGCTTTAGTTGTAAATCTATCTAATGGAGGCATTTTATTTAACTATTTAAGTAACTAAATTAATATCAAAAACTATAACATCTAATAAGAATTTGTCAAAATTACTGCGTCTTGGCCGTGGACTGTATGGTCTTTGAGGCTGAAATGGCCTTTCCTATATAACTTCCGGGAATAACGAAACGTGCCTTATCTTTCCAAATAGCCACCCCAACAACCTCCCCTTCTAGATTAATTAGTGGCCAGCCTGTTTCTTCTATTGAAGTAATGTTTGTTTTAATTGCGCTTATGTGAGTTTTTTCAACTTCACCACTTGGGGTGCTCGTTGCTGTAGGATTATCTTTTTCAAAAATCACACCCGAGATAAGACCGGTTGAAACAGTGTCTGCTATTCCAACAACAGTCTGTCCTACTTTTACTGATTTATCGCTGGTCAAACTTGAATTATTAAATTCTGGAATTTTATCACCTGCTGACTCGGAGAACTTCATAACAGCCACACCACTTTCACTGCCATATACTCTTTCTGCTTTAATAGTAGTTCCGTTTGAAAACTCAATTGCATAAGGAATATCTTTATCCGCAACAAGATTTAAATCTGTTACAACCAATTTATCGCTTCCTGAAAAAACAAAACCATAACCAAGTAGTGTTCCAGGATTATTTTTCTCTAAATCAACGTCCGTTTTTATTTTAACAACATTGCCACTATTTTTTTCAATAGCTGAAACAATTAATTCTTCTTCTTTAACTATCTTCGTAACAATACTCGTGCTCTTTTCAGGGGCTACTCTTTCAATCGTCTTTTCGATGACCCTATTTATTGTTTGAGTAATAGGCTGTGGAGAATTCTCCGTAAGTTTAATCATTACGATACCCGTCGAGATAGATGAAACAAAACTAACGAGTATTGCGAGGAGTACAAGTTGTGTTTTATTTAGGTGATCCATTAGCTAAATATAAAAGGTATTTAAGTTTAGGGCAAGCCCTACCAGCGAAAAACTATGCTGGATTGATTCATTATCTAATAATTATCTGCAGAATATACCACTTGTTCCGTCTTCGCTCGGACGTTGTGTAGGTAAATACACCTCCACCCGCTCCTCGCTTGCCGGAATAAAAGGTATTAGGCAATAGAGCAAGTCTTTTGTCCTATTCCGAAAAACATTCGTTTTTAAGATTCTTTATTCTTAAGAAAAACGCCCATTTACTACATCCCAGTCAATAGCATTCATGAATGCTTCTATGTAATCAGCGCGTTTAAGGCCGTAATCAGAGATATACGCATGCTCAAAAACATCCATCACTAAAATAGGCTTTGCGCCAGCAAGATGACCTGCGTCGTGTTCGTTTACCCAGGTGTTAAAAACCATTTTTTTCACAGGGTCATAGGCTAAAACAACCCAACCAATCCCGCGCATCGTTCCACAGGCGACAAAATCTTTTTTCCAATTTTCAACTGAACCCCAGACATAGTCCATTACTTTTTTTAATTCACCGTCCCCCAAAGAAGAACCGTCTAATTTCATATTTTCAAAATAAAGTTCGTGAAGTCTCATCCCGTTCCACTCCCAACCAAAACGGCGCTTGAGCTCACTCCATTGTGGCGTTCCAACTTCTGTTGTCTTTAGCGCTTCGTAAACCTTGTTGGTGTTGGTTACATACCCACCATAAAGCGTAAAGTGATTTTTCAAAAGCTCATCGCTAAAACCCGCTAATCCAAATAAATGCTCAAATTTTTTCGCTTCGTAATTCATATTTTTTAATTATTTAATATCTTTTTCAAATTTTTTAATTTCCTTAACAATGCGAGATAATTCTCGAACTGTTGTATTTAATTTTTCTTTTGTTGTATCGCGCCCGAGAGAAAAACGTAAACTTTCTCTTTCTGAATTTTTCTCTCCTCTTAAGGCAAGTATAACATGAGAGCCTTTTTCGTTGTTTGTCTTGCAGGCGCTTCTCGTAGAACAGAGTATTCCCTTTGAGGCAAGACTGATAACCAAAAAGTCGTTATCCATCCCCTTTACCGAAATATTAACATTATTTGGTAAGCGCTCTTTTCCGTGGCCATTTAAGACCGCCCCTGGTACCTCATCTAATAGTTTTTTTATAAAATAATCTCTCAGAACAATCAGTCTTTTAGATTCACTATCTTTTTTAGACTCAGAAATACGGAGCGCCTCGGCAAAACCGATAATAAAAGGCACGTTCTCTGTTCCTGGACGAATTCCGTGCTCTTGATCACCACCAAAAATAATTGGTTTAAGATTCAATCCACGTCTTACATAAAGAACACCAACACCTCTCGGGCAATAAATTTTCTGGCTTGATAAAGTCATCATATCCACACCAAGTGGTGGAACTCGTAAAGAAAGGTATGAAGCTGTCTGCGAAGAATCAGTGTGGAAAATGGGATATTGAGGAGAAATCATTTTATTATTTTTTCGAAAATGACGGACAACTTTCGCAATCTCTCGGATTGGTTGTACTGTTCCAATTTCATTATTTGCGTGCATCACTGAAACAAGTACTGTGTTTGTTTTAAGTAGTGATTCAATAGTTTTAGGCGAAATAATTCCATCCTTATCAGGAGTGGCGTAGCTAACTAAAACACCTTCTTTCTCAAGTTCTTGCGCAACCTCAAGAATAGCCGCATGTTCAATTAAAGAAACAATGATGTGCATTTTCTTTTTAGGAAAATCTTCCATGGCTTTTCGCACAACACCAAACAACGCGAGATTATCACTTTCGGTTCCACCGCTAGTAAAAATTATTTCATCAGGAAGTGCCGACAAAATATCAGCGGTATCTTTTCGGGCTTTCTCTAGAGCCTTCTTTGCCAAAATGGCTTCGTCGTAAAGACCACCAGGATTGGCAAAAAGGTCTTTTGTTGATTTCAGAATAAGTTTTGCAACCCTTTCGTCAATCGGAGTTGTTGCCGCATGGTCTAAATATATCGTCTTCGGTTTCATTTCACGATTCTAGCATGAGTTTTTTATTTAGCGACGTAAAGAAAACAGAGACTCTAAAACTGGTAATTATTGAAAATAATTGTATAATCAAAAACTGTTAATGGCCTAAAGAAAAGATGCCCCACAAGGGTATTATCCTTATGTTTACTAACCAAACAGTAATTATCCCAATCCTCATAGGGCTCATCGTATTGATGATAGTTTGGCTTGCTCGCACTGAGTGGCGTCTCCGTCGTCTTATGCGTGGAAAATCAGGTAATGATTTAGAGGGCACCATTCGCGAAATTGAAAAACATATCAATGGTCTTGATAACTCACGAAAAGATATTGAAAATTACTTAACGGATGTCGAGAAACGCCTGAAGCACGGAGGAAGAAGTGTTGGAGTCGTGCGGTTCAACCCTTTCAAAGATGCTGGTGGTAGTGGAAACCAAAGTTTCGCAGTCGCCCTTTTAAACGAAGAGGAAGACGGTGTCGTTTTCTCAAGCCTATACTCAAGAGATCGTGTCAGCGTTTTCGCTAAGCCGATTGTTGCTGGAAAATCAGAAAACGAACTTACGGAAGAAGAAAAAACCGCCATGGAAAAAGCGCGCGCTAGCGCAAGGAAAAATTAGCGGCTAAAACATTTTTGTCACAAAAATGTTCGCCCGACCAAAACAAAGTTTTGGTTTAGGGGAAAAATGAAATGCCTAAAAAACAACCAAACAATGAAACAATTATCGAGAGACCTCCTGTTATTGTCATAACTGGGCATATTGATCACGGCAAATCAACACTTCTTGATTTCATAAGAAAAACAAATATCGTCGAGGGAGAAGCTGGTGGAATCACTCAACATATTTCTGCCTATGAAGTTACAACCCCGACGCCAGATAAATCTGGGTCGGGGCCTCGACCGAGAGCGTCGAGGAGAATTACTTTTCTTGATACACCTGGCCACCAAGCCTTCTCCGGTATGCGCGAACGTGGCGTTGAAACTGCGGACATCGCTATTTTAATTGTCTCGGCAGAGGATAGCGTTAAGGCACAGACGATAGAATCACTTAAAACAATTAAAGAAAGTGGAATTCCTTTTATTGTCGCTATTAATAAAATCGATAAACCAGGAGCTAATGTTGAAAAAACAAAAAATGAATTAGTGGAACATGAGGTTTATATTGAAGGTTATGGTGGTGATATTCCCTATGTATTAATTTCAGCAAAGACCGGTGAGGGTATTCCAGAATTATTAGACATTATCCTTCTTGTTGCCGACATGTCCGAACTTAAAGGTAACCCGTCGCTACCTGCGTCAGGCATGGTTATTGAGTCACGTCTTGATCAGAAGTGTGGAATAACTACAACCCTTATCGTGAAAGATGGCACCTTAAGTAAGGGAATGTTTGTAGTTGCCGAAGAAGCTATCTCCCCTGTTCGCGTAATTACAGATTTTCTTCAACACCCAGTTGACTCTATATCTTTCTCATCGCCGGTGAGTATTGTTGGTTTTAACAAAATACCATCTCCGGGTGCTCCTTTTACTTCGTACAAAACAAAAAAAGAAGCCGAGGAAGCCGTGCGTCTTTTTATAGAAAAGAAAGTTATTGGAAAAAAAGAAGTTGTGGCAAAGAAACCAACTCTACAAGCGGGAGAAGTTGAGGAAGCTGAAGTTAAAAAAGCTATTTTCCCAATAGTTTTGAAAAGCGACACACTTGGAACACTTGAAGCTATTGAACGTGAACTTTTACAGTTAAACCAAGAATTGATTGAGGTTAAAGTTATTCAAAAAGGAGTCGGCAGTATAAACGAATCAGACGTTAAAATGGCCGGGGCAACAGAAGGCGGAGTTGTTATTGGTTTTAACGTAAAAACAGATAGTACTGGCGGTGAAATTTCAATGCGAAATAATATCCCCGTTAAACTCTTTAACATCATCTACAAACTCACAGAATGGGTTGAGTCTGAACTAAAAGAACGTAAACCACGAGTTGAGTCTGAAGAAATAACTGGCGTTGCCAAAATTCTAAAAGTCTTTAGTTCAACCAAAAACAAACAAGTTGCCGGTGGGCGTGTTTTAACTGGCACATTAATTTCTGGTTCAAACATAATAATCAAGAGAAGAGATGTTGAAATTGGACGAGGAAAAATCGTTGAACTTCAGCAACAAAAACTAAAAACAAAAGAAGTTGAGGAAGGAATTGAATTTGGAATGCTTATTGAATCTAAGATCGACGTAGCCCCAGGCGACACAATTGAGTCGTTTATGGTGGTTCAAAAATAATATGTCTATTAGTCGCGAAGAAAAAATGATGGATGTTATTAAAGAGCTCGCTGCCAAATTTTTGGAACGAGAGTCTAATCGCACCTCATTAATCACCGTCACAAATGCCCAATTATCAAATGACAAAAAGAAGGTGACTATTTTTATGACGGTCTTCCCTGATACCAATCAAGAGAAAGCAGTAATTGATTTTGCTAATCGTAAAAAAAGAGAATTCTATAATTTCATAATAATGAACTCGCGAATCTCTCATCTCCCATCAATAATTTTTGCTATTGATGAAGGTGAAAAAGCTCGTCAAAGAATAGACGATTTATCTCGAAATCTATAGAATACTTGAGTGCTGTAGGTAAGGCCTAGTAGCCAAGTGGCATGAGCGGAGCGAATTGAAAAATGACGAGAGTCCAGACTCGGTGGTAAAAATAAACAAGCAGGTGTGTATAATGTTTCGTATATAAATTTAGGCCTAGTAGCCAAGTGGTAAGGCGAGAGTCTGCAAAACTCTTATACGGCGGTTCGATTCCGCCCTAGGCCTCAAGAAAACTCCCAACGGGAGGTTTCTGGGGCGTAGAGTTCCATAAGCAAAAATTTTTTGCTTAAATTGTTTAAGTTATAATAGAAAAATGCCCGGATGGCGGAATGGTAGACGCTACAGACTTAAAATCTGTTGGCCTATAGGTCGTGTGGGTTCGAGTCCCACTCCGGGCACCACAAACAAAGAACCCGATGTGAAAACATCGGGTGATTTTGTTTGTTGCCCAGAGTGGGACTCGAAAGTGAGTTCGGGTACCATTTCAGCAGAAATGGTCGAGTGAGCAGGGTCGAGAAATTTTTACGAGTGACGACGAGTAAAAATGTTCTTGACCGAGTCCTATTATTTATGACCTGTGACCGCACAAAAATCCAGCAGAATTTTATGTGTGACCACCAAAAGATTTTATTCGATGTGAAAACATCGGGTGATTTTGTTTGTTGCCCAGAGTGGGACTCGAAAGTGAGTTCGGGTACCATTTCAGCAGAAATGGTCGAGTGAGCAGGGTCGAGAAATTTTTACGAGTGACGACGAGTAAAAATGTTCTTGACCGAGTCCGACTTCTTCTTAATTTTTTTCTAACCCGCTTTTTGCCATCTCCGCCACACGCGCCAAAAGTGTAGCGACGGTAACTGGTCCAACCCCACCCGGCACAGGAGAAAGAAATTTTACTTTTGACTCAACGTTTGAGCGTAAAACATCGCCAACAACTTTACCTTCTAAATAATTAACTCCCCCGTCGATAACTATCTGCATAAGTTCACATACATATGGCACTCCTCTTAATTGAGGATATGCGCCAA
>CAYPVT010000030.1:0-8512 GCA_964414265.1 uncultured Candidatus Saccharibacteria bacterium | reverse complement strand
CTCTTATTGTGGGGCTTTTTTAGTTATACATTGCACTTGGAGCTAGAATTCGGGGCGGATAGGTTGACGAAGCGATAATTTAATCGTAAGGTTTGACTAGTTTAACTCTTTGAGAAAGGTAGGTGTCTCGTGCAAAACAACCATCTTAATGCTTGTTTGTCCCTCAAAACAGGGCTCGCAAGCGATTGTCACTGCAACGATGAGGTGTGGCACTACACGAAGCTCACCATGATTTCATTCGGCCTTTTTTTGGTCGAATTATGTGGTGGCAGAATTTTCGGTAGCCTAGCGCTTATTTCCGATTCGTTCCACGTACTTGTGGATGGAAGCGAGAGCTTCGTCTCCATGCTCGTGTCAAAACACGCCAGAATAAGTACGGATGAAAAAATGCTTCGCCGGCGTGGCGGATACCTTAGTGCGCTTTTGCTCATAGGCGTCGCGCTGTGGATTATCCTCGTCGAAGCCCCTGAGCGCATAGCAAACCCGCACGAAATAGACGCGTGGTACATGGTTGGACTCGGCTTAGCTGGTTTTTGGGCCAACATCTGGATGTATTCCATGCACACCAAGGCGCATGAGGAGCATAAAAACGAAACACACTGGTGGCAAGAGCTCCATATCGTCGTCGACACTGGAGCAAGTGTTGCTGTCGTATTAGGCGGTATCGCAATTGGGATAACTGGCGCCGTCATTATCGACACCGTCATCTCGTTCCTTTTGGGTGGACTCATTCTTTTCATCGCCCTACGACGACTGCTCCTCAAGCCCGACGAAGCTCACAGCCATTGTGGGCACGATCACCACCATCACCATTAGCCACAATTTGTGGCGAGAACAAAAGGTCTGCTTCGGCAGGCCTTTTTTTATTTAACATACCGGACTCGGCCACAGATAAATTTTTGCTAAAATTTTCTGCGACCCTGACGCGACTTGTGAATAATGGGACTCGGTCAAGAACATTTTTACTCGTCGTCACTCGTAAAATACTAACTTATGATTTTTGGTCACAGATAATTTTCTGCTGAAAATTTCCGCGGTCACACATAACTTCTTGCTAGAAATTTGCGCGACCCCGGCTCGGCTCGCCAGCCTCCGCCTCACAAAGCTAAAAACATGCTATTCCTAGCATGTTTTCTTAACGCTTTGTGCCCCAGGGGGGACTCGGTCACAAGTTACTAATTCGCTTCGCTCATAAGTACTTGCGACCCCAACTCACGCTAAAGCGTTCCGTTTTTCGAGTCCCCTCTGGGCAACAAACAAAATCACCCAATGTTTTCACATCGGGTTCTTTGTTTGTGGTGCCCAGGGGGGGACTCGAACCCCCATGCCTTGCGGCGCTACCACCTCAAGGTAGTAAGTCTACCAGTTTCTCCACCTGGGCATATTCTCCCCTAAAAATTCAGGGGCTCACTTTCGTGAGCCCCTTCATCTTACTCTGACTTAGATTCTGTTTCAACTTCGACTTTCGCTACTTCTTTTTCTTCTGGAACATTTTTATATATTTCACTTCTCATCTTTCTCTTAATTTCTTTAGCCGCCTTTTCACGAACGTAATATAGTTTCGCTCGTCTTACTCTTGCGCGACGAATGATTTCAACTTTATCAATAGATGGTGTATACAAAGGGAATATTTTTTCTACTCCAACGCCACTTGCAACACGCCTTACTGTAAACATCGCGCCAGATTCAATGCCGTGCTTCCTTGATAAAACAATACCCTCAAAAGCCTGAAGACGAATCTTGCCATCTTTTTCTTTAATCTTAGTCCAAACACGCACAGTATCTCCTGCGCGAATATCTAGGGTCTTTCTTTTCTCCACATCAACGGGAGAAAGCTTTGTATTCATAGTTGCCATAACGAAAGGTAATCTAACACACGAAGTGCCTCTATGCAACCGACATAAGCGCTGTCTCAAAATCGGATGGCATTGGAGCCTCAACCGTAACACTTTTTCCGGAAAGGTTAAAAAAACTCACCGACTTAGCATGAAGGGCTGGCCTATCAAGAGAAAGTCCTCCCCCAAGCTTCCCAGCGTATAAATTATCGGAAACTATTGGGTGCCCTATCGCCTTAAGATGTACTCTAATTTGATGAGTTCTCCCTGTTTTTGGGAATAATTCAAGTAAAGAATATTTTTTTATACCGTCTTTGGTTTTTTCTTCAAAACGTTTTACTGTTCTGTATGTTGTTATCGCCTGACGTAAATCTCCCTTTGCTCCGCGCGAAGCTGAGCGTTTTCTAAAGTCGGCAGCGCTTCTCCCAATTGGTCTATCAATAACACCTCTCTCCTCTTTCACACTTCCGTGGACTATCGCAACGTATGTTTTTTTAATACTTCTTTCTCGAAACTGTTTTTTTAAAAATCTATATGCGTATGTATTTTTCGCAATAATAAGAACGCCTGTTGTGTCTTTATCAAGACGATGAACAATACCAGGGCGAGTTATTATCTTCACATCTCCATCTTTCCCGTGAAAACGCGCTGGTTCTCCCACTTCTTTCATTTCAGGGCGTGTTTTTAAAATCCAATCTGAAATAGTTTTATTTTTTGTTCGCCCATCGCCATGCACCATAATCCCCGCCGGTTTATTAACCACCAAGATGTCTTCGTCTTCGTATAAAATTTTAGGAGAAGCCATTTATTTTCCGAGTCGTCTTTCGCGAGAAACGTACTCTTTTAAGATTTTATAAAATTCTTTTTTTGTTAAAGCTGGCCAATTTGTCTTTGTGAAAAAAAGCTCACTATAAACACTTTGCCAAGTTAAAAATCCAGAAAGTCTCATTTCACCACTAGTTCTTATAATCAAATCTGGATCAGGAATATCTTTCGTAAATAAACAAGCAGAAAACATCTTTTCGTTAAGCTTGTCTATCGCCTTCACTCCTTTTTCCTTAACAAGCTTTTTAACTGCTGAGATAATCTCCGCTCTACCACCATACGAAACAGCTAACCCAATCGTCTGGTTTTTGGCATATTTTTTAGTATCTTCTTCAAGTTTACGGGCTGCTACTACGATATCTTTTGGAAATTTATCTAAATCGCCCAAAAAAATAATCCTCGATTTTTCTTTTTTTAATTCTTCTGCTTCTTCTATAACCATTTTTCTGAAAAGCATCAGAAGAAAATCAACTTCGTGTTTTTTTCTTTCCCAGTTTTCGGTTGAAAAAGCAAAAGCAATTATGTTCTTAACGCCTGCTTCTTTTGCCCACCTTGCAAAATCTTTTAGTTTTTCATATCCAGCAGTATGCCCTTCATAAACGGGGAGTTTTTTAGACTTGGCCCACCTGCGGTTTCCGTCCATTATAACGCCTATGGTTTTAGGTATTTCTGTTTTTGAAAAAATATTATTCATTTCCGTAATACACTATCCTGAAATCGGGAAATTCACTAGTTGCCTCTCCCCACTTCTCCTCAACCTTATCGACTCGGGAAAGCAGTGAACCACGGTGTAATAATAACAGTAATTGTTCTAATTTACCCTGTTCCCCCTCAACTACTACAACAACCGAGCCATCCTTTTTGTTCTGTACTGTTCCAAAAAGACCTAACCTGGATGCTTTTCTTTGCACAAAATCACGAAACATTACCAATTGGACTCGCCCTGTAATTTTGCATTCTAATCGCTTTTTCATTTTTAAGATTATATTCTTCGGCCACAAAAAATGCCATAAATTGATTTATCTTTAAAGATACGCTACCCTGAATTTGTCTAGGGTAGTTAGCCTAGTTAGTGGAGGGAAAAGTATACTTTTCCCGTTTACTATAAATCGCGTTCTATTTCTGTGTGGACGGTTAGCTCCCCAGTAGCAGAGCAAAGCTCGCTACGGGGCAAGCAGTTGGTGGAGGAAAATGCGGCTAAGCATTTTCCGTTTACATAAATTCGTGTTTCGTTTATTGGTGGACGGTTAGCTCAGTTGGTAGAGCAACTCGTTTACACCGAGAAGGTCACAGGTTCAAGTCCTGTACCGTCCACCAATAAACTAAACTTCCACAGAAGGTCACAGGTTCGAGTCCTGTACCGTCCACAGAGGAATTAAACACCAAATGAGGAGGTTGCGGGTTCATCGGTCACGCATAATTTTCTGCTGAAAATTTGCGCCACCCAGACTCGGCTCGTCAGCCTCCGTCTTTCGATTCCCTCCAAGGGCACAACAAAAAAATAAAACATGCTATCCCTAGCATGTTTTATTTTTTTGTTACTTTTGGTGCCCTTGGAGGGAATCGAACCCCCATCAAAGCCTTAGAAGAGCTCTGCTTTATCCATTAAGCTACAAGGGCGTTTTAACTACCTCCGACTTTACCTTGTCTAAAGCGAAGGGTCAACAACTTTAGTCGGGGAATTTAAAAGTTCTTGAAAAATCCTTTCTTTTTCTACCACCACTTTTGCCGCCTTTTGAACCTTATCTTTATCGAGGCGAGACATTGAGTCTGCGGTTAATTCGGTCACCGGTAAAAGCTCTCTCTTGTTTACGGAAAAAAAGAATATCGTACTTGCGATTAAAATAACAATATTAACAAAGATAAAAAAACTGAGTATTAAATTCCAATCTCTTGTTGCGCGCAGTTCAATTCTCTCTGGGTCTCGATCAAAAAACATCATTACCTGATTAAACTTATTTTTTATTTTCCCTGTTTGCATTGTTAATTTCATAAATAAAGTAATTTTTTATTTATTAAGAAAACCCTTTAGGGTTATGGAAAATTCGGCCGACCAATTTGTGTCTTTCGGGGAAACCTCCTTAACACTTTCCTTACTAAGGTTAAATTTATTAATAACTACTTCAAAAGGTAATGCTTCAATCAAACTGGCTAAGTAAAAAATTTGAGAAAACGAACCACTTGCAGTGAAATCAACCCTTAAAGCGTTTATTCCCTCAACCTCCACACTTGATATATTTACCGGCGCTTTTGCTGCCACCCCAAGACGCTCAATCTGTTCAATAAAACGAACAATGTCACGGCTGGTAATAAAGTATAAATCTAGCTTAGCTCTTTCTTCTCCAAGATAATCTAGTGTTCTCTTTAAGTAAGAAGTTTCCTTTTGCCCAACTGAATATTTACTTAATTCATTAACTGATTTTTGAATGCTTACTTCTTTGTTTTGCATTGTGTAAATGGCTACTCCACAAATCAAAAAAACTAAAAAGTTTAACCCTATTATCAGTGCCAGTATTTTTTTTGTTTTATTGCCTTTTATCATGTTTATTTTAAGGTTGCGGAAATTGAAAAACTCAAATCCTTTTCTTTAACCAAACTACCGACCGGCAAATTAACATTGGAGAAAATTTGACTATCTTCTAGAGCCTTAACAAAAGATAGCGCCCTTTCTCTGCTTGAAGCAACGCCACTTATTGAAACAACTCCACTACTCTGTCTTTCATCATAAGAAATTCTTTGTACGTGAATCCCATCAATTTTCTTAGAAACAATAGTGGAAACAATATCTACCACACTACGTTTTTGCACAGAAGAAAGAACGACTGAAACACGATCGTTTAAATCACGAACGGCAGTTTCTGTTTCAACGTCTCGACGCTCCGAAGAAAGGTGTTTTGCTATTTCAAGACTATCTAAAACCGTTTTGTGTTTTGCTGAAAATAAAACATAAGTTGGTAAAGATAAGAAAAGCATAGCGGTGGCGGTGAACAACAAAAGAAGGAGAAAAATAACCAAAAGTCTTCGACGGTATTCTTCGATAATATGCGCTTTTTCTTCTTTTGGAATTAAATTAATCATGTCCCCAAAAACCACCTAAGGCTAGACCAACAGCCGTGGCATAACGAAGCGAATCATTAAACTCTATTTCTGGAACCAATCCTTCTTCGTAATTAATGTTTGTCCAAATATTGGCACGCTCAACTGGAATCTTAAGACTAGCCGATAAATAATCAGTTAATCCAAGCAAGTTGGCATCCCCACCGCAAAGAATAATTTTTTCTATTTTTTCCCTATCTTTACCCATCTCCTCCCTGTGTGTATGCCAATAAACATAGTGCTTATTTATTTCATCGCGCAAAACAGAAATAGGCCCAATAAGGGCTTGGAAAAGATCATTCTTACCAAGTGTTTTTCTAATGCCTTGTTCTTTTTTCATTAACTCGGCCTCTTCGGAAGAAACTTTAAAAATTTTTTCTATCGCTTCATTAAGTGAATGCCCACCAACGGCATCTAGGGTTAGAGTGAACATCAAAACTCCTTCGCTCACAACAGATATCCCTGTTCTTGTTTCACCAAAATCAACCACCATGTAAGTTCCCTTGTCTTTCCTTTTGATGACCGATCTCGCGATAGCCTGAGCCTCAATCTCAAAAACAAACGGTGTTAAATCTGTCCCCTCAAATAAATCAAAGTAGTCTTGAGCAACACCCTTTGGTAACACTGAAACCTCAAGATCATATCCAGTTTCATCTTGAGAGATTATTTCGTAATCAAAAACAACTTCACTAGACTTAAGTGGAACGTAATTCTCAATCTGTAGTTCAATACTTCCCCTCAATTCTCGCAGTTTAACCAACGGCGCTTTCATTCGGAACAGATATGCCTCTTCTTCTGGTAAAGAAACATTAACAAAAGAAAAATCTTGTTCTTTTCCAATAGTACGGAGGACTTCTTTCATGCCAGCAATATCCTTCAACTTACCAGCTTCCATTATCCCTTTATGAACTTTCTTTTCACCATACTTTCCGATAACAAAATATCCATCTTTTCTTTTCAATTCTAAAAAGCGAACTGACTGATCTGAAATATCAAGACCAACTGCTGGCATAGACATGTATTCAGGAACGGGAAAGAACTTTGAGAGTGCGTTCATTTGATTAATATTATACGGCACAAAGCTCTTTTAGAAAATATATAAAGCAAGGATAACTAAAAGTACTGCGAAAATTATTGCCGCAATATTGAAGTAACGATAAACAAGTTTTCCTATCTGTTCGCCAAAAACCTTAAAGAGATACGCCACAATAAAAAATCTCATCCCACGACCGACAACCGAAGCAACAACAAAAACTAATAAATTAATACTGAAAAACCCAGCCGCTATTGTAAAAACCTTATATGGAATCGGTGTAAAACCAGCGAGGAAAATAGCCAAAAAAGCATTGTCGGAAAATAATTTCCCAACGTGATTAAAAGCCTCCTGTGCATGATAAAAAGAAATAAGTGGCGCTCCAATCAAACTAAAAAAGAAATATCCTATTAAGTATCCAAACAAACCACCTAAAACACTCGCGATGGTTGTTATAAGCGCGAGCCTAAACCAACGCTCCCCTTTATTAGCAACCAGTATTGCTGAGAGAAATAAATCTGGCGGAATTGGAAAAAAAGAAGATTCTGCAAAAGAAATTAACGCGAGCCACCACGAAGCATTATCTTTAGAACTGTGATGGACTACAAAATCGCGCCACTTATCTTTAGTTTGGTTTAAAAAATTATTCATCTAAGCAACTTTCGTTCCAGGGGCGACTTTAACTCCTGGTTCTATAGTAGTGAGCATATCTTCACCAACAACATACAAAATCATTCCTTGGCTTTCTATCCCGCGAATCACTCGTGGCTCTAAGTTTGAAAGTACTGGAACCTGTTTACCAACTAAAACTGTCTCGTCTGAATAATGCGTAGCAATACCAGAAAGAATAGTTCGTGGTGTTTCCTCGCCTAAATCAACAGAAAATTTTATTAATTTATCCGCATCAGGAACTTTTTCAGCTGAAAGAATAGTTCCTATTTTTATCTCCATTTTCTTAAAATCATCTATGTTTATATTCATATCTTTATTTCGGCTAGCGAGGAGCGAAGTGTAAAATTCTTATTTTATATTTCGTCCGAACGAAGACGAAATATAGGTGTAATACTGCGGGGCTTTGCCCCGCAAAACACGAGCGAAGCGAGTCCTAATAATACCACGGGGATTTGCCCCGTGGTCACCTCTATTGTGTATTACTTTTATTTTTTTCTCTATCTAAATATCTTTGTAAAATTAAGGTCGCCGCTGAAGCATCAATATCTTTCCCTCTTTGTCTGCCTTGTTCAAAAAAAGAAATTCTATGAGCCTCAACTGAAGTTAAATATTCTTGTTCAAAAAATAGAGGTAACCCAGTTTCTTCTTCAAGAGCTTTTGCAAAACCACGAACCTCAATCATTATTTCGTTTTCTTTTCCTTTATCGTCACGAGAATCACCTATGACAATCCCCGAAACACTATTTTCGTTACAAACTTTTTTTATTTCTTCTACAACGTTTTTACTGTTTAAAATGACGGTGTGAGGAAAAGCCAAACTAAATGTTTCATCAGAAAGCGCCAAACCGATACGTTTTTCTCCATAATCAATTCCTAAAAGTCGCATAAATTTTATTTATTCCATGATACCATATAGCATAGTGGCAAAGAAGTTTAATTCTAAAAGTCGAGTATTCTTACCTCAAAAAACAAAGCTGGGGTATTTTACTGTTGCACAAAAAAATCTCGGCATATCACAGAAAGAATTCTCTAAAATATTAAAAATTTCTCC
>CAYPVT010000029.1:0-8727 GCA_964414265.1 uncultured Candidatus Saccharibacteria bacterium | reverse complement strand
TCGGTGACAGGGAGTAAGTCGTAACAAGGCACGGCTAGCGGAAGCTGGTCGTGGATCAATTCAAGTGAAAACACGTTGTTCGTCTAAGGACGAATGATTAAATCGGTCGTTCGTATGTTTACATATGTAGTGAATACTGATGACTATAAACACAGTACATCGTTCGGGAGGCATCCGAAATAAAAGACCTACTTCTGGTTTATCTTTCACAGATAAAATGGAGGAGGCTGGATGGAACAAAAGAAAGAATATTTAATCAGCGTAGCTGATTAGAAAACTCGCTTTTAGCTTTAATAATGGAATTCTCTCAAACAAAAAACACCCCTAAACCGCCATCTTGGCGGTCGGGTGGACTTTCCATGGAAAGTTTTAACCCTAAAAAAGAATTAGGGTTTTTGTTGTATTTATTTACGACCCTTGCGAATATACAGGGAAGTTGTATTGTTTAGGAGATAATAATATGACCAATCTTGAACAAGGGGAATCATACCAAGATAAAACACTTAGGAAATTAGCGCTTGATAAGGCTGTTACTCTTATTGCTGGGGACTTTCAAAACGACAGAATTCATGGAGTTGGTGATAAGGAATTTGTAGAAATGGTTTCGTCACCAGAATCTGGTGGAAGAATTTCTGGAAGAACAGCGCTTATTGCGGAAAAGGTTTTTGCGAATTATGTTGATAGGCTTAAGGATGAAAACCGTGAGCTTAAAGAAAGAATAGAAAGTGGGAAGAATGTAAACGAAAGAGAGGCAGAGGAGACGATAAGAAGAAACAACGATGAGATAGCAATGATAGAAGGAAACTGCATCAATTCCCTAGGTCAAATAAATGACACGTTTCTCTCTCTTAAAAAACCTGACGAAAAATAAAAATAACTATATATATTAAAAAAACACCACATATGTGGTGTTTTTTTAATATACACAAAAGAGGTGCGGTACTTATTTAGTATCTTTTAAAATAAAACTATAGCGAAGCCCGACAAGCATAAGAGCTCCGAGTCCTAAGAAGATAAATCTATAGTCGAAAAGAGAAAGAAAGGCGGAAGCGACGACAGGGGATATTAGATAGGAGAACGAACTCATGTTTCTAAAGAAACTAATTATATGTGTGCCAGAAGCATCTATTTGTTTGAAGAAATATATCTCTGCCATTGTTTCAACAAATGTTGCGCCGATTCTAGTTAAAAAGAGCGCGAATGCCCAAACTAAGACGACATTTGATTCTATAAAAGTTAACGAAGCGGTCGCTATTCCCAAAATAAGAAAACCAATAAACATCATTTCTTTTTCACCGTATTTTTTGTCAGCTAAATTGCCGATAAGGTATGGGAAAATAACAAAAGGAAGAAGCGCTATCGGCATAATAATACCAAGTATTTTAGACATTGAAATGCCAAGTTCTATGTGTAGATAGATAGGGGTGTAGATAACCATTATTCCGTAAAAGAACTGAAGTAAAAATTGAACAATAAAAACGTGTTTTAAGTTTTTTTCTCGGATGATGCTTATGAGCGTTTGGACAAAAGATATCCCAGCATAGTTGTGGTCGGTAAAATCTCGCAAGTGTTTACCAACGATAAATAGAACAGGTAGAACAAGTATCCCAGAGAGGGCAAATATTTTTTGATAAGAACCATCGTTTAAAAGGCTACCAGCAATAAGTGGCCCAGTTAAAACGGCGATACTTAAAATGTTCAAGAATATTCCATGTGAATTGCCAGTGGTCTCATCTTTTGAGAACGATTCCAGAAAGATGGTTAGAGAAAAGTAGATTATGTTTAAGAACACTAAGTGTGTGACAAAGAAAAATATAACGACTTCTTTTACCGGCAAGAATGAAAGAAGGAGAAGGGATATAGCATCAACGGTTGCTGCGGTAAGTAATAGTTTGTAGTTTCCGAACCTTCTTAGAAGGGGAGGTAGGTTAAACAACATCACAATGCTCACTATTGCGGCAGAGGTGAAGATAAGACCAACAGATTCTGTTGGAAGGAATTTAGACAAGAAGGACGACTCAATATAGAGAGTAAGCGCGTAGTGAATCGCGTAGAAAAATGTTGCTAAGTAAACTGCTGTTAGGGCGCTACTTTTATTTTTCATCTTTTATATACAAAGAATAACAGGAATTACGATTGGGCGCTTAGCTGTTTTTTGTAATAGGAATTTAGAGACATTGTCAGTGACATTATCCTTAACGAAATCAACGTTGATTGGATTCATTCCACGAATAGAATCTTCTACCGTTTTCTTGATAACGAGTCTCGTGCTTCGCAAGAGCTCTTGTGATTCTTTTAAGTACACGAAACCACGCGAAATAATATCCGGTGATTTTTTGAGGCACCCATTGGCTGTGTCTATAATTGCGATAATGACGAACATACCATCTTGGGCGAGCATTTGGCGGTCACGTAAAACCACTTCTTGAATGTTTCCAATTGAAAACCCATCAACCATAATAATGCCCTTTGGCACATTTTCTTTTAGAGCGACTATTTTTTGCCCCTTGTCTTGGATTTCAATTATCATTCCGTTGTCTGGAATAATGATGTTTTCTTCTGGGATTATGCGTTTTGCGATATCAGCATGCACTCTGTGCATGTAGTGGTATCCGTGAATCGGAATAAAGAACTTAGGATGTATCTTTGCGTGTATCCAAGCTAGTTCTTCGGCGTTAGCATGACCTGACGAATGAATGTCCGAATTTTTATAGTGAATGATGTGCGCACCTTGGCGAGAGAGATTGTCTTTTAGTTTTTGAACATTACGCTCATTTCCCGGGACAATAGAAGAAGACATTAAAACGGTATCACGAGAGGTGAGTTTAATGTATTTATGGCTCTTGTTTGCAATACGCATTAGGGCGGCAAATTCTTCTCCTTGAGCGCCAGTAACCAAAGCAACAATCTTGTTTTCTGGATAATCTGCCATTTGCTCAACGGTGATAATGGAATCTTTTCCTGTTTTAAGAAGTCCTGCGGCCTTGGTAACTTCTATGTTCGTCTTCATGCTTCTTCCGTCAACGACAATTTTCTTTCCGTACTTTTCAGAAATTTCAAGCATCTTTAACATTCTCTCTACTTGTGACGCGAAAGTTGAAAGGATAAGACGACCCTTAGCCTCTCTGATTACTGTCTCAATGTTTTGATAGACCAATTTTTCAGAAATAGAGAAGCCGGGGTTTTCTGCGTTAGTGGAATCACTCAAAAGCAATAGAACATTTCTTTCCTTGAAAAAACTATAGATTTCATTTTCGATTTCTGAGACTTTTCCGTCTTCGTGATCAAGTCGAATATCTCCTGTGTGGACGATATCACCATAAGGAGTTTCTATTATTATTCCCATTGAGTCAGGGATAGCATGAGTAACAGCAAAGAAGGAGATATTTGTATTCCCAATTTTTACTCTTTCGCCACTTTCAACTACACGGAAATCAATGGCTGGAGCATGAGGAAATTCTTCCTGTCGCTTCTTAATCATAAGGGAAGTGAAGCTTCTGGTGTAAAGAGGGGGATTACCAATTTTTTCCATAATGTAAGGAATAGCCCCAATGTGGTCTAGGTGTCCGTGGGTAATTAAGACCGCACGAATCTTACTTTTGTTTTCTTCAAGGTATTTGGTGTTTGGAAGAATGTAATCAATACCTGGCGTATCATCTTCGCTAAACTGGAACCCCATATCAACGACGAAAATATCATCACCAATCTCAAAAGCGGTCATGTTCTTACCGATTTCTTCAACTCCACCAAGTGGAATTATTCGGATGTTCTCATCTCCAAGTTCTGGGATTTTGTGAACAGTAGTATCTCTTGGTGGGTATGAAGTTGCCCTCGGTGGACGCCCTCCTCCATGTTGGCGACGATGTGTACTTGTACCGCTGTGCCCGGCGCTACTTCGTTGTGGTGCGCGACTTCCAGGGGTACTAGTAAATCGAGCACTACTTACAGCTCCCCGAGCAGAGATGTTTCCGGTGCTTGTGCCACTTTGTAGATTTGGAAATGTTCTAGTTGCACGTCGTACGTGTGACGTTGGTTTAGCTCCGCCTTTTCCTGTTGGTTTTTCTGTTTTATCAGTCATGTTTTTTTAATTATTTTTTTAGATAATGTTTTCTTCTTTAGTAAAAATCTTCCAAACGTTTTCTGTCTTTAAATACCATTTGTAAACAACCGTAAATCTTTCTGAGGTTATTGTCGTTTCTCCGAAATCAACTCCTTTCAAATTCTTTCCCAGTACGTAAATAAAATCAGGCGAGTAAAGGAATATTGCGGGAACGTCACTTGATATTTCATTTTCAAACAAACGGTATGATTCCTGTCTCTTTTTTTCGTCGGATGTTGTTCGAGCTGTCTCTAATAGTTTGTCGACAGATGAATTTGCGTACATCGCGATATTTAGTCCTGGGTCATTTCTTTGAGAAGAATGCCAGAACGCATATGGGTCTGAATTTTGTCTTATTATTTCTCCAAATAAAAGAGCATCATATTTTCTTGGTCGTATTATATTTTGGTTTAAGTCCCCTGATTCAAATATTCTTATTTCAACGTTTGCTCCAAGTTTTTCCCACTGTTTTTCAACTAACAACGCAGCCGCTTTTAGTTCTGGGGTGTCTGCTGTTGTTATCGAGAAAGATAGGGGAGTAACAACTTTTTTAACGGTCTTCTCAAGAACCTTTTTTTCCTCATTCCATTTCCACCCAGCTTTTTCGAGGGAAGCTCTTGCTTCCGCTATTTTTTTGTCTTGATCTGTAGCTTCAGAACTTTGATAGACAGGGACGTAATCTTTACCTGTCTTTGGTATTGGGCTATAAGCGGGTATTCCGTAACCATAAAGAACTGAATCAATAATCTCTTTTCTATTAATGGTGTTGTTTAAAGCTCGGCGTACGGCGATATCAGACAAGGC
Source organism: uncultured Candidatus Saccharibacteria bacterium (assembly GCA_964414265.1). Taxonomy (GTDB): domain Bacteria; phylum Patescibacteriota; class Minisyncoccia; order Phycocordibacterales; family VMEP01; genus VMEP01. Next base: position 3,824 of record CAYPVT010000029.1, on the reverse strand, counting down.
AGGAGACTGGTTTTGGTTGAAGAATATACCAAATATTCTAGGAAGTGGGGTTGTGATTATCTGGAAATCTTTGGAGATATCCTTGGCGTATTCTGGGTCTATAGCATTTATGTTGTCTACAGCTCCGCTCTTTAGGGCTTGAACAAGCTCTTTTTCGTTTGCATAAAATCTAACCACCATTGTATCTATATATGGCTTACCAAGGGCGAATTTTTTAAAAGAATTTAATTTATAGTAGGAAGGTATTCCAGAGGAATCTTTTTTTATAGATTCTATTTTATAAGGACCAGAACCAACTCCGTTGGTGTTGAAATCACTTAAGCTCATTTGTTCTGAACTTATATTTTTCCAGATATGTTTTGGTAATATTCCTATCGTAGCGTTTTCAATAAAAGGGGAGTATGGCTGTTTTAAAATAAAACGAATTTTTTTGTCGTCTATTTTTTGTACAGTCACCCCCTCCCAATTCAAACGCTTTGGACTTTTTAAGACTTGGTCTTGCGCTTTTTCTATTGTGAAGAGAACATCATCTGTTGTAAGTGGTTTACTGTCGTGGAAAATTAAATCGTCCTTCAATGTGAAGGTATAAGAAAGTCCGTCGTTTGAAATCTCATAGCTAGAAGCTAAATCAGGCACAATTTCTCCATCAGGCATTTTTCTGATGAGTCCGGAGTAAACTAATTCAGTAATGTCTCGGTCAGCATCTGATATTGCAAGAACTGGATTAATTAGTCTTGGCGTGCCAATAATTCCTTCGGTTAATGTTCCGCCGTGGGCTGGAACAGTAACCTTAAACTCTTGATTAACCGACTGTACAAGCCAAAGAAAACTAACAACAAACAACCCCGCGAGTATTAATAGAGCCTTCTTTTCTTTACACGAAAAAGAGCCGATTGCTCGGATAACTTCTTTTTTTGAAGGGATATTGCTTCCCTTTATACTATTCTCTTCATTCACTAGAGTAATTTTTGTTTAATTTAAATGCCAACTAGGCTGTAAATACAGCTTGGCTTTTTGGAGTTTTATCGGACGACGAGAGCGAGAAAAGAAGAGACAGCAAACAAAAGAGCGATTACAATCGTCGCATTAAAGAGTACTTTTTCTACTCCTCTTTTGCTGTTTTGCCAGCTTGATCCTTCTCCTCCACCTAAGGCCCCGCCTGTGTCAGTACCGGACTGCTGAAGCAGTATTGCGGCAATGAGTAGAGCGGAAAGCGCAACTTGGGCCCAAGGTAGGGCAGTAGCGATAAGTTCCATATGTAAAAACTCTACCAAAGGGGGCCAGAAAATGCAAATGTTTTAAGTGTTTGCCCTTAAAATGCGCGTATAATTTTTTGCTAAAAATTTACTATACTCGCCTCGTCAGGCTCCGTAATGCATTTTAAGGGCAAACACGAGGTATTGAAGAAAAAGACGTTTTACTTCTTTTTTAAAAACAAAAAGTTTGGGCTTTCATGAAAATTTCACAATATGCGCAATGTTTAAAAAAAGTATTTTATGGGTATTTTAAGGGAAATTATTTTTTTAAAAAAGAAGAATCCCGCACGTTGCCGTGCGGGATCGGTATCTAAGGCCACCAAATGCGGATATTCAAGACTGGGGAGGTGACCAGCCTATGACCTTCATACCGAGACTGAGGTCGCGCGACGCGAGTACTTCCTTAATCACGTTGAGCGACTTGCAGCCGAGGCCGGGTATTTTGGCAAGCTCTACTTCACTTAATTGGACCAGTTCGCCGACGTAATAGGTACCTTCGGCCTTGAGGCAATTGAGCACTCTGGTCGTCAGCCATAACCTGTTCTCGAGATCATCCACGGTTAGTGTCAGGAGTGGAAAATCGGGGGCGTTGATGGTTCCCATTGCCGAGAGTGAATTATCACGGACGGGAGGAATCTCGGCTTTGACGAGGTCCGCAATCTGCTTCAGTATTGCAGTCTTGCGTTCGTTCATCTCCACTACCTGCGTCTGCGCTGAAGAGAGCTCGTTCTTTGCCACGGCGAGACTCCCTTGTGCCACGTCGAGCTTCGATTTTGCGACACGAAAATTTCCGTTTGCCTCGTTGACCTGAGGTTGAATCCTGTTGAGTTCCTCGGCGAGCCTCTTCAGCTCAAAAGAAAGGGATGCCATATTTTGTTCCTCCGTTTGGTGGTGGATATTAACTGAGAAAGGTCTGCTCCCGAAAGGCTACCACGTAATAATAATTATGTCAAACCAGATTAATTTAATAAAAAAAGTTATTTTGACAGCTATATACAAATGAAATATTATATTGCCGTATTTGTTATAAAGTAGTGTATGATTGTTGTTTCAAGGGCCTCTATTAATTAATTCATTTTATTAATAACTAAACAAAAATATGAAAAAAGAAACAAAAATTATTCCACTCGGAGACAGGGTTTTAGTTAAGCCATTTACTAAAGAAGACGCCAAAAAAACTAAAAGTGGAATTATCATTCCTGAAACAGTTGATCAAGAAAGACCAGAACAAGGGAAAGTTATAGCTGTTGGTGAAGGTCGTATGAACAATGAGGGAAAAATTTTACCAATGAAGGTTAAAGTTGGAGATATGGTTATTTTTTCTAAATACGGACCAGATGAAGTAAAGGTTGAGGGAGATGAATACTTCATGCTAAAAGAAGAAAATATTTTAGCGATTATCAAATAATTTTTTAAAAATATGGCAAAACAAATAATTTTCAACGAGAACGCCCGTCAGCTTTTAAAAAATGGAGTTGATAAGGTTGCAAACGCAGTAAAGATAACAATTGGTCCTCGTGGACGAAATGTTGTATTCGATAAGGGTTATGGCGCTCCAACAATTACAAACGATGGAGTTTCAATAGCAAAAGAAATTACTCTTTCTGATAAATTTGAAAACATGGGCGCGGAGATTGTGAAAGAGGTTGCAACTAAAACAAACGAAAATGCTGGGGACGGCACAACGACAGCTGTCATTTTGACCCAAGCTATTGTCTCTGAAGGTATCAAGCAAACAACTATGGGTGTGAACGCCATGGGAATTCGGTTGGGGATTGAAAGTGCCGCTGGTGAGGTGGTGCTTGCTTTGAAGAAGATTGGCAAGGAAATAAAAAGTAAAGAAGAAATAATGCAGGTGGCATCTATCTCTGCTGAATCTAAAGAGATTGGGAAAATTATTGCAGACACAATTGGCAAGGTTGGTAAAGACGGGGTGGTAACCGTTGAAGAATCACAGTCGTTTGGTATTGAATCTGAAATAGTTGAAGGAATGCAGTTTGATAAAGGGTACGTTTCTCCTTATATGATAACCAACGGCGATAGAATGGAGGCAGAATATAGAGATGCGCCTATTTTTATTACCGATAAAAAAATCTCAAGTATAAAGGAAATTTTACCGTTGCTTGAAAAACTTGCCCAAACTGGCAAGAAAGAAATTGTTATTATCGCCGACGATGTTGACGGTGAAGCCTTGGCCACTTTTGTGGTTAACAAAATCCGGGGAGCGTTTTCAGTGCTTGCTATTAAGGCACCCGGATTTGGAGACAGAAAGAAAGAAATTCTTCAGGATATTGCTGTTTTGACCGGGGCAAAGGTTGTCTCTGACGAGCTTGGTATTAAGCTTGAAAATGTGGATGTCTCTGTATTGGGTCGCGCTAGTAAAATAATTTCTACAAAAGACAGCACAACTATTGTTGGAGGGAAGGGGAAGAAAGCAGATATTGATGCACGAGTAGCTCAATTGAAAAAAATTCGCGAAAAAACAGAATCTAAGTTTGATGTCGAAAAAATTGAAGAACGACTCGCAAAGTTAACTGGTGGAGTTGCTGTTATAAAAGTTGGAGCAGC
>CAYPVT010000028.1:0-8878 GCA_964414265.1 uncultured Candidatus Saccharibacteria bacterium | reverse complement strand
AATTTTTGGCGAATTACAAGTTAACTAAACCGCCATATGTCCGTACCTAAAACACCCGCAAAACTACCGAGCCGTGCGACTCTATAGTGTATTTCATCTAAAATCAGTCTCCGTCCAACCATTAGACATGAGCCATGCCTTAAATTCTGGCACCCTACTTGCGATTAATAAAACATTTCGCTTGCTATAAATATCCATTCTTACATAATTACTACCTTCTAGTTTTTGTTCAAACCTTGAATTTATTATTTTTATAATAACACTTCCTTTGTATGAACTAGGTTTCTTTATGTCGAAACTTAAAATTGGATCCAGTGCCACCTTAATTTCTTCAGTTGTACTTGAATCAAGTATTACTAGAGTTGAAGCGTTTATAAGAGAGGTAAACATGTTTAACTCAATAACAAAACGAGATGAGTAATCCATAGCAAAGGTAAAAATTTCTCGCGATGTTTTAGTCGAAACAGTGTTAATACCCATGGCTTCAAGGTAGCGAATGGCGGCGGCATGTTGATTTAATCCAACCAAAATATCTCTAGCTGGAATATCGCTTGATGTTAATTTACCTTCTAATATTTTAGTAACGTCGTCGTTAGACGCAGATAAAAATTCTAACGCTTTTTTTATGTCACGCTCGGTATTCTTTAAATAAACACCTCTCTCTCCTTCTGATTGATTCGTGTTGAAATACGCATTTCCGGCATACTGGTTTGCTGCTGTTGATAAACCAGCAATATCTGCATACCCTTGTTTATACAACACTTCTACGTAAGCAAGGTACACATCGTAAGACTCTTTAGTGTAGGTTTGTGGTAATTTTTTATTTTTTAATTTAAGGAAAGCTTCTGGGTAAATACCTTCTGCCTCCTTAAAAAAAGAGAGTTCTGTGTGTTTTTCTACATAATCGTAAATCTCATAGATATTACCTCCATTATCGAAAAATCTATGTGTAATAAAATAAGCAGCTGATTTTGTTTCCGCATCATTAACACCATTTTTAATATCTTCCACTAAAGATTTTTGAAGGGCCTCGGGTTTATTTTGTAATAAACTTTCATAATAAGCTTTATCGCTCTGTAACAAACTTTCATAATAAGCTTTATCGCGTTGTGCTATTTTGTTTGCCTTATCTTTTTCAAAAAAATAAAGAACGCCAAAAGAAATAAAGAAAAAGACAACTAGCGTAAAAATACTAACAAAAACAACCTTGTAAGAGTTTCCATCTACCGTTTCTTCTTGTTTATAAAAATCATCTTTTATTTCATCCATAACTTAATAACAAGAACTACTACTACAATCTCCACCACCACCACCACCACCATCTCCACCACCACTACCGGCATCAATAGACGCACTAGTTCCTTCAAAACCAGTACCAGAAAGCGGGTTCGGGACATCTGCTTTAGCGATAGGGGTAAGAAAAGAACCATCTCTTGAGTAGTTAGAACTTATATATCCACCTATTACACTCAATATACCCGTTGCTAAAATACCTATCAAAAATGATGTTTTCTTTTTTGCTTTCTGAATCATATTTTCATTAATAATAACACGAAAGGCCTACCTTTGTGTGGATAACTACTACGCACCGTTTGTTTTCTTAAGCCGAGAAGCGCCTATTAACACGTGCGCTGTGGCGTCAATCCACACCTCTTGGTTTAAATTATCGTGACGAAAACCACCTAAAATTTTTCCCTTAACATCCTCTCTAACAAAAAAAGTGTTTTCTTCCGTGTATTGCATATCCATAATCCATAGCATTGTTTTCTCAATCACTTTTTTGTTTTTTTCTAAGTCCAAAGACAAAACCTCAAATATTTTTCCTGTACCCCTAACGTAAGAAAATATTGAATCAACTAAGCTTGGAAAACTTCCATCTTTTAACTGCTTTGAAACAAACCAGTCACTAATTTTATTGGCATTGGACAATAGTTCTTTGTTGTTTGTTTTTTCGCCCAACTCTTTAAGTAAGTGTATGAGTTCTGGATATCTGGTTAACTCTAGTTTAAATTTATTCTCCACAATCCCCTTCTGGTGGTCTTCTAGAACAATCGCTATGAATTCTTCTGCTTTTTTTAAACAATCATTATTTTGAGATGCGACATCAATTAAATGAACAGCAATCTGCGAATATAAAATTGGCTCATAATCTAATTTGTGAATAAGGCTGGTAATCACCTCTCCACTTTTTTCAGCTTCTTTGTGTTCATTTAAAACAATAGCCAATCTTCTGTAATAAATTAACGACAAACAACGCGAATATGCGGGAATGTATGGATGATCATATAAATTTTCCCTAAGATATGAAAAACTTTTTCTTGCTGATTCTTTATACAAATCATTTTTAGTCGTTTCTCCCCACAAAGAAAGCGCCCATGCTGTCAGAGCCAAGCGGACCCAGTCTATTTGGCCAATCTTGCCTGAGAGCGGGTTTATAATCGGTGGAATATTACCATCACCTTCTTGAACCATACAAATAAAGTCTGCGCTTCTATTAACACTCTCGTAAAAACGGGAATAAATCTCTTCTTCTTTAGTATCATCAGGATGATTGTTCCTTAAAACAATTGGCCCCTTTAAAGATAGTGGCTTCTTTTTTGTTGATTCTATAAAATTATCAACTTCAAATATTTCAATTAAAGCGTTCGGCAAAAAAAGCCTCGAAATACCAATTTTCTTTTCAATAAGGTTTACTAGAAAATCACTCAACCCGCTGAACGAAATACAATTAAAAACAGCTGGTAAAAACCACCCCTGCTTACCGTTTATCGACATAAGATAACCTTTTTCTGTGTAAACAACATTAGACGCTTTTTCTTTTTTCAAAAGCGGGATCCTTAAACTAGAGAGTATTGCGATTTCAATTGTTGTGCTACTCAACTCTTCAAACGAGAGTGGTTTAAATCTTTCGTCTCTACAAGCGCGTACTGTTGCTTCTTCAATAGCCTCCCAAAATGGTAAGTTCTCAACAATACGAGAACCGCGTAATTCCCCACCAACCCACAAAGCAACATCAATATTTACTTTTTGAGAAAACCGACCCGTGATGGTCCCAGAAGAGTCTTTCCTTACGCCCCCTTTTGTCAAAAAATTTTCTAAAATACACCTAGAGTGGTTAAGAGCTTCTTCTTTTTCTTTCTCTGTTAAACCAAAACGAATTGGTAAATTCACACTCTGATATTTTTCTTTATTTTCCCAAATCTCGAATTCGTTAGATAAAAAAATACTTTGCCAACCACTGGCGGAATTAAAGTTGTTTTTCTCAAGAGCTTCATTAAGCCCGTCTTTTCTACAAAAAATAAAGGATGGTTTTTGTTTTGTTTTATCAAAAAAATTACCTTTCAAAAACCTTTCTTGATGTGGAAGATGAATGAACACAACTTCATTTTCTAGTGAATTTTTTAAAAGCCACAAAGAAAAAGCGTTTATTTGCCTTAGGTAGTAGATATCGTTAAGTGTTTCGAAAAGATTAAGCAAAAACATAAATATTGTTGTAATTAGGCATAATTGTATATATCAACACATTCGTTGTAAAATTCACCTAATGACAGACGAACTAGAGGCCAAAAAACTAAACTTAAAAGAAGTTATAGAAAAAGAGGTTTTTATAACAAGGGGTAAAGAAAAAATTGTTGACCAAAATGGAGTAGACAACAGTTGGCTTTTTGATTTTAGGCGCGTATTTTTAAAAGCGGATATTCTTGATGCTGTAAGCGAATTATTTTGGGAAAAAACAAAAAATGAATATCCTTTCCAGATTGGGGGCATTGAAGTTGCTTCTATTCCTCTTATTACGTCTTTTGTTTTGAAAACTAGAGAAAAAGGTAAAGTATCAAATGGTTTTTTTATACGTAAATCGCGTAAAAAAAGTGGCTTACTAAAAATGGTTGAGGGAGAAATATCTAATGAAAAAATTATTTTAGTTGATGATATTTTAAATACTGGAAAAAGTTTTATCAGACAAGTCGAGGTTGTCGAAGCACTTGGGGAAAAAGTTAGCGCAGTTTTCGTTGTCTTAAGATTCAGGGACTTATCATACTATGAATATTTTAACGAACGTGGAATAAAAATTATCTCTCTTTTTGAAATTAATGATTTTAAAAATACACTTAACATAAACAATCTTGTAGAAAGCGCACAAATACCAGTACCGATGCCTTTCAAAACAGAGTGGTATTTCAAGAGTGAAAATACAGACTACTTTAAGGTTATTCCAAAATCTATGCCAGCCATAGATGGTGAAAAAATTTATTTCGGTGGAGACAATGGAACTTTTTGGGCGTTAAGCCAATCAAACGGAAACATAGTGTGGAAATATAAAATTCTGTTTGGAGACAAAACAAAGAAAGTTTTTTCTTCACCAGTTATTGCCCGTAATACCATTTACTTTGGTGCCAACGACGGCAATTTTTATGCACTAGATTCAGAAAACGGAAAACGTAAATGGGTATTCATGGAAGCAGATTGGGTAGCCTCATCCCCGTGTATAGCGGAAAATTTAAACAGTATTTTTGTTGGCCTAGATTTCGGACTATGGGGAAAACAAGGATGCCTTGTAGCCCTAGATTTAGATACCGGCAAAAAGAAATGGGAGTTTTCAATGTCTCAACAGTCTTACTCATCACCTGCTTACTCCATGAGATCTAACATTGTTGTTTGTGGTAATAATAATTATTCCGTTTATGGGTTAGAGGCAAAAACAGGAAAATTAGTTTGGGAATTTAAAACGGACGGCGAAATAAAAGAATCCTTCTCCTTTGACGAAAAACGTGGATTGGTGGTTTTTGGTTCATTTGATTCGTATGTATATATTTTGGAAACAAAAACAGGAAAACTTCTTCATAAAACAAAGGCAAACGAGGCAATATATTCCACCCCGTTAATCCATGATGATTTTATATACATAGCTTCGCTTGATAAAAATCTATACTGTATTGATTTAAAAAGTGGCGCAATTATATGGAGCTTTGCGACAAATGGCAGAATTTTTTCTTCTCCTGAAATAATTAACGACAGGATATATATTGGCTCAAACGATGGAAGGCTTTATGAGCTTGATAAAAAAACGGGAAAAAACACAGCCTTCTTTCAAGCTACTGAACGAATAACAAACAAGGTCGTTTATAGCAAAGAACTCGATAGAATATTTCTAACAACTTTTGCCAATGAAATTTATTGTTTAAGAAAAGAATCTTTAAAAAACCAGCCTAATTACCGATCGCACTAGAGATTTTGTTTCCTAACTCCGTAATCAAAACACGTTCCTGTTCCCCATTATCACGATTGCGGATTGTCACTGTGTTGTCTTCTAAGGTGTCAAAATCAATAGTTACACAAAATGGTGTGCCGATTTCATCTTGCCTTCTATACCTCTTACCAATATTTCCGTTGTCATCGAACTCACACCTAAAATCTTTTTTAAGCATAAGAAAAACTTCGTGAGCTTTCGCAACAAGCTCTGGCTTGTTTTTCAAAAGAGGAAATACGGCGCACTTTATTGGTGCGAGCATTGGAGAAAGTTTAAGCACTGTCCGCATTTCACCCCCGAGTTCATCTTCAGTGTAAGCGTCAGAAATAAAAGCAAGGAATATACGGCCGAGACCTGCAGATGTTTCTAAAACCCAAGGAATATATTTTTCACCCGTGTACGGGTCGGTATAAGAAAGATCGATACCAGAATGCTTTGAGTGCTGAGTAAGGTCGTAATCGGTACGGTCATGAATGCCCTCCATCTCATCAAAACCATACGATGGATAATTATATTCAATATCCCACGCATCAGATGCGTAAAATACAAGATTCTTATGTTGTTTCCAATGCAAATTCTCTTCTTTAATACCCATTTTCAGGTACCACGAGAATCGTTCTTGTTTAATCTTTTCATAGGCTTCTTTATTCTCGTGCGGGCGCACAAAAAACTGTGTGTCGGCCTGTTCAAACTCGCGCGTGCGAAAAAGAAAGTTGCGTGGTGATATTTCATTCCTGAAAGCCTTGCCAATCTGCGCGACACCAAAAGGCACTTTCGCCCGCGTGGTATCAATAATATTTTTAAAATTAAGATAAATACCCTGACATGCTTCACCGGGAAGATACACCGGGTTCTCGTTTTTACCAGTGAAGTCACCCATATTAGTCTTAACTAGTAAATTAAATGCTCGAACTGGGGTAAAATCGACTGAGCCACATTTTGGGCACTTAACCTTGCTCTTGTGTTCATCAAAAAGAGCACCGAGTTGTGATTCTGACATCTTTTCATCTGCAGCCACTCCAATTTTCTCGAGCTCTTTATCAACACGAATACGTGTATTACATTTCTTACACTCAGAGAGCGGGTCAGAAAAACCACTCGTGTGTCCGGATGCATCCCAAACACGAGGGTCTTTAAACATCGCTGAATCGAGGCCAAAATAATTATCCCTGGTCTGAACATGCTCCTTCCACCACTCTGCCTTAATATTATTTAAAAGCTCAACTCCGTACGGACCAAAGTCGTACATACCAGACATACCTCCGTATATTTCCGAACCTTGATATATAAAACCGCGTCGCTTACAAAGCGACACAATTTTTTCCATAAGCCCTTCTTCTTTTTTGTTGTCAGACATGTTTATTTGACGATTATATCATTTCCGCTCTTAAACGATTGGTCGTTGTTTAAGGTGGTGGTTAGTGGAGAGAATATACCTGAAATAACGCTCTCGGTAAACTCGTCACTCCCCTCGTATGAAATATCGCCAGTCAATGACGCTGTTCTGCCAACTTGCCCGAGTGATGGAGTAAATCCTACTTTAAAAGAAACTTCTCTAATTGGTTTAGTAAAACCAACCCCAGGCTCAACTGCTCCGATATTCCAAATAACTTCCCCTGTCTTATCGTTAAAAGTTACTTGTTCATTATCTGGGGAAATTGTTCCAGTAAAACGAACGTAAGAAGGTAGTGTCGTTTTGACTGTAGCTTTAGTAATTCTATTAGTAGAGTTTACGGCCGTGAAAGTAATCGCGTATGTGGTTTCTTTCCCAACCTGTGGTGGTAGTTTACCTTCATTACTAAACGGACCACCGTAATATAAAATTCTTGGAGTAATCTGGAAATCAGAATTTACCCTAATAGTAGTTTTTGATTGAGATGAAACCGACTGACTACCACTAACATCGACATCTGAAAATTCTCCGTAAACATTAACCGAAACAACCAACTCTTTACTTGAAAAATTATTCGACGACGTTTCTGGCCTAAACGAAAAACTCATTCTTCCACTATCTCCAGGCTGAATTTCTCTCAATTCATTAATACTATTTTTGTCCCAAATAATAGTGTTATTACCTGAATTATAAAAACCACGATCCGCGGTGACCGACGACTGGTCCAACGACCCGCCAGAAAACTGAACCTCAATTCGAGCATTTGTGATTTTTGTAGGAAGATTATTTTTCCAAATTATTTCACTCTGTATCCCACTACGAGACGACACTGCAATGACGTCGTCGCTTTTGCCATCAATTAAAAGGTTGGCGCTCAAAAATGGTCTCTTAATTGCGACTGAATGAAATGCCGAGTTGTAAGCAACTCCTATCGATTGTTCGTCTTTAAAATCTTGTTCACCAGTATAAACGCGGAAGGTTCTATCTTCACCGTCTTGTCCGTGAATAATTCCTGTTACCGAAATTTCTTTAAATCCGCCTTTGCTTAAGTCCCCAACCCGCCAGACGTTATTACCAAAAGTTGGTTTTGGCTCAGCGCTTTTATAATCAAAGCCAGCTGGATATTCGATTCGCAACAAAAGATTGTTTACGCCCTCTGTGGAATTAGAAGAAGCTCTTACTTTAAACTGATAACTCTGGTTGTCACTGCCTTCTTCTGGCGCATCAATAGAAAGGCTAACCGGGGCGGTGTTTATGCGAACAATGTAATTTGCCTCTTTTGTAAAAACGGCGTTAGAACCTGCTATTCGATATTCAAGGGTGAATTTTATTTCTTTATCACTTCCTTCCGCTCCAAATAATTTTAACTTCTCAATTTTTTCTATCGAGTCGCCTGATTTTATTTCCCCCAACGAATCTCTTTCTCTTTCGATGTCTTGCGTATCTTGAGCACCAGCCCCTTTGGGATATTCAATAATCAAATCAGCAAGCTCAAGAGTTGCACTATTACCATTATGAACTACAACCTGAAGAGCGAGCTCTTCGCCTCCTGCAACAAACGCTGGCCCTGCTATTTCTATTTTAATATTTTTTGAGGAAACAATATTTCCGCCAACAAAAAATGTATACCCGGCATATAAAGCCGAGATTACAAAAAAGACTAGTGCTCCGAGAAATATTTTTTTAAACATTGATGCTGGGGTTTTTGTTTCGCTTAAATTGCCGACTACTTCTTCTTTAGGAACCTCGTCTTCCCATTCTTTTTTTATCCCGTAATTTTTTGCCTGAAGTTTACCTGGATGCACAAAGCTTTTTCCACGTGCGAATGAACTATAAAGCTTCTTAGAAACTCCATCAATTGGACTAAAGTCTTTATTTTCTGACATCGCCATATTATATCACGCGTTATAGATGAGTCTCTTTAAGAGCTTTGTTAATTTCCTTAAACAACTCACTTTTTACCGGCAGAGTGTCTTTAATTTTTCCTTCATTAACCTCCCCCAAAAACACGTGAGCTAGCCTATCGTTTTCTCCCCAATAACCAAGGTGGTTTAAAATACGAGCCGCCATTATTCCTTCAACCAAAATAAGGTCTTCAAAGCTAAGATTTTTTGTTTTTATGAATTCCACAAACTTATTAACCTCTTCAAACAAAGGAGCATTGCGTTCTTCACCGTGCAAAAGCCTACGCGCGAGCGAAAACACTCTCGCAAGAACTTTTATTTTCGTTGTGCCGT
>CAYPVT010000027.1:0-9579 GCA_964414265.1 uncultured Candidatus Saccharibacteria bacterium | reverse complement strand
GTTTATCCAGAAACCGCCATATGTGTGTACACATTACCTTCTTCCCTTGCTTTTTTTGAAAATCCTGGTATCATACAACGAGTAACAAGTCCGTCAAAAACGGGCATTTTTTTATCAAAAAATTTAAGAATTATCAACATGATGGACCTAAAAGTTTTAAAATCTGCTCTCGAACAACTAGAAGAGGAGCGTAAGATTCCAAGAGAAAAAATAATAGACGCTATTGAACAAGCCCTTGCTGCTGCCTATCGCCGTGATTATGGCAAAAAGGGGCAGATTGTTCGTGCCCGTTTTGACCTAGATACAGGAGCAACTGATTTTCTTCAAGTAAAAATAATTGCTGATGAAACAACCATTAAAGACGCTATTCCAGAGGATGCTTCAGAAGAAGAAAGGCTAAAAGACGCCGAGGATATTCGTGAACGCTATAACCCAGAACACCACATCTTTCTTGAAGATGCTAAAAAAATCAAAAAGGATGCTGTCTTAGGTGAAGAAATAGTTTTTCCACTTGAAACAAAAGATGATTACGGACGAATCGCCGCCCAAAGCGCTAAGCAAGTTATCATCCAACGGATCAGAGAAGCTGAGAAATTCTCTGTTTTAGAAGAATATTCAGACAAACAAGGGACAATCATCTCTGGAATTGTCCAAAGAATGGAGCGTGGAAACGCGTTTCTAGATCTTGGGCGCACAACAGCAATTTTGCCAATGGAAGAACAAATTCCTGGGGAATTCTATCGTCGCGGTGAACGTATTCGCGCATATTTATATGCTGTTGAAGAAACTCCACGCGGTATAAACATAAAATTATCTCGTACCCATCCTCGTTTTATCGAAGAACTCTTTAAGTTAGAGTCGCCAGAAATTGCAAACGGTGTTGTTTTAATCAAAGCCGTTGCCCGTGAAGCTGGTTCTCGTTCAAAGATTGCCGTTTCTTCTACGGACCAGCATGTTGATCCAATTGGAGCTTGCGTAGGACAACGCGGAGTTCGTGTTTCAACTGTTATCCAAGAACTATCCGGTGAAAAAATCGATATTATTGAATGGTCAGAGGACCCAAAGCGCTTTGTTGCTGATGCGCTATCACCAGCAAGAGTAACTAGTGTTCTTATTGACGAAACAGAGAGACAAGCTCGTGTTGAGGTTGCGGAAGACCAACTATCTCTTGCAATTGGTAAAGGTGGCCAAAATGTTCGCTTAGCTAACAAACTAACCGGCTGGAGAATAGATATCGTTAGTCCTAAAGGAGAAGAAATCCTTAAAACAGACGGTGATGTTATTGAAATGACTGATGACGCTAAGGCTGAATTTGGTGCCCCCGACGAGATTGAAGTTGGTGAAAATTTAACAAAAGAAACTACTGAATAGGTAGATAAACAAAAACAAAAAACATGAATATTTGGCATGACGTAAAACCTGGTACAAAAGAACATATGAACGTGGTCATCGAAATTCCAAAACTCTCCCGTGTTAAATACGAATTAGATAAAGAAACTGGTCTCATTAAGTTTGACCGTGTTCTTTATTCTCCAATGCACTACCCCACAAACTACGGATTTGTGCCTAATACGCTTTGGGACGATGGAGATCCGCTTGATGTTTTAGTTCTCGCCCACGAGGCGTTTATTCCAGGGTGTCTTGTAAAATCAAGACCAATCGGAGTTCTCCCAATGAACGATGGTGGAGACGACGACGCAAAACTATTAGCAGTCCCAGCAGACGACCCTAGATTTAACAACACTACCAATATCCATGATATTGAACCTCACCTTCTTGATGAAATAAAACATTTTTTTGCTGTTTACAAGGAACTTCAAAATAAAAAGGTTACTGTTGGTGATTGGCAAGGAAAAGAAGAAGCGATGAAAGACTTTGAGCGTTCAGTCGTTTTGTATCAAGAAAAATACAACAAAAACTCCTAAATCTCCTTATTGTTGAACGGTAAAGTTTTCCACAGAAAAAGAGCATCATTAAGATTGCTCTTTTTTTGCTATAATACCGAAACAAACATTTCGTTTTGGTTATTATTAATATTTAAATTTTTATGAATAAAAAAATCATTCCATTAATTGTTCTCAGTTTAATTTTTGTTTCTAATGCCGTTGCAGAAGGAACAACCGCATCTCCCGTCACAACAACTTCTATTGAAGGAGGCCAGGCAATAAAAGAAGCAAATGAGACAACAAGGGCTGCTGTCGAAAAAAGAAGAGAGGAGCTAAAAAACTTACAAGAAAAAAATAGAGAAGCAGCCAAGAATGCTGCCGAAAAGAAAAGAGAAGAGTTGAAAAACATCCAAGAAAAAGCGCGAGAAGAAGTAAAAGAAACTAGAAAAAACTTTATCCCCACAATAACAAACGCAACCTCATCTCAATTACTAAAGGAGGAGATGGAAAAAATCCGCGAGAATAGGAAAAAGTCCCTAGAAGAAGCACGCGAGACACAAAAGAAGGCAGTTGAGCAAGCAAAAGAAGCCTTTGAAAAAGCCCGAGAACAAGCGAAGGAAGATTTTTCTCAGGTCAAAAATCTTCGCGAACAACTAAACAAAGCTTCATCAACTTCAATGAGAAGAGAAGTTAATGAAAAAATAAAAGAACAAAAAATTGGTCTCAGCAAAAACTATTTTGGGTTAAGAGCAAATAATCTAACTTCAAGAATAGAGTCCTTAAACAAATCCGTTTCAAACATTGAGCGTGTTCTAATTAACTTTGAAAACAAGGGACTAGATACCTCAAGCGCAAAAATAGCTCTTTCTCTAGCTCAGGTAAAAATTGACATAGCTACACAAAAAATAACAGCAACAAAGACATTAGTAGAATCACTTTCCGGTACAGTAACCAAAGAAAATGTTAAGTCTGTCACAGAACAAATAAAGAAATCGGCTGACGAGGCAAGTGATGCAATTGAGGAGGCCCGCAAAGAATTGAGCGGAAAAGTGATTCCTGAAGTTAAAAAAGCGGCAACACAAACACCAACCACTGTGACTGCAACCACAACAAACCAATAAAAATAAATTTATTAAAATAAAATAGAAAAATATGGACCCAATAAACGAAATGAATTCAATGAATCAAGTAAGTTCTGCTCCTGTGCCTACACCTTCCCCAGTGGAAGAAAAAAGTGGAGTTGGTGGAATAATCGCGATTATTATTATTGTGTTAGTTCTTGCTGTTGGGGGGTATTATGTTTGGCAATCTAGTGATGTCATCCCGACGATCCAAGAAAACACCGCGCAGGTTCCAGCGACGAACGACCTCGCTCAGATTGAGGCTGATTTGGGGTCTATTGGCTCATCGACAGCAACAGACGCTGATGTGAAAAGCATTGAAGGCGAATTGCTTCAGTAAACAACAACAAACACGCAAAACAAAAACCAGTTTTAAAACTGGTTTTTGTTTTGACTTTATGGGCTGTTTTCGGGTAGGATGCTCGCTATGAAAGCAACAATAAATAAACTTAAAAACTCAGAAATTGAGATTGAGGTAGAAATAACTGCCGATGTTTTTGAATCATTCAGGAAAAAGGCCGTCGCGCATTTATCAGAACAGGTTGAAATACCAGGGTTTAGAAAAGGTAAGGCTTCGGAGGAGATCCTTACTCAAAAACTAGGGGAAATGGCTGTCTTAGAGGAAATGGCTGAATTTGCTATACGAGATGCTTACCCAAAAATAATAACGGAAAATAAAATTGATCCAATTGGACGACCGGAGGTATCTATAACAAAAATTGCAAAAGGAAACCCACTTTCTTTTAAGTTAAAAACGTCCGTATTTCCAGAGGTTAAACTTGCAGACTACAAATCAATCGCCAAAAAAGAACTCTCAAAAGACGAAGTTGTTGTTGTAGAAGAAAAAGAGGTTGAAGACACCATAAAAGAGATTCAGAAAGCGCGCGCGCCTAAGGTTGAGGGAAAAGAAGGAGAAGAAATAGTGGAACCATTGTTACCAGAACTAAACGATGAATTCATAAAAACACTTGGTAAATTTGAAAATGTTGCCGACTTTAAGGAAAAACTAAAGGAAAATATTAAGTTTGAAAAAGAACAGGCTCACAAAGAAAAGTTGCGGGTCGCAATTCTAGATGCTATTGCGGAAAAAACAGAAGTAGAAATTCCAGTAATTCTTGTGGAAGAAGAGCAAAGAAAGATGCTTACTCGTCTACAGTATGATATCGAAAAACTCGGGCTAAAATTCGACGAATATCTTAAAAATGTTAAGAAAACCGAAGATGAAATTAAGAAAGACTGGGCTAAAGATGCTGAAAAACGTGTAAAAACAGAGCTTATCTTAGCTGAGATTGCGCGCGCGGAAAAAATAGAAGTGCCAAAAGAAGAGCTTGAAAAAGAACTAAAGCATTTACTTGAGCACAATATTGGCGCTGATCGTGAACGAGCAGAGGTCTATCTTGAAGGAATTATGTCTAACCAAAAGGTTATTGAATTTTTAGAGGCACAAAAATAAAGGTTCCCTGTGGCAAGCCGACGGGGTATTTTATCAAAACCCGCCTTGCTCGCACATCCTCACCGCAAGCGGTGAGGTATTAAACCTGTATTAACTCCTCGGCTCGAAAATACAAAAGATTACTTTTGTATTTTGCTCGCTCTATGTCGTTAATAAAACTAAAACGTAACAAAAGAAACAGCAACAATGTTTGCTGTTTCTGCGCGAAGAATTTGTTCTCCTAATTTTACTATCGAGATTTCTTTTTCCTTAAAAAATTCTAACTCTTTAGGGGTAAAACCACCTTCAGGGCCAATAAATAGTCCGAGATTATCACTTTTAGCTGTTGTTTTATTAGAGTCCAAGCCAGATGGATCAAACGCAAAAATATTTAATTCTTTTTTGTATTTATTTACAGCCTCTTCTAATCTTATTTCTTCACCAAGAACGGGGATGTCAGATCTCCCAGATTGTTCACTTGCCTCAACTATAATTTTGGCGCTTCTTTCATAATTAAAAGATTTTTTTTCACTCCTATCAGCAACAACTGGGATGATATGTGACACACCAAGCTCTGTCGTCTTCTCAAGCACAAGTTCAAAATTTTCCCGCTTAATCAAAGAAACAAAAAGTGTAATCTTTCTCTTTGGTATAATCCCTCTCGTTTTTTCTAATACAAAAAGTTTTGCTTCATTTTTTGAAAGAATATTAATCTCACACAAGAAGTCACTACCCTCTCCATCAAACAAGATAACCTTATCTAGAGAAGAAAAACGTAAAACATTTCTCCATTGGTACAAAAGCCTCTCTTCCTTTATTTCAATGGTTTTTTTATCCCCTATCTCTTGTTCTACAAAAAATCTGTGTAATCGCATAGCGCTACTATAGGTTATATCTAATAAAAACAAAAACGGGCTATTTTTTAATACGTACGTTTATTTTCCAGCAAGCAAAATAGCTTCATGTGGCTCAAAAGTTAGACTAACCCCCATTTCCTTATACAGATCAGCTATTTTTTGTGGAGACGGTTGCCTTCGCTCTTTAACGAGGGCGCGGTACATAAACTCATTCCTCTGCACTTCGTGAATTATTTTTCCCAAGTTTCCAATCTTTTTTGAAATAAGAGAAAGGGCTTCTCTGGCCTCAAGGTCAAAGCTGCTCACGTTGTCAAAAATATCCATATTCGCGATGCGCGGATCGGAATCCTTTGTTACTGGATTTTTATCTATATACGCCTTTACCGATAAATTTTCAGAAAGTCCCGACACGGTTTTTTTGATAAATTTTTTTAATTCTCTAATTTCTTCTATGCACGGGTGCTTCTCGTCAAACGAGTACGTCCATACTCCGGCTTCATCAATAACTTTTTCTTTTATTTTTATCGTTCCCTTATAGTCTCTCAGTAATTGGTCGTGCATATCTATCGCGGTACCGATATCAAGTACACTCGGCGGCATTCCAACAGGGTTCTCTTTTCCTTCACGAACACCTTTCTTTCTATCCACATCAGTTTCGTATATTCCGTCTGTTGTGTGGGTGTGGAAAATGTATAAAAGATTTGGTTTTTCCTTAAGCGCTTCTTCAACAGAATCGTAATTAATTGTTGCAAGACCTTCTTTATGTCTTGCAGATTGCCAGGTTCCGTTTCCCTCTTTCTCCACGTAAAAACCAGCGTATTCTTCTTTTTCATTGAGTGCCTTTTGTCGGAAAAAATCCACACCTTTCTTGTATTCCGGGCTAAGTATCTGTTCGTTTGGATTTTCATGATTAACAAGCAGGTTTTCTTTTCCAGGTGTTTCCCTTGTCGTGTTTCCAGCAGAACTTTCTTGGGGTTGAGCAATTAAAGAACTGAGGGCTATAGCACCAAGCCCTTTCAAAAAATTACGTCGAGACAAATCAATCTCTTCTTCTTGTTGTTCATTTTGAAGAGGCTCTGTTTCTATTGACGTCTCTCCTAAATTCTCAAAACCCATAATACTCATAACTATACACCAAAAAACTGTGTTGTATCTAGGCATGCATTGCAAAAAAATTTATTCTGCTATAATCTGCTTTTATAAGCTAATTGGCTGATAAAAACTATGTTAATACCAACAGTTATCGAAAAATCACAATACGGGGAACGCGCATACGACATCTATTCGCGTCTTTTACGTGATCGCATTATTTTCTTAGGCGGACCAATTGATGACCATACAGCAAACATAGTCATTGCCCAACTAATCTTTCTTGAAAACGAAGACCCAAAAAAAGATATTTCCCTCTACATTAATTCTCCAGGAGGACACGTCACGGCAGGACTTGCCATCTTAGACACGATGAATTTCATCAAGCCGGATGTTTCAACAATTTGTGTTGGTATCGCCGCCTCAATGGGTGCGGTACTTCTATCTGCTGGCGCAAAAGGAAAGCGCTTTGTCCTCCCAAATGCCGAAGTTATGATTCACCAACCAATGGGTGGTACAGAAGGGCAAGCATCAGATATTGCAATCTCCGCAAAGCATATTTTGAAAACAAAAGACTCTCTCAATAAAATTCTCTCCAAAAACACGGGGCAACCTATTTCCCAAATTGAAAAAGATGTCGATCGCGACTACTACATGTCGGCTGAAGAAGCTAAAAAATACGGATTAATCGACGATATCATCAAAACCCGTATCAGTAACGGAAAATAGTAAAAGTAAAAATGGCCAAAAATGGCCATTTTTACTTTTACTATTGACAATGATAGAATAGATTTGTTCACTTAATAAATTAAAATGAATCACTTGAAACAAACGTTCGGTTTTAGCCTCTGTATGAATTACATTCTGGAAAACACACTAAGTAATAGTCAAAAAACCTAATAATTGCAACGTTTTTACGAGCGATTCCTGATCGCTTATGAGTCTTAAGATAGTTTTGGCGCTAGTCGCCGTAGCTGGTGTAGCGGGTATCGCAATCGGTTATATTTTGCGTTGGCTCGTCCTTTTAGGGAAAAAAGGGTCAATGGAGCTTCAGATTAAGCAAATGACTCTCCAGGCCAAAGAAGAGGCTGGTAAAATCGTAAACGAAGCGGTAAAAAAGGCGGAGACAAGAATGGAGGAGCTCCGCGAAGAAGAGAAAAAACACGATGCAGAGTTTAAAAAGACAGAAGAACGCCTAATCAACAAAGAAGGGCTTCTTGATCAACGCCAGGTTGATATTAGTAAGGAGGCAGAGAGTTTAAAAAACAAAATCGAAGAGGTCGCAAACGTTAAAAAGGAAACTGAGGAGGTTTTGCTAAAACACCAACACGAGCTTGAGCGCGTAACTAAACTAACAGAAGAGGAAGCGCGAGCGGAACTTTTCGCTACTCTAGAAAAAAGGTACGAAGAGGATATGCTTATCCGCATGCAAAAACTGGAAACAGCCAATGCCGAGCGTCTTGACCGTAAAGCAAAAGATATTTTGGCCACATCAATACAACGCCTCGCTTCCTCAACTGCTGCTGAAATAATGACGACAAATGTCACAATTCCATCAGACGAAGTTAAAGGAAAAATTATCGGGAAAGAAGGAAGGAACATTAGAGCCTTTGAGCGTGCATCTGGAGTTGAGCTTATTGTTGATGATACTCCTGGGTACATCATTATTTCTTCTTTTGATCCTGTCCGCAGGCAAATTGCCCGAGTCGCACTTGAGAATTTAATTCTTGACGGTCGCATTCAACCAGTAAAAATTGAAGAGATGGTTGAAAAAGCAAAAAATGAAATTCACAAAATAATCAAAGAAAAAGGAGAACAAGCTGTTTACGAGTGCGGATTGTTTAATGTTGACCCACGAATCATCGCAATTTTAGGAAGATTATATTTCCGCACAAGTTATGGACAAAATGTTCTTCAGCACTCACTAGAAATGGCGCATATTTCTGGAATGCTTGCCGAGGAATTAGGTGGTGACGTCACAATCGCTAAGGCGGGAGCCCTTTTGCATGATATTGGTAAGGCTGTTGACCATGAAGTGCAAGGAACTCACGTTGATATCGGTAGGCGCATCCTTCAGAAGTACGGCGCTGATGTTCGTATTATTCAAGCAATGCAATCACATCACGATGAGTATCCTTACGAAACAATTGAATCAATAATTGTTCAAACAGCCGATGCAATTTCTGGGGGTCGTCCTGGCGCGCGCCGCGATACCGCAGAAAATTATCTAAAGAGATTGGGTGACCTTGAAGCTATCGCAAATTCTTTTGAGGGTGTTGAAAAAACTTACGCACTTCAAGCTGGAAGAGAAGTTCGTATTTTTGTTTACCCTGAAAAAGTTAGTGACCTTGAAGCCAAGAAGATGGCGCAAGAAATTGCCCTTCGTGTTGAGAAAGAATTGAAATACCCTGGTGAAATAAAGATAAACGTCATCCGCGAATCTCGCGTCATTGAGTACGCAAGATAAAAAGTCAAAAAACCTATATTCTACAACAAAAAATCAAGGGGTCCCCTTGATTTTTTGTTTAAATAATTATGTGTTTTTTCTTTTTTCCCTACTCATTTCTACTTTCTATTTTTTATATTCCACTATCCATACCTTATGGCTGTTGCCTAAAAAACGGCCTGATATATAATGTTTGCGTGGTCTTAAGGCGGTTCATACGCGTGTATGACCATAATAAAACTCGGTCGAGCATTATTAATCGTTTAAGTAGCTACTTAAAAAAATGAATAAAGCAGCAATCGTCGACGCCGTCCATGCAGTGTTAGGTGGAACGAAAGTTTCTGCAGAACAAGCAGTTGAGACCGTGTTTGACTCGATCGTAAAATCACTAAAGAAAGGTGATGAGGTCTCTGTTGCAGGTTTCGGAACATTCGTTGTAAAGAAACGCGCAGCAAGAACCGCCCGAAATCCTCGCACTGGCGAACCAGTAAACGTACCAGCAATGAACGTTCCTAAGTTCCGCGCAGGCAAGGGTTTGAAAGACGCAGTGAAGTAATTCACTCATCTCTAAAAATAAAAAACCGCACGAATGCGGTTTTTTATTTTTTTGTGCGGGATGGGAGTCGGTCACGAGTTACTAATTTACTTTGTGTATAAGAGAATCGGGGTCAAGTTTCTAAGCTCGAAGACTCACTAAGAACTTCCTCCCCGGACTCGGCGACCATTCGCAGACTCATGGTACCCGCCT
>CAYPVT010000026.1:0-10087 GCA_964414265.1 uncultured Candidatus Saccharibacteria bacterium | reverse complement strand
TATTAACGTTTACTATATACCAAGCAAGCATCGCCATATAATAACTATGCTCTACATCGTTTTCGTTTCTTTCTTTTTCATTAACCAAAACAACCCGCTCTACAGAACGGAATTTGTTTAATAACTTTGTAAAATTAATTATTTTATTAATCATATAAATCGGGGTACTGGGATTTGAACCCAGAGTCACACGAACCCGAATCGTGTATGTTACCGTTACACTATACCCCGCAAAAATTAAAATAATGTACTTTTAAATACCGGAAACCTCTTTATCTATTTCCAGTAAACGATCATATTTTACATGTCTAACAGCCTGAGTCGGAACACCGAGCTTTAATCCAAATGCCCCAACAGCATAAGCAAGATCCGCTATAAAAGTATCTTCTGTTTCACCACTCCTGTGTGATGCAATAACTTTCCAGCCAAAACTATTCGCCGTTCGCACCGCCTCCATTGCTTCCGAAACACTTCCAATCTGATTTGGTTTTATTATGACTCCATTAATGCTTTTATTTCTTTCTGCTGTGCGCATTAATTCTGAATTTGTCACAGTGAGGTCATCTCCCGTCACGATTAATTTATCACCATAAAGAGCTTTCATTTTTGCAAAAGAAGCAAAATCATTTTCTTCGTAAGGATCTTCAATGTAAATAAGTCCGTACTCTTTCATTGCTGTCTCAAAAAGTTTATCTCTTTCCTCTACTGTAAGTTTTGCGTTAACTCCGGCAACATCGGTACCCATAGAAACAAATCCATCTTCTATAAGCTCTCCTGCTGCCAATTTAATTAAACGAAACGGTTCAAGATTATCGCTAATCTCTGGGGCAAAACCACCCTCATCTCCGAGAGGCAACGCATCGCCATACTGATCATTAAACATTTTCTTTAGATTACTCCAAATAGACGCCTGTATTTCAATCATTTCTGTAAAATTAGCGCCATCAATAATCGCCAAGTATTCTTGAAAAGCAAGTTTGTTTTTTGCGTGTTCTCCTCCATTTATCAAATTAACAAAAAGACGAGGATGACTTGACTCTAGTATTGGCACTCCCGCCATTTCGCGAAGATGAGCCCAAAGCGGGATACCACGGGCGTTGGCTGCAGCGCGCGCGACAGCGATAGAAACCGCAAGAATAGTGTTTGCGCCAAGACGTTCCTTATTTGCTGTTCCGTCAAGAATTTTAAGTCGCCCGTCAATTTCTTTTTGCATAATGCTTAAAGAATTTTTAAGAGCGGGCAAAACTAATTCCTTAATATTAATCATTGCCTGTTCTACAGAAACATAAACCGCCTCACCAGAACCACGACTTTTACCTTGTGGGACAGAAGCTGAAGCAATTGAACCATCAGAGAGTCTGATTGTCGCCTCTATTGTTTTTTCACCTCGAGAGTCAAGGATGATTCTGGCTGTGATATCGTCTATCTCGTACATTTTTTATTTAACTAAATTTATAGGTGTGCCCGCTAAATAACCCTTAATGTTTTCAATCGTAGTATCCAAGATACGGCGAAGGGCTTCTCCTGTATTGAAAGCATTGTGCGGAGTCATAACAACATTCGGCAAATCAACGAGCACATGGTTTGCAATAATTGTTTTTAAATCATGTCCTTCGCCGTTACCCTTTTTCAAAAACTCCATTTCATCTTTTATCACAGATTCTTCTTCAAGAACATCCAATCCAGCTCCCGCAATTTTCCCATCTTTAAGTGCGCCAACTAAAGCTTGGGTATCAATAATTGGCCCGCGACTGGTGTTAACAAGAATTGCTGTTTTCTTCATTAATGAAAATTTCTCTTCATTAAAAAGATGGTGTGTTGTTTTAAGATAAGGAACGTGAATTGTTATTACGTCGCTTTCTTTAAGTAGCTCGTCAAAGTCTTTATATTCAAAACCAAGCTCTTTCGCCAAATTTTCATTTGGATATGGGTCATAAGCAACAACTTTCATTCCAAAACCTTTAGCAATTTTTATAGAAAACTGCCCAATGTGTCCCGCTCCAACAACTCCAATTGTTTTTCCCATTAAATCAAAACCTTGTAACCCATCAAAACTAAAACTTCCTTTTTCTTTAATTCTATCGTATCCTTCAAAAATTTTTCTAGAAAGTGACAAAATTAAAGCAAAGGCAAATTCAGCAACAGTATTTTCTCCGTAAGACGGAACAGACGAAACAACAATTCCTCTTTCTTTGCATGTTGCTAAATCAACATGATCATATCCAGTAGAACGAGTCGCAATAAATTTTAAGTTAGGAAATTTTGATAAAACCTCATTATCGACAGTAGAATCAACAAACACCGAAACAATATCAGCACTAGTGTCTGCTGGAACATGACTCTTATCTAGAATTTCTTCAGAAAATAGAATCTCTGCATCTCCCGCAATTTGTGCCACCTTCTCTTGTAGATATTCTCTTTCCCACTGCTTAACTCCGTAAAATAAAATTTTTGTCATGTGTGTATTTTACTACATTAATTAATTTGAAGCGCCTTTTCTTTTTCGGCAACCACTCCTCTTGTTTTTATAATTGTGTCTGGATTAAGCGACATACTTTCAATCCCCGCTTCAACCAAAAATGCCGCAAAATCTGGGTAATCTGATGGCGCCTGTCCACAAATACCAACGTATTTACCACGCGCGCGACATTTCTTTATCGCCTCACTAATCATTTTCTTTACCGCTTCGTTATTTTCATTTGCGACATGACTAACAATTCCTGAATCTCTATCTAAACCAAGAGTTAATTGAGCAAGGTCATTAGAACCAATAGACATACCGTCAAAGATGTCTAAAAAATCATCAGCTAACATAACATTGGACGGAATCTCGCACATCACATAAACAGGCACACCTTTTTGCCCATCTTTTGTCATAGAATTTGCGACAAGCCCGGCTTCGGCCATGATTTGAAGTGTTTGTTTTCCTTCCTCAACGGTACGACAGAATGGGACCATCGGGGTAACGTTATCAAGGCCCATTTCTTCGCGAACTTTTCTGATTGCTAAACACTCGAGTTTGAAGGCTTCTTTAAACTTAGGATCATAGTAGCGAGATGCCCCGCGCCAACCTATCATTGGGTTTTCTTCTCTAGGCTCATAAGCATCCCCACCTAAAAGAGTTCTATATTCGTTGGTTTTAAAATCAGAAAAACGAACTATTGTTTCTCTTGGATAAAAAGCGGCCGCAATTTTACCAATTCCGTAAGCAAGACGGTCAACATAAAACTGAGTCTTGTCGGTATAACCAATAGTTTTCGCATCAATTTTTTTACGAAGTGCTGGCGACAACTTTTTATAATTTAGTAAAGCGAGTGGATGGATACCAATCTCTGAAGCAATTATAAACTCCTCGCGCGCAAGCCCAACACCATCCGCTGGTAAAAATGATTTTTCAAAAGCAGTATCTGGGGTTGCGATATTAAGCGCAATTTTTGTTTTTGTTTTAGGTATCGTCTTTAAATCGTGTGTGACTATATCAAACTTAAGCGCCCCAGCCATAACAACACCGTCTGAACCTGTTGTATCAACAGTCACTGTCATTCCAGTTTTTATTTTTCTAGTTGCATCCCCTGAACCAACAACTGCTGGGATTCCAAGTTCACGAGCAACAATCGCAGCATGCGATGTGCGTCCGCCTTTATCAGTAATGATGGCCGAAGCAATCTTCATAATTGGCTCCCAGTCTGGATCCGTCATGTCAGTAACCAAAACTTCGCCATGCTTGAATTCACCAATTTTTTTGGCATCCATAATAATACGAGCTTTTCCAACGGCAATCGAGCTTCCAACCGACACGCCAGCCGTTAGAACCTTGCCTTCTTCTTTACGGATATATTCTTTAACCTTTGAAAAATCTCTTAAAGCCTGTACTGTTTCTGGTCTTGCTTGAACAATAAAAAGCTCGCCAGTATTGCCGTCTTTGGCCCACTCCATATCCATCGGTGTCCACTTCCCACCCTTACCTGAATAGTGTTTCTCAATAATCATTCCCCAACGGGCAAGTTTTAAAATTTCTTCATCAGAAAGACAGAATTTATTTCGCTCAGACGGAGTTGTTTTAATAATTTTTACTGGTCGAATTCCTTTCGCCCCCGCCACATAAATCATTTTGTCCGCTTTTTCTCCAAGCGTTTTTGAAATAATAGCTTTTGGCGCTGTCTCTATTGTGTTTTTGAAAACAAAAAATTCATCAGGTGTTACTTGTCCCTGAACAACCATTTCACCAAGACCGTAAGAACCATTTATCACAACTGTGTCTCTAAACCCAGATTCGGTATCAACAGTAAACATCACACCAGACACGCCTTTATCAGAACGAATCATTCTCTGAACCCCAACGGAAAGCGCGATTGTGAAATGATCAAAACCTTTATCAACACGATATGAAATAGCGCGATTAGTGAAAAGCGAGGCAAACGCCGCTTTTGTGGCTTGTGTCACATCTTTTGCTCCACGAATTCCTAAGTATGTTTCGTGCTCACCAGCAAATGATGCTCCTGGTAAATCTTCGGCGGTAGCAGAAGAACGCACCGCAACGTCAATATTTTTGCCGTATCTCTTCTCCATCATTTCGTAACAAAGCGCAATTTGTCTATCTAGTTCAACTGGCACCTTCGTTGCAATAATACTTTCGCGAACCAATTTACCGCGCTTTGATAAATCTTTTAAATTTTTTGTATCTAATCCTTTAAGCGCAGTTTTTACAAACTGTTCCATTCCAGTCTCTTTCATAAAATAACGATACCCGTCGGCTGTAATAATAAAACCAGATGGTACCGCAACACCTTTCTCGCCCAAGTTTTTTATCATTTCGCCGAGCGAAGCATTTTTTCCTCCAACAGTTGAAACATCCTCAATGCCAACATCTTTCATCCAGACAACGTATTCATTTTCATTCATCTCACTCATATATTTATCTAATTAAAATTTTATTCCTATAATCAAGTCTGAAACATTTGAACCAGTATACCCCGACTTCAGCAAACCGCCTGTTTTCTTAAAAAAAGAAGTGCTGTCGTTCTTATCTAAAAATTCCTCTGGTTTTAATGATAGTTTCTCGGCTTCTTTCTTCAAAACATTATCGGCAATCGCCCCCATATATTCCCCGTTATCGCGTCCATCGGACGCAAAAGACAGTACGACCTCACCAAACCTGATGTCAGAAATAGTACTTAAAACAAGTTCCTGGTTCCTGCCCCCAATACCAAAGTCGTTCACTTTAACGGTTGTTTCCCCTCCCCACAAAAACACAGCTCGTCCGTGCGCCTTCCTAATAGTTTCTAGTATTTTAGGACCAACCTCTCTTGCCTCCCCAGATAATTTATCGTCTACAATTCTAACCTCAAATAAAAGCTCGTTGGCTCTTTTTTCCATTGCCCTTAAAGCAACATCATTTGAAACTACTATCGTATTATAAACATTTTCAAAATATTTAGTCTCCTTTGGTGTCTCAAGCAAAACCTCTCCTATTTCATCCGGCATGGTGATTTTATAGCGATTAAAAATCTCTATTGCATCTCCTACGGTAGTCTCGTCTCTAACGGTAGGACCCGAAGAAATAAACCCAGGGTTATTCCCCGGCACATCAGAAAAAATAAGTGAGACGACTCGAGCTGGGTATGCGTGTTTTGCTAAAAAACCACCACGAACACTAGAAATGTGCTTTCTTATTGTATTAATTTCCTGAATGGTTGCCCCAACACTAAAAAGTTCTTCAACAATTAATTTCTCGTCAAGACAAGTACGGTTATTGTGTGGAAAACAAAGCAGCGTTGAACCACCGCCAGAAATAGCCATAATCACAAAATCGTCTTCTGAGAGATCTTTTAGTAAATGAACAATCTCTTTTGATACGGCGACATTTCCTTCTGAGGGGAAAGGATGAGTGCCAACAAAGCTTCTAATATATTTCAAAGTATTTACTTCGGGAAGATTCACGTCAAAAACAATTCCACCAGTCAGTTTGTCTCCCAGAATTTCCTCAACAGCAACCGCTGCGTCATAAGCACATTTACCAATCCCAATAAAAAAAATTCTCTTGCCAACCTCAAGAGACTTCACTACTAAACCATTCCCAAAAACTATTTGATTTTTATCGGCAGTAATAAAGTTACGTACTGCCATTTTTGTATCAATAGCAAAAAGACCAGCCTCGGCGATTTCCAAGGCAACCCTTCGCGAATCATTTATCGCAAGTTCTTTAAAATTTTTAATTTTTCCAACCCCTACATTCTGCATTCCGCAAATTGTAACATATTTACCCCCGAATTTTTCTTGTCTCTTTTTTTTTGCATACAACCCTAAAATACACGCATAAAATTCTGCTGAATTTTTGCTCTGCTCGACCCGTCGGTCTTGCGCAAGGTATTTTAGGAATGTATGCGGGTGGTAAAAATACCCGAAAGCGTTACGGATAAATGGCCTACTGAAAATACGTATTAGTGAATTTTATATACCCAAAATACCGTCAAAAAACATTGCGGAGTGCGGCGGCACGAGCATAGTAAATTTTTAGCAAAAAATTATACGTGTTTTTTGACGGTATTTTAAAAAAGAAAAATAAATAGGTTTCCAAAACTATAGGCCAAAATACCCCCTATAAATCGAGGTTTCTCAACACTTCAACTTTCCCAACGATTAAGGAGTCAGATTCTTCTATCGCTCCATAAAAACGAACTCTATCTCCCACTTCAAAACGCGATAGTTTTGCGTTATTCTTGAGGTTGTTTAAAATAGTAGTTTTTTCATTCAACTTAACGAGGTAATCAACCCCACCGATTGTCGCTGTAAAGTTTAAAGGAAGTGTCGCCTCAGAAATTTCTTTAATAGTCCCCTGAAAATTTCTTTCCTTAAAAGTCTTCATATCAACATAAACCAAAATATTCTTAGCAATCATCTGATTTGTTGCATGATTCAACACCCCATCTACTTTGGTCACTTTATCTCCATTACGCAACGAGGAAAGATTGATTATTCGACTCCCCTTTTTTATTTCAGTCGTAGTGCCGTTATTTACCGAAATTGTAATTGGCCCTTTAGATTTTGTAGTAAGAGTAAATGTATCAGAATCAAGGCGAATATTACTTACTGTTCCAGAAAATTCATTATTTTCTGTTTGATTTGAAATATTACGTACGACTTTTGGAATAATTGTCATTGTTTGAGCAGCTGACTCTAATTCACCTTCAACTACCAAAATGTCTCCCTCTTTAATTTCTTTCACTGAAATAGGTTCACCAAATTTGTTTGCAAACTTAGTCTTGCTGTTTGTTTTTACCGTAAGCCTAATAAAACTTTCACCCCATATTAAGCGAGAAAAATAAGTAACACCTGCAACTTGTGTAACCTTAACCCCGCCAATAATGGCGTGTCCATCACGATCGACATATATCTGAGAAGCCGTATCGTTAATAAGACTATCAACAGTAGGGAGCGTCGCTGCGTTAGCGCTCAACCCAAAAGTGCTAAAAATAAAAACGAGGAATGTAAGCACGAAGATTGAAGTATTGTTTCTCATTTAAAAGATTCTACCTCCATAAAACCGAAAAGCAACCATTAAATAAACTTAATCAAAAAACTATACATCCCCATTGAGCATAATCCCTGCATCGTACCTTTGGCTTTTTCAGCCGGAATTTCTATTTCTTCGGTCCCAGTTGGTTTTAAAAACTTCTGGTAAGAAATTTCGGGGATAACCAAGCTCGCCGAACAATCAAAAGTGTTAAGAGTTTCCATTTTAATGGTTGTTGGTATCCCCGCTTTTGCACTAATAAGGCGCGGGGAATAACCGCCATTTGCCTTAATTTCTATAATCTGTTTTCCGTCCACAATAGTTGCCGAATAAATTTCTCCCGAAGTCTTGTTTGAGGAACCACTTTTTGTAAAAACAATCGCTCCACCAACAAGAAGTGCTGTTACTATGAGAGCTAAAATTACTTGTTTATTCATATAATATTTAAAAATTAAAAAGTGGAGCCATGATACCTGCAACAGCAAGAGAATTCGTAATATTAAGTAGAGCAAGGGCAATAACTAAAATGCCGGCAGTCTTAAAAAATGTTCCCCTCCAAGAGCTATTAGAAATATTAAGAGAACCAAAAGAAAGTAGAGCTAACATTGGAAAAGTCCCCAACGCAAAAATGAACATAATCATAGCCCCTTCAACAAAACTTCCCGTTGTTAAAACATATACTTGCATGGATTGAGTAAAGCCACACGGCAAAAAGAAGGTGCCGGCCCCAAACAATGCTGGAGTAAAATAATAATCTCGCTCGCTTATATTCATTACATAACGCGAAAAACTTTTAGGTAATCGCAACTGAAACTTCTTTATCGGACTAAAAACATCAAGAAGGTTTATTCCCAAAATAAGCATTACCACTCCAACGATAATTCCAAGAACAACATTGGCCGTAATACTAAAATGAAATGTACTACCAATAAAACCGATAAGACCACCTAGAACAAAAAACCCCATGAGTCGTCCTGAATGGAAAAGTGCTTGGGGACGCCACGTTCCACCACTTTTTGCTGAGTTAGCTGACAAAGAAAGGACAATTCCACCAACAACAGCAAGACAGGTTGAAACAGAAGCAATAAGGCCGATAACAAAAGCTGTGCCGTACCCAATATCAGATGAATTAATAAAATTAGCCAAACCCGCCTTTTGTAAAATAACGAATCCAAAAATAACCAATACGGCAATTGGAAGCGCGTAGGTGAATTCCCCCCATTTTATACTTTTATTTTCTTTAATTATTGAGTCTGAACTAGGCATAATTTATTTTCTCTTCAATTTATAGACTTCGATAATTTCACCAATTGCTTTTTTGGAGTTCCCGTTCTTTATTTGACTTACAGCGCAGCTAGATAAATGATCTTCCATAAGGATATCTTCAAAACTTGAAAGCCCTTGTTTGACAGCAGAACTTTGGGTGATGATGTCAATACAATATTTATCTTTTTCTATCATTTCCTTCAACCCCCGGACTTGTCCTTCGATTATTTTAAGCCGTCTAATTAATTTTAATTTTTTAGGGCTCATGCTAACCAAGGTCTTTTTTCATTGACTCAAACTGTTCTTTTGTAATTTCACCTTTAGCATAACGCTCCTTAATTATATCAATTGGGCGGATGTCGGTATCTTTGTGTGACAATCTACGAAACAAGACAATAGCACCATAAATAACCAACAGCCAAAACAAAATCATTAACATAGGCATTAAACCAAAACCTAGCCAATTAAATGGAAACAAATTACCGTAGTAATACATCATAATAAGAAATATAATTATTTAATATACCTTCATTATACCCACAGGGGGTATCGAGTCAAGAATCTTAAAGAATAGTAAAAATCCCCACTCTCTGTAGTGGGGATTTTTATTTACTAAAATTTATCGACGAGATTTTGTACGATCGTTTTCTGTTAGAAACTGCTTTCGTAGACGTACGTTCCCTGGGGTAATTTCCAAATACTCATCCTCTGCCATAACTTCAAGCCCTCTTTCAATAGAGAGTGTAAACGGTGGCACCAAATTAATAGCTTCATCTGTACCAGACGAGCGCATGTTTGAAAGTTGTTTTCCTTTTGTTGGGTTAACGTTCATCTCTTCTCCCTTAGAAGTATTCCCAATAACCATTCCTTCGTAAACTTCTGTTGCAGGGCTAATATACAAAACACCACGCTCTTGTAGTGTCCATAGTGAAAATCCAAGAGTCTTGCCAGCTGCCATAGAAATCATTGAACCTACTGCGCGTTTCTTTATTTCCCCTGCATATGGCTTAAAGCCAATAAAATGAGACGCTAAAATTCCTTCCCCTTTTGTATCAATAACAAATTGTCCACGATAACCTAAAAGTCCACGTGTTGGTCCTTCGAAAATCATACGGACAGTTTTTTCAGCATGGTGCATATTCTTCATAAGAAAACCTCTCATGCTCAAGCGCTCAATAATAGCTCCTTGAAATTCACTAGGAGTATCAACAACAACCTCCTCAAACGGCTCATGCTTTTCGCCATTTACTTCCCGAATGATTGCTTGTGGTTGAGAAACTTGCACTTCGTATCCAGCGCGTCGCATGT
>CAYPVT010000025.1:0-10984 GCA_964414265.1 uncultured Candidatus Saccharibacteria bacterium | reverse complement strand
GGGTTTGAAAGACGCAGTGAAGTAATTCACTCATCTCTAAAAATAAAAAACCGCATGAATGCGGTTTTTTATTTTTTATCCATTCCATAAATCTCAGCGATGTTTTTCTTTACTCCACCAGTTTTAATAATTTCCAAAAGTGCCGTAATTGCTTTAATAATTAACGGATCCCCTGAAACTACCGCCCTGTTTATTTTATGGTCTGTAATAATTACAGATTTACCGTCACTAATTATTTCATATTCTGAAATAAAATTGCTTTCTGGAATAACATGAAGAATTGTTGGTCTTCCAAAGTGTGTAAGCAAAGCTTCTTTTGGTAAATGCTGTATCTTGTCGGCGGCACTATCTGTAAGAATCGCATCTATTATTGTCTGTCTTAATTTTTGGCGTATGTGTATTCCAGTAAAACGCCCGGGTTTTTGCTTCATGTTTTTAACAAGACTGTCTACGGCGATAAGCCCTTGTATACCAATAACTTTCTGCTGGTTACTTTTCCTTAAAAACTCATAAGCATCGTCTATAGAAATATATTTATTTTCACTGTCCCTTACACCAACTGAGGTGTTTATTTCTGAGCTAGCAAACACCCAAGTATGTGACTTTTTGTCTGTATTACGTTTAACTAATCCTCTTTTTTCAAGTTTTTTAAGGCTATATAAAGAAGTTAATCTATTTATGTGTTTGCTTTCCCACATATCACCAATAGTCATCGGCTTTGTGTTTAGAACAAGAATTCTAAGTATCTCTTTTTCGGTTTTGTTCAAAACCATCTTATCCTCGATCTCTTTTAGGTATGTGTTAATTTTTTTTAACATATATACCATAAATAATGGCTCTATATAAAGGATTTGTCAATTTATATAAAAATATTGAAAAAAGAAAGATTGTTTCCGTATATTTAACGCAGAGCTTGATTATTTTTAATTCTTTAACAAAGGAGAGTTGTCGTGAAAATGAGACCACGAGAAGAGTTTATGTGCGACTTACGCGCGATTGAAAGAAAAATCGCATCAGCAGAAGCCCAGCTTGTTACCCTAGAAATGTCTCTCAGTACATCACAAAAAACCTACAAAAAGAAAGAAGAAATCAGATCACTGCTGAGGGAGAGGCTCCTTCTGTTGTTTTTTATCCAGGTTGTCTTTTAAAGAAGGAGATTGATATGAAGAAAAACGTGGAGGAACTCAAGGGAGATCTTCGTTTGGTTGAGAGTAACCTCACCTCGGCGCAAGCACACCTTATCGCCTTGAGGGAGCTTAACGCACCATCAGTACAAAGAAATATTTCCCAAAAAATAGCCGAGATTGACTCTCTTTTTGTAAAAAGACAGTTCCTACTCAGCGCTATTGCTCGCTTCAAATAAGAAAAACAAGTAATTCCGGCACTGATTGCATTGGTAGTAATTTTTATTCTGCTTGTACTCAAGGTGCTCTTTGGGAGATAAGCACTGACTGGTACTTATCCGTGGTCAATTTTGTTCTTTAAAAAAGGAAAATCTGTATGGGAATGTTTGGTATACCAGCGACACTACCGGTAGAAGAACGAGGGGAACAAAGAAAAAGAGCGGAGGAGTGTGAAAAAGCGTTGAAAAAGAGATCAGGGGAAGAAAGGCAGAAAAAAAGAGAGAAGGAAAAGGAAATGGAAAAACTCCTTCAATCCAAATCAAAAAACGAGCTTATTTCTATCCTTATGGACGACTACAGAAAATGTCCAGCAAATCTCAATTTTTATTTTTGGTGGGAAGCATGGAACATGCACCCTCCGAAATAAAGCACTTTGGCTATTTAAAAGAACTGTTCCCAAAAACTACCCTTTAACTTAACAGGGTAGTTTTTTTTAATTTTGTGCGGGATGGGAGAATCGAACTCCCGACACCAGTTTGGAAAACTGGAGTTATACCATTTAACTAATCCCGCAAACTATGTATTCGACATATTATCAGATAAGGTAATATTTAGTAAACTTATCACGAAACAATACATCAATGTTTGAAACTTTAGAAATTATTTTTAAAAACACCATAATTGGCATCATTGCTGGGGTTTTTTCGATGTTCCCTATAAATAATGTCCAAAAAGAAATTGCAATCGCCCCAATTGATGTAGTAAAAATTGGAAACAACTACACTAAAACTACTAGCGAAGAAGGGTCTACAGCAACAACAACTGAATCAGTTAAAAAAACCGCAACAACTACCGCAAAAAATATAAAAACAACCACTGCAAGCAAAACAGAACCAATCGCTATCGCCTCCACAAGCCCACGCACTATCACACTTGAAATTCTCCCCCTTGAACCGCTAAACGCGCAAACCCGCAGTGCTATCGTAAACATCCTTTGTACCACCCAAAATGGTGGTGATTTCAAGCCATTATCGGGAAGCGGGGTCTTTATTAGCGACAAAGGAGTTATCTTAACAAATGCCCATATCGGACAATATTTCCTTCTTCGTGATTATGGAGTAAAAAATTATATTACCTGTGTTGCAAGACAAGGCTCCCCCGCCTCACCAGCATTTTTAGTTGAACCTATTTATGTTTCAAAAAAATGGATAACTGAAAATTCAAAAGTTATTAAACAAGAAAACCCAACTGGCACCGGCGAAAGTGACTATGCCCTTCTTCGTGTAGTTGGAACACCGGACGGTAGACAACTACCAGCCTCATTCCCTTATGTCGAACCAAATATAGATCCAGAAAACGTACTTCGAGGTCTTCCTGTTTTAATTGTTGCTTACCCAGCCGGTTTTTTGGGTGGTGTAACAATTCAGACAAATCTTTTCCTTACTTCGAGCTCTGGTGTTATTAAAGAATTATTTAATTTTCACGACGATACCCTACTAGACATTATTTCAGTTGAAGGAAATATTCTTTCTCAACAAGGCTCTTCTGGTGGAGCAGTCGTCAATCGTTCAACTGGAAAACTTGAGGGAATTATCACAACAAGTACCGCCACAAAAGAAACGAGCACTAGAGAACTCTTTGCAATTACACCTGGACATATCAGTAGAGAAATAAAAAACGAGACTGGACAAAGCTTAAATGAGTTTATTTCACAAAATCTAGATCTCGCCCAAAAAAACTTTCGCGAAAATTTGTCTTTGCCACTCATGCTCTTATTGGTTAGCGAGACAAATTAAAAAACCTTAGTTACATTGTCGGGGTGCCGAGAATCGGCTACGCATAAAATTCTGCTGAATTTTTGTGCAGCCACAGATATTTTCCTGCTGGAAAATTCTGCGACCCCGACTCGGCTCGTCAGCCTCCGTCTCTCAATTGCTTAATTTATCGCAATTGAGCCCGCCTCGCGCCGTCGCGCTCCGGCTTTCGATTCCGGATGCAGGCAAAACCGTTTGCCTGCTCACCCCTTATAGTGCTTCGCTACGTTTATAACGAACTTCTGATTATAAAGAGTTTCCAACACACCATTTAGTTACATTGTCGGGGTGCCGAGAATCGAACTCGGGCTATCTGCTCCCAAAGCAGACGTACTACCTCTATACTACACCCCGACGATGAAACCAAAATACTAAACGAAAAATCTTCTTAACCCCAAAGCAGAAGTACTACCCTCTACCCGCCCGAACGTACCACACCAAAGCTAGGCTTATCAAATTAACGTTCGGTACGGGCGGGTACTACACCCCGGAAAAACGAACTCCTCTCAATCCGATAATTTATCAATCCTATCACAAAAAACAAAAAATTACGCAAAAATATTTTCTAAATACTTAACCTGAGCCTTCTTGTTGGAAATGGATAAATTAACAATAATCGCATCACATTGCCAAACACAATCAATATCCCCTACTCTTTCTGAAAGATACGCGTTAATCGCTCTACTTAGACGCTTTAACTTTTGCGGATGAATGTTATCTTCGGCTCTATATTGGCTAGCTGTTCCACTCTCCTCTCCTTTAGAGTTTTCACGGGAAACAGTTTTCACTTCCACAAAGTATAAAATTTTGTCCTTTTTAGCAATAATGTCTATTTCCCCAATAAACTTTCGGTAGTTTCTATCAATAACACTAAAACCTTTTCCTTCTAAAAACCGGCAAGCGATATCTTCCCCAAGTCTACCAACCTGTTGCCTATCCTTATTTTTCAATACTTTCGCATCCATTGAATAGAATTATATACCAAAATAAAGACCTTTTTAGTTTCACGTGAAACTTTATAACTAATTTATGTGGAAAAAGACAATATACCCTTATTTAAGGCCATTTTAAAGCATTTAAAGGTCTTTTTCTTGGACAATTCTGGTGTCTCTTATTAACATTATCCCCCGACTTATCCCCACTTTTGGCCTATTTTAGCCTTATTTTTATGAGATTGCTCTTTACAAAATATGTTCGTTTGTGTGAAAAATTGTCCGTAATGGTAAAGATATTGCGGGTAGGGAGAATCGGTCACGGATATTTTTCTGCTGAAAAATTCCGCGACCCCGCCTCGGCACGTCTGCCTCCGGCTTTCGATTCTCCCTCTGCAAAAATTAAAAATAACCCGCCCTAAAGACAGGTTATTTTTAATTTTGTGCGGGTAGGGAGAATCGAACTCCCGTCTCATCCTTGGCAAGGACGTGTTCTACCACTAAACCATACCCGCATTTTTATCGACGTATTTTAACAGAGATTAGGATAAGTTCAAATAAAACATAAACGTCCAGTTAGGATTCGGTCACGAGTTACTAATTTTATTACTTTAGCCCAAACCAAACTCCCTGCCAGGATTCGGCTACGCATAAAATTTTGCTAAATTTTTGCGCAGCCCCGCCTCGCGCCGTCGCGCTCCGGCTTTCGAATCCTGGCAGGGGCATATTCATATGCCCCTGCCAGGATTCGAACCTGGAATAACAGTTTCGAAGACTGTCGTGATATCCATTTCACTACGGGGGCTTAATCCCATACATCATAAGGAAAATTAGGAAAATATCAAAACCTGGAGTAAAATTTTTAAACAATGAAACCGGAAAATATTCCAGAAAACATAGGCGCCATAAGCGAATCTTTGGAAAAAGCTGGTTTTGAGGCATACCTAGTTGGAGGTTGTGTTCGTGATGTACTGGCAGGAAGAAAGCCAAAAGATTGGGATTTTACAACCAACGCAAGACCAGAAGATATTATTAAAATATTTCCAAAAACATTTTACGAAAATGAATATGGAACAGTTGGTGTTGTAAATGAAAATACTGAAGATGAATCTTTAAAGGTGGTTGAAATAACTCCATATCGAATTGAAGGAAAATACAGCGATTACCGTAGGCCAGACTCTGTTGTTTTTAGTAAAAACCTAGAAGACGATTTAAAGCGGAGAGACTTCACTATCAACGCAATCGCCTATGATATTACTAAAGGACAAATTGTTGATCCGTATAACGGACAAAAAGATATAAAGGACAAAGTTATTAGGGCTGTTGGTGATCCAGAGGAAAGATTTGCCGAAGACGCCCTTCGAGTCCTCAGGGCTATCAGGTTAGCTACTGAATTGGGTTTCATGATTAACAGCGAGACCGAAAAAGCCTTAGAAAATAACGTTAAAAACCTCGGTAAAATTGCTCAAGAGCGTATTCGTGATGAATTCATTAAATTGATTATGTCCCCAGACCCAATGATTGGAATCGTTTTAGCCAATCGACTTGGTATTCTAAAATATGTTTCACCTGAAACAGAAGCTGGAATTAACATTAAACAAAACGGTGACCATATCTATGACGTTTGGGAGCACAACTTAAGGGCCTTACAACACTCGGCAGACCGTGAGTGGCCGTTACACGTGAGACTTTCTGCTCTATTTCATGATGTTTCTAAGCCTGAAACACGTCGTTGGTCTGATGAAAAGAAAGATTATACCTTCTATGGGCATGATGTCGTTGGTTCACGTGTAACAAAAAAAATTCTTGAAAGAATGCGTTTCCCGCGAGAAATCGTAGATGTTGTTTCAAAGTTAGTGCGTTATCATTTATTTTTTTCAGACGTAGATAAAATAACCCTATCGGCAGTAAGGCGTATTGTAAAAAACGTTGGACCAGAACATGTTTGGGACTTAATGAAACTTCGCGCCTGCGACCGTATCGGCATGGGAAGACCGAAAGAGACCCCGTATCGGCTTAGAAAATATGAGTCTATGATTGAAGAGGCGATGCGCGCGCCGATATCGGTTGCCATGCTGAAAATAGACGGGAAACGTATTATGGAAGTTACACATGAAACCCCAGGTCCTAAAATAGGCTATGTTTTACACGCCCTCCTCGAAGAAATGCTCGATGAACCAGAGAAAAATACATCTGAATACCTAGAAAAACGTTCAGTTGAACTAATAAAACTGTCAATTGAAGAGTTAAAGAAATTAGGAGAGGAAGGAAAAGCTAAAAAGGAGGAAGAGGAGTCTAAAGAAGTATCTGAAATAAGAAAAAAACATTGGGTAAAATAGAAGGAGTTTAGAAGAATAAACAACTATGAATATCAACGAATTATATTTCGACCCAATGAACAGTATTTCTAAAAAAGTCCATTATTTTATTAATGCGGAAATAGAAAACCTACAGTCTAGAAGTACCCCCGAACTATATGAGGAAATACAAAAACTACCACTAAAGAGAGTAGGTGGGGTATTCCGAGCATTCTTAACCGAGTCAGTATATAAAGCGTTAACAAAGGAAGAGTGCGGAGATCTTGTTGGGGCGTGTTCGTTGTCTGAATTAAATAACTACAACGCGTATCTTGATAATTGGATACTGGATAACAAAAATAATGTTTGGGGTGCAGCTAAGGTCAAAAAGGAAATAAGTTACATAACAATATCCTCAGGGATTTACAGAGAATTAATAGAAAAAGTAGTTTTAAGTTTTAATATAAAAAGTGAACAAAAATTGCGTATTTTAGAAGTGTTGTCTTCTTGTATGACGTGCTCATACCAAGGACAGGCACTTGATATGAGCATGTCTATAGAAACTTTCGACGATAGCCAGACCGAGCAAGAATACCTTGATTTGTATGTAAAAAAATCATCTCTACAAAGTGGCTACCTGTATGGAGCATCAACAGAAATCGGGGGGATTCTAGCTAATGCTGATGCGCAAACACTTAATCTAGTAAGAAAAATAGGGAGAAAGATAGGCACCGGATTACATATAAGTAACGATTTGGGTGATTTCGCAATCCTCGCAGAAAATACGGACTTTAAAGGGTATCAAGACCACACAGCAGACCTAAGGAATGGCCGTCTAACCCTGCCTATTTGGTATGTTCTAAAGCATGGGACTAAGGACGAAAAAGATATTTTTTTAAAACATGTAAACAAAGATATTGAACAGGTAGACAGGCGCGCTATTCTTGAGGTGCTTCACAGTTCAGGTGCGTATAATTACTGTAAAAAGCTACTTAGAAAATACTATAATGAGTCAAAAAAACTAATTGATGAATTACCAGAATCGGAGGGAAAACTCAGACTAAAGTACTCCACAATCATCATAAAAAACAACAAATACTTATCTGGCCTAAAAATATCCTAGCGGAAACTGTATTTGGTTAGTGTTATCTGAAAGAAACATTGGGTAAAATAAATAAAGGACACAATTTAAGTGTCCTTTATTTATTTTAGTGGTTTTTATAGTACAATCATTTCATAATTATTTTTTAAATAAAAAACTTATGCCACATTTCAACTTGTTTGCTGATTACTTTGCTTTTGTGATTCAAGACGAGCAAGCAAACCCAGATTTTTCGGAATCTATTACTGATGAAACAATTAAACAAATGATTGTAGTTCTACCAGAGGCAATCAGTATAGGAACTGCACGAAATACCGAAGTGCCTGTAGCTGTCGAGGTTCTTACAGAGGCACCAACAGGTGACCAGGGATTGTGGGATAGAGTCAATGAATGCTCTATAAGCATCCCAAGCGGGAAACTTGTGGTCATGGGTGGCTCCGATTATTTTCCAGATGCGACCAGAATTGAGGTTAAACCGGGATTATATGGGGTACGTGTATATTATCGTGGACTAAACACATTATCTAAAGGTGAATTAAGTGGTGATGATTCGTATCGTGTTGTACTTTGGCCAACATCTTCGTCGTTGCCATTAAAAATCTTGGTGCCCTAAAAACTAATCTTTTATCTCAAGTTTTATTGGGCAATGATCTGAACCTAAAACATCAGAAAGAATTTTTGTTCCTGTAATTTTTTTTAATAAACCGAGTGAAGCAAAAAAATAATCTATTCTCCAGCCAACGTTTCTGTCGCGAGCACGAGTTTTCATATCCCACCAAGTATAAGCATTCTGTTTTTCCGGATTGAAATAGCGGAAAATATCTATATATCCATGCGCAATATATTCATCAATCCAAGCGCGTTCTTCTGGTAAAAACCCAATCTGACCTTCATTTTCCTTCGGTCTCGCAACATCTATTGCTTCATGTGCAACATTAACATCTCCGCAAAAAATAATTTCTTTATTTTTCTTTTTTAATTTTTCAATATGTTTTAAAAATTCTTCGTAAAAATCCAATTTATATTTCAACCGATGAGATTCACCTCCGCCGTTTGGAAAATAAACATTTAGAATTACAAAATCTTTAAAGTGTAGAGCTAAAAGTCTTCCTTCATCGTCTAATTTTTTAATTCCCATTCCTTCTTCGATTTTTTCTGGTGCTATTTTTGTATAAACACCAACTCCGCTATATCCCTTACGCCCTCTTGAGTGGGAGAAATAACCAAAATACCCAGGGATATTTTTTATTTCTTCCGGCAACTGAACTTCTTCGGCTTTAGTTTCCTGTAAACATAAAATATCTGGCTTTTCTTTCTTTATAAAAGGAAGAAATAAGTCCTTACGGTGCACGGCACGCAAACCATTAACATTCCAGGAGATTATTTTCATCCCATTAGAAAACCCGCCTGCCATCGCCTAAAGCAGTATGAGTGGTTAAATAATTTATAATATAAATTTTCATTTTTTCTAAAATAACCACCCTTGTTGCTCTGGCCTTGGTGGGCAGGTAGAAAGCGCTGACGCTTTCATACTTTAAATTAGTGTTTATTACATTGCCGTCTAGTTGTATGGTAATTTTCTTCATTATTAAAATATAACTTTTAACGATTTCTAACGGGATTTCATTTTTTCTATTTTAGCATATGATAGATACAGAAATTACAAAAAAGGAGATTCGACATGTTCTTAAATAATCACACCTATAGCGTCAAACACTTAGTAAGACAAATGGAGGAAGACGGGGAAAATTGTGACTACGGCAACTGGGGGATTTGTTCAAGTGAAAAAGGTAAGACCTTATACTTCGGGAGGTCTTGCAGGAAAGTATCTCTACGTGTTCCACTTCTTGAAATAATTGATTATGTGGAGAAAAATTTTCCGGAATACGGCATGGAGGAGGTGTTTGTCTCTCTCGTCCTAAAAGACGGTGGTTCTGTAGAGTGGTACGCTGGACTTCCAGACTAAAAGACGCCCTAAGTGGCGTCTTTCTTGTTTTTTATACAAATATTTCTATTTTTTAGAGTGGAACTTCTTATGTACCCCGTACGAAAGATTACTTCGTACCGGGCAAACATCTCCCTCATTTTCCTTTGCTGTGAAACTTCTTATGTATTTCCCTGAGGGCCTTGTCTGTCACGTGAGTATAAA
Source organism: uncultured Candidatus Saccharibacteria bacterium (assembly GCA_964414265.1). Taxonomy (GTDB): domain Bacteria; phylum Patescibacteriota; class Minisyncoccia; order Phycocordibacterales; family VMEP01; genus VMEP01. The sequence continues at coordinate 1,347 of CAYPVT010000025.1, read as the reverse complement.
TCTGTGTGGTTGAAATACTAGCGTGTCCAAGCATCATTTGAACAGAGCGAATGTCTGCTCCGTTGCCGAGCAAGTCTGTGGCAAAAGAGTGCCGAATAACATGTGGGGTTACTTTTTTTGAGATACCGGCCTTGATTGCATACTGCGCAACAATTCTTTCAACCGAGCGGGTTGTTAAGTGTGTTATTTCTCCTTTCTTTTTTCCAACACTTCCTGTTCCAATAAAAAGAACATCCTCCATGTCTCCTCGTTTTGCTAAATATTTTTTAATTGCTTCCTTTGCAGATTCAGAAAGAAAAACAACTCGCACTTTTTCTCCTTTTCCTCGTACCGAAAATTCGTCTTTACGAAGATCGATGTCGCGAGGAAGAGAGCAAAGTTCCGAAACACGAAGTCCTGTTGAGAAAAGTAATTCTAAAATCGCCTTATCTCGTAAGCTTTTTAAATCATCGCCAACGGGAGCTTTGAGTAATCGCTCTAACTCATCTAAAGAAATAAGATCAAGCGACCTCTCTGTTACCTTTGCAAGTTCAATTCGATCAGGAGGAAGAGCTTCAATGCCTCTTTTCATTAAGTATTTAAGAAAAATACGTAAAGCAATTAAATAATAGTTTTGAGTTTTCTTTTTTAAAGTGCCAGCGCTCATTCCACGCTCACGACGACCTTCTTGTCTATTCAACCAAAGACGAAATTCTCTTATGGAATCATCGGTTATATCTTTGGGGTGTTTGGCGTTTGTTTGAAGAAGAAAACGTTCAAGGTAGGCGTCATAATTACGAACAGTTTTTAAGCTTCTTCCACGTTCAATTTCAATATATTCGAGAAATTGTTGTTTTAAGCTCTTTAAATCTTGAGTCATGATGTCGTAAAATATTTTACCACGATAACTAGCAAGCGCGGTGTCTATACTCCAAAATAAAAAGTGGAGAAAAATCTGATACCATTTATTTTTTTATGATATAGTTATGTAAAAGGTATTACCCTTTTTATTCAACGTCGCTCGGACGCTGTGTACGAGAATACTCATCCACGCGATCCTCACTCGTTGAAATAAACATACAAATATGGGACCAGAATCACTACCAATGAACGAAAATGAAGCACATGGAGATGCTTCTCTTTTGGGTCGCGAGGATCTTTTTGGAAAAAACACAGAACAATACCCGGAGACACAAGAATTAACAGCCGAGGAGGAGAAAAAACTCAGCGAAGCTCTTAAAAAACTAAGGAAAGACGTCTCTTTTAACAACCTCCACTAAAACAAGACGAAAAACGTTGTTTTTGGCGCAGGCCTGCATAAGTTCACATACATATGGCACTCCTCTTAATTGAGGATATGCGCCAATT
>CAYPVT010000024.1:0-11293 GCA_964414265.1 uncultured Candidatus Saccharibacteria bacterium | reverse complement strand
TATTGCCATTTCTGGAGTTTATCCAGAAACCGCCATATGTGTGTACACATTACCTCCCCACCTTGACTTTTTGGTCATTTTATGTATAATAATCGGCAGTAATAGTTTGGCATTTTCGCCTAGCTAAACGCACATTGAAAAGGAGTCATCATGAACAACCCAAAAAATGAAGCAAGGAGAACCTTTCGATTGGTAATATTTTTCGTTTACCTCTTCGCCTTGGGCCTATCCGTCTTTCTTGGTGGTCACTCAAGCACCGTGATGGGCGAGGAATGGAATTGGGGGGAAGTCACGTTTCTTGTGACAATCCTCTTCACCATCGCGAGTTATCGCACAGTCGGCCCGTTCGATTTTGCCGTCAGGCTTTTCTTCGGAAAACCAATCGACGAAGTCGGGTCTGGTCTTGTTTTCGTCCCTGTCGGATTTTGCAGCCTGAGAAAGTTTTCAAATCTGGTCCAGCAAGCCGAATTACCGGCGGAACCTGAAGATATTTACCGCGGTACCACTGAGGATCCTGATGGGAAAGACATTCCCAAAGGAAAGTTTCCTCCGATTCGAATTGTCTTCGGAGAAACAAAAAACAAGGGGGGTCAAAACGTGGACGACCCATACAACCATCGCATGGCCGTTGAGGTGACGCCAGTTGTCAGGTACCACATGGTGGATGCCGTGAAGTTCCTAAAAACAATCGGCAGCTGGGAGTCGGCTCGCAGGCAAATTGAGGACGTGGTGGTAGCAACACTCAACGAGAAATTTTCTCAAATGAGTCCCTCCGAAGCTCTCAAGAAACTCCACAAAATAAACCTCAAGCTTAGCGGGAAAAATGGGGTTATCGACAGTATGCTCACAGATTGGGGTATCGACCTTGAAAGCATACGTATCAAACCGTTTGGTTTTAGCCACAAGCTGAATACCGCGGTTATGGCGATTCCCATTGCAATGCAAGAAAAGAAAGCGGCTATTATCGCCGCCGAGGGCGTTCGCGAAACAAAAAGGCTCGATGGCGAAGGTAAGGGTGCGGCTGAAAAGGCCGAGCTTGAAGGCAGGGCAGCCGGTTTCAAAAATATGGCCGAAACTCTCCAAAATCTGGGGGCCGAAGGTCGTGTGGTTCTCGGAGCAGAAACGGCTCGTGCTGTAACCAACAATCCTGGCCAAAAAACCGTAATTGTTGGCGCCGATGGTTTCTCTAACCTGATAGGGCTAGCAACCTCTATCAGCGAAACACTGAAACCGTCTTCTTCCACCGAAAGGAGCTGATCATGACCGTCTATTTCGTTTTCGCGGTCGCAGTAATCGCAATACTCGTTGGCAAAACCTACGGCCACCATCTCGGTTCCATAACCGGTGGCACCATGCCCCTGTTCCGCTCTTTGTTTATGGGCGGTGCAGAAGGTGAGGTAAAGTGGAAAAAGCCAATCGCAATTGTCGCACTCTGGCTCGTTCTCGTTTTCACGCTATGGCTTTTCAGAAAGGAAGTTCCGATCTGGAGCTGGTGGCATGCCGACGAAAAGTTTTTCTGGATGAGCCAGGTTCTACTTCTGGTAACCGCGATCAGCTGGAACATTGGTTGGTGGGCGAAAGTTATTTCAATTCTCCTTTTGGCAACGCTCCTTGGGGCGACACCTGAAAAAATTGAAACCACTACTCCTTTGTCCGGCGAACCACGAGGTCCGGCATCGGTGGCAAGAAACCAGGCGGAAATCCTGGTCACTGCCGACTTCCCTTCGTGTTTTACAATCCCAGTTGGGCCGTTCACTATCTACCCAATCGGGAAAGAAGGGAACGTTAAGTTCATCTACCCCGACGGATATGTAGCGCATGTTGGTCCAAAACAACGGATCATGCGAAACTTCGAAGGCGGGGAAAAGATTTGCGTTATCCTAGACGACGGGGAGACGATGCCAATCAGGATGGGACTCCAAATATAAATTCGTCGTCAAACGGGCGGACGCATTGCTGCGTCCGCCCTTTTTCTTTCCCAAAAAGCAAAATAGTCTCGACTTTCGTCGAGACTATTTTTAATTCTAGATTCTTTAAATCTTACTTCGGAAGACTACCTTGTATAAGTCCAATTATCCCCCATGCGCTCACCATGATGAACAAACCAAGTAATCCCCACATCATATATTTCTTTGCTCGAGCTATCCCATCTTCGTTTTCAGAATTAAGAATGTATTGAAATACACCAAAAAGAAAAAACATTATGGCAAGCGACCCCAACAACATCGTGATGGGCTGTAAGATATTAACAACCAGTTTCTGAACAAGGCTGTCTGCCGCGCTTTGTAGTTGCGTTTGAGCTTCAACAATCATTTTTTACAGGTGACAAAAGCGCGCTATCGCGCGCTTTGTGTCTATAAGTTATCGAATTGGAATATTAATACCACCCGAGACATTAACTCCCCCAGAAACTCCAGTACCACCAGTATTAACACCGCCGTAAGAACCACCGATGCCTGGAATATTAACCGCCCCTCCTTGTTGCACACCAAAGGTGTTACCAACGACCCCGACAAGCCCCCAAACAGAAACCATGACAAAGAGTGCGAGGATTCCCCAAATCATTATGTGGCGACCCTCTTCTTTGTCCTCTCCCGCCTTGGTAATAAACTTGAACAAACCCCAGAAAAACGCCAAAACGGATAACGCCACAACAATAATCGTTAGGTAATTAATGAGCGCTATAATCTTGCTAAAAATGGTATCTACTGTCTGGGCAAGAACAACTATAGGAAGTGCTGATGCTGCTACTAATGTAACTACTTTTTTCATACGCAATATATTTCTAAAAATTAATACTAATTAAACGACTTTATTAAATTCCCTTCTATTTTAACACAAGACTGCGTCTTTTCCGACAAGTCTGGGGATAAAAGTAAAGAATCTCTATGGATTAGGGGCGGTAGCGTAATCTTGATAACTTCCGTTATAAACTTTATTAGAACTTCCTGTTTGTTGATTAATCCCTGGCAACTGGAAAGTATTTTGCAAAACCATCACGATTCCCTGAAAAGAAATCATTACAAAAAGACCAATTATTCCCCAAATCATAAATTGTCGACCTTCGGCTCTTTTTGTTTCGTTGTCCGCATTCTTAACAAACTCAAAAACTCCCAACAAAAAAACTAAAGTTATTAATGCGTAAATCAACTTAATAACTGAATCGTATATAAAATCAGTAAAGAAATTTACGAGGTCGGTTAAATTAGAGATTCCATATACAACCGACGGAACCATTACCAAACTCAGTAATCCTAAAACAAAAAAATTTCCTTTTCTCATATTTTTCATATTTATTTATTAATTAACTTCTCAAGACATCAATCGTCCCTCTTATAACCTCCGATAAAACTTTTGCGGCCAAAATTATAGCAATACCTATAACAGCATAAAGGAAAGCATTTTTTGCATCTTTGAGCTTGGTTTCATTCCCTCTCGCCGCAACAAAGAGAAAACCAGAGTAAACAATCATTAAGGCGGCAATTGGCAAACCAACAGTAACCACAGCATCAACAACAGAGTTAGCAAAGGCTGTAAGACTATTGTTACTGCTACCAAGTGGATTTTCTAATTTTGTAGCTTCTCTATTCCCACTAGCCTTCTGGGCGTCAACAAATAACGGAGTCAAAACAACAAAAAATAGGACTAAACTTATCGCCAACAAAATAGAAAACTTCTTCATTTCAATTCTTTTCGTCAATTTATTTAAGGTTAAATTATTCATAAATAATTATACATTAAAAACCACCAAGTGGAATATATTGCCTAAAACCATCACCCTTAAGGAGCACTTTAAGAATTGTCTCAACAATAAGCCAAGCCGCAAGCGCAATAATCAAACCCTTTACTGCGCTAAAAAATATCGCTTTAGCTTTTGACATCGCGTCTGTACTACCACCACTAAATGCTAATTGGAACCCAGCGTAAGTAAATAAAAGCATTGCAATAATTACAGAGGCCTCAAGCAAAAATCTAATAATTTTTTGAGCAAGCAAAACTAATTGATTATAGTCACACTTAACATCGACGCCGTCACAAGGAACAAGCCCTGCCCCAAAAACAGTAAGTGGCGAAAGAATCACAAACGCCACAAACATAGTAATTGCTGTTTTTCTCGCTATCCAAAAATTTTTACTTATTTTCATATTTTATTTTACAAGTTTTTCTAATTGTGAGGCTGTATCCGAAACAGCTTCTTGAGGTCTAAACCTCCCCGAAACAACATTATCAATCATACTAGCAAAAATAACTGTTGTTTCCTTTGGTGCTGGGTCAAGCCATGCGTTTGAAATAATGGCTGAATCATAAAAAATAGAAAGATACGGATCGGAAGGTCGGACCTGAAATAAATCACGGCGAGTTGGCGGTAAATAAGAACGCTCTGGAATATTCTTCATAAAATCAGCCTGAGACAAAAGAACCTCAACATAAAGCGCTGTGGTTAAATTCTTTGAACTCTTAAGGGCTGAGAGTCCGTGCATTCTTCCAAATGTTATTTTTTTATTAACACCTTTTGATTGCGGTACCATCGCAACATCAAAATTCAAATGCGGGTTACGTGCCCTCAAATCCAAAATTTCACTCGCATATCCAAAGTACATAGCTAGATCTCCCGACAAAAACATATTCCGAGATGATGGAAGTGATTTATTCCAAGAATAATGTTGCTTAACGGGATTAGAAAACTCGGTATAAAACTGGAGTGCTGCTTCGCCTGCCCTAAGTCCACTTGTGTTATTTTGACCTAAAGAAACCTCAACTCCTTTCTCCGGAGAATATGCGACTATTTTACTCCCCGCTTGCATTATGAGCATTGAGAGAATATCTTTTGCGTTTAAAATATTTTTTGATTCACCAAAAGCAAGCGCGCTTTTGGTGATATTGGTGGCGCTATCTTTTGTTGTTAGTTGTGGAACTATAGCCATAAACTCTTCCCAATATTGTGGTGGTTTGGAAAAACCAGCTGCCGAAAAAGAATCTCGATTCCAATAAAGCATTATCGGGTCAATAGTAAACGGTATTGCAATCGCGTTTCCATTAAAAAAGAACAATTCCCCTTCTTCAATAAACATATCTTTGAAATCGCGTTCGGAAATTGTTGTTAATGGAAGCGGATATATTTTACTAACGTGCCTCAAAATTAAGTCTTGTGGTAAAAACACTAAATCTGGACCAACGCTCGCTGCTATCGCCTCAACTAAATCATTATCAAATGTTGCCTTGTCTTTTTCTACATAACGAACTGAGAAAGATTCCTTTTGGTGAGCCAAATTAAAATCACTTAGTAATTTATCAAAATACGAATTAGGTAGCGTTCCCCAAATAACAACCTCACCAGAAACACCGCTATTATCACCACCGCCGGGAAGTTTTATAATCCCAGAAAAAATAAGCACTCCGATTACTAGAAAAACACCAAAAACTAAGAGAACAATAATTTGAAAAGGTTTCATTTAATTTTTACGAAAATAATCCCGTAATGATAATCTCCGGCGTTAAATTTATTATACTCCGCAAATAAAGAATCACTAAAAAGTTTCTGCGCTTCACTTTCTCTAACAACTGTGCTCTCTTTTGGACCAATTCCACCAAACGACCCCTTCCATTCTATAACCGCAATCATTCCTTTTGGTTTTAGAATTCGACTAACCTCTTCAACTAAACCTTTTTTATCTTCTGATTGAAAAAGAATATTGGAAACTAAAACAAAATCAACTGAATTATCAGCAAGCCTTGTTCCGTCCTTAACCTCAGCATCTGCCCAAATAATTTCTACGTTTGAAAGGTTTGCCTCTTTCGCGTCCTTTTTTATCTTAACCAAAACTTCTTTATTTATATCAATTGCGTAAACCTTCCCGCCATCGCCGACAATCCGAGCGATAGGAATTGCAAAGGCACCAGAGCCAGCCCCTATATCTGCAACTATCATTCCGTTTTCAAGAGGAAGGCTTTTTATAATCTCGTCTGGTACTAGAAATGCCATAAATTATTAACTCAAATTATAAAAGTTATTAGACATGAGAGCAAGCTTTCAATTAATTTAGATAAACAAAAAAACACTTTTCATCTACGAAAAGTGTTTTTTTGCTAGAGACAAGTAAGTGAGGCCAAACTATCCCCTTCTCTTGGTTTCATAATACGCACACCTTGAGTCGCACGTCCTAAAATTGGAATAGTTGAAAGATCAACTTTCACAACCTGACTCTTTTTTGACATCGCAATAACTTGTGTAAGTTCATCGGTTACAATTTTTGCTGAAATAACATTGCCTGTTTTCGGTGTAACCTTTGCGGTCTTCATACCAGAACCACCGCGTTTTTGTATCTTATATTCCTTCATTGGAGTTCTTTTGCCGTAACCGTTCTCCATCATCACGAGCATGTTTGGATTTTTAAAATCTGGGCGAACAACATCAGCACCAACAACAACATCTCCTTTTCCAAGTTTAACCCCGCGAACCCCGCCAGCCGCTCGCCCCATTTCACGAACATCGGTTTCTTTAAAACGAATAGATTGCCCTTTCTTTGTTGCAAGTATCATACTGTCTCCCTTGCGAACAAAAAAAGCGGAGAGAAGCTCATCTCCTTGTTCAAGCTTAATGGCAATGAGACCACTTCTGCGCACATCTTTAAAACTATCCGCCGAAACCTTTTTAATAGTCCCGTTCTTGGTGAGCATAGCAAGTGACATTTTTTCGTCCTTAAGCGATTTTGGCATCGGCAAAATTGAAGTCACATTTTCATCAGCAGACAATGAAAGAAAGTTCATAATCGATTTCCCACGAGTAGCCCTTCTTCCTTCTGGAATATCATACATCTTCATCTGATAAGCCTTTCCTTTGTCTGTGAAGAATAGCAAATCGCTATGTGTTGAGGTTGTGAGTAATATTGAAACTATATCCTCTTCTTTAGTATTTAAATCAACAACGCCAACTCCACCACGCTTCTGCACGCGATACTCTGCTGGGTCTGTGCGCTTAACATATCCACCTTGAGTAAATACGAGAGCTGATTCTTTGTCTTCAACCAAATCTTCTTCGGAAATTTCTTTTACCCCACCACGAACAACTTTTGTTCGACGAGCATCACCATACTTTGCCTTAATCTCAAGCATTTCTGTTTTTATCAATTCAAGAATCTTTTTCTCGCTAGCCAAAAGTGTTTTCAGTTCCTTGATTAGTTTTTGCTTCTCTTCAAGCTCAAGTTCAATATTCTTACGTTCGAGTCCGGCAAGTTTCTGGAGTCGCATCTCAAGGATTGCGCTTGCTTGCCTGTCTGAAAACTTAAACTCCTTCATCAAGTTAAGTTGCGCGGTCGGAGTATCTTTTGATTTCTTGATTGTCTTAATAATCGCTTCGATGTGATCAAGCGCTTTTTTCAAACCAATTAAAATATGTTCTCGTTCAAGAGCTTTGTCTAAATCAAACTGCGTTCGGCGTCTAATAACAACTTGTCTGTGCGCCAAAAATGCCTCAAGCATTGATTTAAACGAAAGCGTTTGTGGAACACCATCAAGTAGAGCGAGGGTATTAAAATGGAACTTCGTCTCAAGTTCAGAGTGTTTATATATATAGTTGAGTACTTTTTGTGGATGAATGCCGTTTTTCAAATCAATAACAACACGAATATCCCTAGTTGATTCGTCGCGAATGTCTTTAATACCCTCCAATTTTTTATCACGAACAAGATCCGCTATGTGCACAATAAGTTCGCTTTTGTTTACACGATATGGAATTGAGGTAATGATAATTTGGAATAATCCCTGTTTTGTTTCTAAAATTTCTGCTTCTCCGCGACAAACAACTCCACCACGACCAGAAACATAAGCGTGACGCATTTCTTTGTCAGCAAAAATCATTCCACCCGTTGGGAAATCTGGCCCTTTGATATGTTCCAAAATGTCTTCGTTGGTTACATCGTCTTTATCAATAAGAGTGACACAAGCATCAATAACTTCACTTATGTTGTGCGGTGGGATATTTGTCGCCATACCGACAGCAATACCGAGAGTGCCGTTTAAAACAAGATTTGGCATTGCTGCCGGCAAAACAATTGGTTCTTTTCTTGAACCGTCATAGTTTGGACGAAAATCAACAGTATTCTTATCTATATCATTCAACAAATCACTAGAAAGACGTGACATCTTCGCTTCGGTATAACGCATTGCTGCGGCAGAGTCACCATCAATAGAACCGAAGTTTCCTTGACCTAAGATAAGTGGGTAACGATAAGAAAAAGTCTGAGCCATTTTTACCATCGTGTCATAAACAGCAACGTCACCGTGTGGGTGATATTTTCCCAAAACGTCTCCAACAACAGTAGCCGATTTTCTGAATTTTGCTGAGGAAGTTAGCCCCATTTCGTTCATTGCATAAAGAATACGACGATGTACTGGTTTCAATCCGTCTCGGACGTCAGGAAGAGCGCGCTGGGTAATAACCGACATCGCGTAATCAAGATACGACTCCTTCATTTCAGAACTAATATTGACGGGAACTACCCCGTCTTTTCGCTCTTCTTTTATTTCTACATCCTTCTCTTTGGCCATATTATTTCAGGTAATTCTAGCATAAATGAGCTAATTTGGGAACTATTTTTAAGCGAAAAGTAAGCTAAAAATTAGGGCTCTTTTAGGGCCCAATTTAAGAGAAACTAAAACGACAACTGATGCTTCAATTCATCAACCAAAACAGATATTCCACCCCAAAAACTGGAAGCATCTTTCGCTATAATTGATGATGGGGCAGACGCTGTTGAGGCAACAGCTCTTTCTCCATTTAATCGCGCCAACCTACCCTGAAGCGAGTAAACCCAAATAATTGCAATAAAAATAGTAATCGCAGTCGTGGCAACAATTAAAATAATTTTTCGTGTTTGTATCGGTTTTGCGCGAAGCTCTATTAAAAATTTTTCTATTTCTTGCATTCCATTAGAAATTAGAAATGAAAAACATTTCTAATCGTAATTTATTTGTAATAACTTGACCTTTGTTTAATTCTTCGTTTTTCATTTTATTTTAAAACGCAACTATATGATTTCAAACGGGACAAGTTTTTATTTTTAAGCCTGCGAATCCAAAACAACAATATCTCCTTCACACCCCTCCAAATCTTTTCTTTTAATCGTGTACTTATCTACTGGTTTCAAATCTTCAGAATCACCTTCTTTAAGAAAAGTTTTTAAAGCTTTACTGTTGTCATCATAATCCATTGGGATAATAACTTTAGGCTCAAGTGAAACAGCGAGCGCATAAGCTTCCGCTGGGGTTACTCCTTCGTTCCCATCAATCGCGACAAAAAGGATATCGATGTCTTCGATAACTTCATTAGTCACAGCTGGTAATTGTTTCCCGGCATAAGCTCCCAAAAAACAAATTTTTATACTATCAAGTTCAAAATAATAAATTGTATTGATATATTTTTTCCCAGAAATCCCCGCTTCTGTCGGAATACCTTTTATAAAAATTCCACGCGTCTCGTATTCACCAGGACCTTTAATCACGAATGGTTCTTTTTCTCCATAAACAACAGAATCAACGCCGTTATAATCTTGGTGGTTAACAGAACAAACCGCGACGTCGGCACCAAAACGCGCCGATTTAAGTTTTGATTCTTTGCCAATCGGATTGAAAGCGATTATCGTATCACCGAGTTGAACCTTGAAAAATTGTTTGCCGTAGTGTGTAATAATCATATCCCAATGACTATACCAAATATTTTGGTTGCTTTAAAGTCTTTTTTAAAATACTTATTCAAAACACGTATAATTTTCTGCTGAAAATTTACTATACTCGCCTCGCCAGGCTCCGTAATGTTTTGAATAAGTATTTTGGGATAAATAATTAGATACAAAAAAATTATGTCCATAAGAAAAAACCCGTTACTCCCAATAGTCGCAATTGTCTTTATCGACTTAGTCGGGCTTGGTATCGTTATCCCGATTTTTGCCCCACTGCTCCTTGATATGCATCAAACAGGCATCCTCCCGCCATCATATGGCACCGAAGTGCGGAGTATAATCTTAGGCTTTCTTCTTGCCTGTTATCCACTGGCTCAGTTCTTCGGGGCTCCAATTTTAGGCGGACTATCAGATAGAATCGGACGTAAACCAATTTTCCTCGCATCCTTAAGCGGAATGTTTCTTGGATACCTAATGACCGCGATAGGAATAATTACCGCTAGTTTACCTATTATGTTTTTAGGACGAATCGTTTCTGGTTTTACTGGAGGAAGTTTATCTGTTGCTTATAGTTCCATAGCTGACATTAGCGACGAAAATAACAAAGCTCGAAACTTCGGGCTCGTCGGAATGATGTTCGGTTTTGGTTTTATTATCGGACCGTTTTTGGGTGGAGTGCTTTCTGACCCGTCAATTTCAAATTCATTCAATTACGCAACTCCATTTTTCTTTTCAGCAATCCTCGCAATTGCAAACATTCTACTAGTTCATTTCCAGTTTGAAGAAACACTAAAAACAAGAGTTCACAAAAAAATCTCACTACTAACTGGGTTCCAAAATATCAATAAAGCTTTCCATATGGAAAATCTCCGCGTTATTTTTATTGTTATTTTTCTCCTAGCTTTTGGCTTTTCGTTTTTTACTCAATTTTTCCAAGTATTTCTTATAGACAAATTTTCTTTTACTCAAAGTAACATCGGGAATCTTTTTGCTTATATGGGACTTTGTATCGCAATAACCCAAGGATTCATTGTTCGCCCACTTTCCTTTAAATTTTCCTCCACAAAAATTCTCCGCTTCTCAACACTACTACTTGGGTTAACTTTCCCGTTTTTACTTTTACCAGATAAAGCAATTTACCTTTATTTAGTTGTTCCTTTTATCTCAATTTGGAATGGCCTCTCGATGCCAAACTACAACGCAATCGTTTCAAATTTAGCTGACGAAGAATCGCAGGGTGAAATCCTCGGAATCAACCAATCAATTCAATCGCTTGCCCAAGCACTTCCACCAATACTCGCCGGATTTGCCGCCACAATTTCTGTTAATCTACCGATTCTAATCGCCGGCGCCATGAGTATTCTCGCCTGGTTAACGTTTGTTCTCTTTTTTGAGGAGAGAAAAAAGACACTTTTTCATGAAATTTAACCGCCAATATACCGAAACACCCTTTATTTAAAGAATATTTTGGCTATTGACAATAATATAGTAGTGTGCTAACTTTCTCTCCAGTAGCACGTTTCAAAAAGGGTAATTTGGTACCCTTGGTTTCTAACCTAAAAAACCAAAAGTTGAAGTTCTGAAAGGAGCCACTCATGCAAGTGCACAGCCCGCCG
>CAYPVT010000023.1:0-12734 GCA_964414265.1 uncultured Candidatus Saccharibacteria bacterium | reverse complement strand
CGAATGATTGCTTGTGGTTGAGAAACTTGCACTTCGTATCCAGCGCGTCGCATGTTTTCAAGCAAAATAGAAATGTGTAATTCGCCACGACCAAAAACGCGGAAGCTATCGCCCCCCGCGGAATCAAAATCAACTTTTAGTCCGACGTTAACTTCAAGCTCACGCTCTAGGTATTCACGAATTTGTCGTGATGTAACATATTTACCTTCACGTCCAGCAAAAGGAGAATTGTTAACCAAAAAAGAAAGTGCAATTGTTGGCTCATCAATATTTATTGCTGGAAGTGGTTCAGTGTTTGTATCATCTGTAATAGTTTCTCCGATATAAATATCTGGTAAACCAGAAATAAGCACAATGTCCCCGGCAACTGCCTCCTTTTCTTCTACACGGTCAGTTCCATTAAATGTAAATATTTTTAAAACTTTTCCGGTTCGCGTTTCTCCTGTTGGTTTTTTTATAAACAAATTTGTATTTGTTTTAAGCACTCCTTGATAAACACGCCCTACAGCAAGGCGTCCAAGGAAGTTATCATAACCTAAGTTAAATGGCTGAAATTCTAGGGTCTTGTCTATTAAATCAGCGGATGAAGCAGCTGGAACTTTCTCCAAAATTGTATCGAGTAGCGGAGTAAGATCTTTAGAATCGTCATTTAAGTTTATCCTAGCAATACCTTGTCTTCCTATCGCATACACAACTGGAAAATCAGCTTGTTCATCGTTGGCCCCGAGTTCCAAGAAAAGCTCCAGCACTAAATCTTCACAATGCTTTGGGTCAGCAGCAGGTTTGTCGATTTTATTAATAACGACGATTGGCTTTAAACCAAGTTCGAGAGATTTCTTTAAAACGAAACGGGTCTGTGGCATTGGTCCTTCTTGTGCGTCTACAACCAAAAGCACTGAGTCTATAGAACGAAGCACACGCTCAACTTCAGAACCGAAATCGGCGTGCCCAGGGGTATCAACAATGTTTATTTTTGTTCCTTTATATGGAACGGAGGTATTCTTGGCGTAAATGGTAATACCGCGCTCAAGCTCAAGTGCGTTTGAATCCATTGTGACACCTTCCTTCATAACCCCAGTTTGACGCATCAAAGCATCGGTCAAGGTGGTCTTGCCGTGGTCAACGTGGGCGATAATAGCTATATTTCTAATTTCCATCCCAGTTAGAAATCGAAAACGCGTACGTTTTCGATAATTTTTATATTTATAATTATCTTTCTATTCATTTTTATATTAAATTTCATCGTTCCTATATAAATACCTCCTTATAATTTCTAACGGGATAAATATATATTTGAACAAAAAAATAGGCCGCCTCGGCCGAATATAGATAGACATTAACACACTTTGCGAGTTCCTGCAATATCTCCTAAAACAAAAAGTTTGCTGCGATGAATGCTCCTAACCAACCGATAGTTGAGGCAACCCCACTTAACATAAGAGGAAAACGTTCTCTTCCACTAAGCGTTGAGTACGGCTTTTCAATTGCAACATTCATTAATTTTCCAATAAAGAAGCTATTAACAACCAGCGCTGCAACAAAAAACATTTTTATACCAAAAACAAAATTATGAAGTAAATATTCTCTCATTGGCCAAAAAAGTAGGGCTCCCGTAACTATCATTAAAGACAAACCCAAAAGCACGGAGTGGTGATATTTCAAAAGTGTTTTCTTGTCGAGAGTTGATGTCTTACCTAAAACCCAATTGAAAGCTTGGTGATTAGCCAAAAAAATCCCGACCACGGAAAATATAAGCGCTGAGATGTGTATTGGAACAACAATATCTGAAATAGACATGTTTATAATTTATACCACTAAAAATTATTGGGTAAGCACTCCAATATAAAACGCTGCTAATTTTGCCTCTGGTTTCTTATCTCCCTCATGTTGAGAAATAAAACTGTCCGTACCGTCTTTTCCGCAAATAGAAAGTATCGCACTTTCCCCACCTGGGTGCTTTGAAACCCAAGGCGTTAAATCATAAACTTTTCCATTAATAACTGACCAACAACTCTCTTTTGAATTATGTATGGAAAAATCTGCCAATGTGTAGGTTTTCTCCTTTAATGAAGTTGTCGTTGCTGTTTGAGAAGTTTCTGTATTTTGGCTTAGAAGTGAATCACTACCATAATTACTTGCATCTTTATTTTTCACAACATAAAAACCGAGACCACTCAAAACAACTAAAACAATTATTCCAATCAAAATATTTTTCATATAAAATTCTAAAAATTAATTTTTTATACAATAACACTAAAACAAGAATAGCTCCAGAAGTTAAGACTCTTTCTTTTTATCTAGCTTATCAAGACCAATAAATTTAACTCCAAAATAAACAACAAGCGCGATAATTACAAAATCAATCAAAATACTCACAAAATCTCCCCAAAGAATATTAACCGAACCAATTGCTAAGCTCGCGCTCTTAAGCTCACCTGCTGCACCCAAAGCAACACCGATAATCGGATTAATTATATCTGTGACCAAACCAGCAACAACCTTAGAAACAGCACCACCGAGAATAAAACCAACAGCTAGCCCAACAACCCCTTGCTCGCGAATAAAATCTAAAAATCCTTTCATAAAATTAATTTGAATTACTATTATTGCGCACTATGCCCAAAAGCTTCATCTTCATCATCACTATCTGCATCAGCCTTTGTTTTGTGAACACGACCATCAATATGATTTGCTGGAGCATAAATAGTGTAAACCTTTAATGATTCACTGCCTGTGTTTAGAAAATTATGAGTTGTTCCTGGAGTAACAACAACAACATCCCCAGCGGTAACCACACTTTCTTCTCCATTTAAAACCGCCTTCCCAGCACCGCTCATAAAAAATAAAGTCTGTTCCACGTGGTCGTGTTTTTCTTCGCCAATTTCACCACCCACGGGAATATCCATAACCACGAGCTGACTTTTCCCTCCAGTAAAAAGAACTTTTCGAAAATTTGTATTTTCTTTTGTTTGTTTGAGGATATTAGTTATATATGACATCTACTAATTTTATCTTAATTAATCTCGCTTTTCCACTAAAGTCTTACAAACTTTACGTGTATTAACAATATTTGATATGTGTTATATCCTTCACAAAGTTACTTATCGTGATCTTTTTCGAGGAGGCAGGCAAATGGCAACGACGCAGGGTGGCAAGAAAAAGTTGGAAAAACTGCTTGAAAAGCTCCGCAATCGCGTCAACGAAAGCGGAAGCAAGAAAAGCTACTGGATTGAACTTGAGGAACTGCGTTTCCTTTTGTGCTCGGCGAAGTACGATACCTGTCAGTTCAACGTCGACCAAGGTGACGGAACCTACAAGACCGTTGTCACGGTCGAGGGGAAGAAATTCCAGTACGTCGGTGAAAAGGTGGAGTGCTAATCAGTGCCCGCCGTCGTTTAAGTCCTCTGCAAACGAAGGACGCCCAGCAACATAGTGGGCAAAACGTCTAGCAGCGTCAGTATCGTCTCGGGAGGTTTCCTGCCAAGACGTGCCATAAAGTTTGATACAGAGCTCTTCTTGTTTTTCCACTTTCCTCAAAAAATTTAGGACTATGCGCAACCATCTCTCGAGCAACAATAGCGGAATATTCATTACAAGTTTTTTCCAAAGCTTCATAAGCTAGAGTTCCCTCTTTCGGTAAAACAACACCTTTTCTTAATCTGGCATCATAAGCGGCCTCTTCGAGGTCACTTTTTTCTCAAATTGTGTAGGAAGTTGTTCGTTCATGATTAATATTCTATCTTATAAATATATCTAGTTCCAATAAAAAATTTTAACAATTACTTCCTGCGACATATCCACTAGTCCAACAAATCTGAAGACTATATCCACCAGAGGGCCTATCAATATTTAAAACATCTCCAACTAAGTAGAGATTTGGCACTATTCGCGATTGCATTGTTTTAAAATCAACTTCTTCCAAAGAAACTCCGCCAGACGTAACAATTGCTTTATCGGCGCCAAGTAACCCTTTAACATTAAGTGGAAGAGCTTTCATTATTGCTACCAATTTAATTCTATCTTCACTACTCACGCTGTGGTTAAAAGTTTCGCCGTCTATTTTTGCGATTTCTAGTATAGCTTTTCCGAGTGCCGATTGAACTAGTTTATCAATAGTATTTTTTAATTTTTTATTACTCTCTTTTACCAAGATATCTTGGAGTTTTTTCTTTAACTCCTTGTGGTCCAATTTTGAAAATAAATCAACATCAACCCGAACTTCACCATACTGAACATATTCACCTATATCCTTGCTCATGTTCAAAACCGTTGGGCCACTAATGCCGAAGTGAGTAAACAACAACTTCCCTTTTTCTACTCCGCGTTTTTCGCCGTTTTGAAATACAGTAAGTTTAACATCCGACAAAGTTATCCCACTTAATTCTTTCGTCCAAAAATCTTTGAGCCGAACGGGCACAAGCGCCACATTACTTCCCGATGTTTTATGCCCCAACTTTTTAAGCCAAGAGAAACCTTCTCCGGTTGAACCCGTTTCTGGGTGCGACGTTCCACCCGTCGCCAAGATACATTTTTTCGCAATTATTTCTTGCCCATCTTTCAACTTAATACAAAAATCTTTCGTTTTTTTATCCAAAGATACCCCAGAAACATCTGCGTCTGTCTGCACTCTCACCTTACCCTCTTTCATATATTTTACTAAAACATCACAGACGGATTGAGCTTTATTTGAAGCTGGGAAAATCCTACCTTCGTTTTCCTCTTTAGTCTCCATTCCTCGTTTATTGAAGAATTCCAAAGTCTCCTTCACCCCAAACCGAGTAAAGGCCGAGAAAAGAAATTTATCGCTCCCTTTATATTTAGAAAGCATACTACGAACATCTTTCTTGTTGTTTGTAACGTTACACCTCCCGCCACCAGTAATTAAAAGTTTTTTGCCGAGCGTTGGATTTTTTTCAAGAAGAACAACCGAACGCCCAAGTTCGGCCGCACGCCCCGCAGCTATCATTCCAGCAGGCCCTCCCCCGATTACAACAACATCAATTATTTTTTTATTTTTGATATTCATTTTATTTTTTTACAAAATACCAAAAGATAAAATTATTATTTTTCCAAATCCAAGGTTTCATCAATACGAATTTGTTCCACAAACTCTGGCACGTGAGAAACGATAATCATCGCTCCAAGATATTTGTCTAGAGCCTGCGCAATAATTGGAATGTGTCGGAAATTTATATGATTTGTTGGTTCATCTAAAATAAGAAGTCCTGGTCTCTCAAGAACCAGTCGCGCAAAAGCGACGAGTCCTTTCTGTCCTTCAGACAAACTCCCTATTTTTGTACGCACAATTTCGCCACTTAAAAGAAACCCAGCTGCGACACTTCTCATCTTATCTTCGTCTTTCGTGTCCATCACCTCCATCAAAGAATCAAAAACTGTATCGTTAAAATTAAGTGTTGAAAAATCTTGACGGTAATAACCAACCTTCACCCCTTTTGCGATAACGGCGCCCTTAGCTTTTCCACCAGCCAACGCTTCAAGTAGTGTGCTTTTTCCAATTCCATTTGGTCCCTTAAGTAGTAGGTGCTGTCCGCGTTTTAGAGAAAGCTTTGCCTTTCTTTCAGCCGGCTTGTGATTTTTACCAATTACCGAAAACGAAGTTATATTCAAAACCTCTCCAACAACTCCGTCTTGAGCAGGAATAATAAATGAACGTATCGTCTTGTCTTCCTTACGAACATCAACCATCTCTTCTTCAAGCGCTTCTGCTCTCTCTCTCATTTTTTTAGCAACGAGACGCATCTGCCCTCCCTTGTGGGCGAAAAAGTTGGACTTGTCTTTATTCTCTTGAATTTCTTTCGCGAGCTGGGCGTTCTTTCTATTTTCTTTTTCAATACGTGCTGAAATTTCTTTAACCACATCAAAATAATTACCAGCGTATTGTTCAACCTTTCGTGTATACAAATCAAGATATAAAACACCGTGTGAAAATGAATTTAGAAAATCAGCATCGTGAGAAATAACGATAACTGTCTTTTTGTAATCAATAAGAAACTTTGTAAGGTGCTCAATTCCTGCTGTGTCTAAATTGTTGGTTGGTTCATCAAGCAAAAGTAGGTCGGGGTTTTGAATTAAAGCCCCCGCAAGAAGTAATCTTGCTTGTTGTCCGCCAGAAAAGGACCTCACTATTCTTTCGTGTAATTTTTCGTGACCTTTTAAATTAACTACTTCTAAAACTTCATCAATTCGAGGATCAATATCATAAACCTTGCTGGTAAAACATTTTTCAAAAAAAGCGCGCACGGTAAGATCTAAATCCTCTCTTGGAATAACCTGTCGAGATAATGCAATTGATAAATTATTAACGATATTTATTTTTCCACTTTCTGGTGTAAGCGCTTTTGTAATAAGACCAAAAATGGTGCTTTTTCCTGCGCCGTTTTGTCCCATTAAAGTAATCTTCGTTCCACGACGAATGACGAAATCTGTCGTGTCTAAAATAGGCTTGTTCGGCCCGTACTCAAAAGATACTTTTTCAAATGAAATTATACTGTCTGCTTTTGCCATAAAATATTACTCTACCACATAAAAATTATTACACCCTAAAAAGAAAAGCACCCCGAGTGATCGAGGTGCCTTCTTCCAAACGGACGCCTATGCGCGTGATACGTTTGTAGCTGATGGTCCTTTTTCACCGTCAACAACTTCAAAGCTAACGACATCGCCAACTTTTAGTTCGTCAAATGTGACACCATTCAATTCTTTCGAATGAAAGAAAAGATCCTTTGCCTCGCCTTCGCGAGAAATGAATCCAAATCCTCTATCCGTGATAGTCTTGATTGTTCCTTGCATATTGATTTCTATATTTATTGCTGCTTAAATTGCTACTACGAAACTCGACTCTGCTCCTGTGCTTGCCTGTATGTATAACATGAAAGCCATAAAAAATCAAGAATTAAAAAATCCGTCACATAATGGCGGATTTTTTGGTCCTATTGTTACTACTTATTCTTCTTTGGTTTCTTTTTTTCCTTACGTGGGCGATCGTTTCCTTTTGCCATAAAATTTGTTTTTAGTTTCTAATGATATGATTATATCAAAAACAAAATAATATCCACAATATTTTGTTCCTAATTTATCTCATAAATAACGTCCTTACGCTCAACAACTATCTTCCACCCATTACGCTTTGCGTGTTTATATAATTTCATATTGGGGTTGAAGCAAATAGGCGTTACCACGCTATCCAAAAGTGGAATATCGCTCTCTGTGTCACCAACACCGATTGACCCATCAAGTGTTAAGTTTTCTTTTTCTACTGCGCGCTTCACGATATTGGCCTTGTTCATAATTAAGTGCTCATCAATTGATTTTCCTGTAAACCTATCAGTTGGGCCTATTTCTAAAAGCCGACCGTAAACCTTATCAAAACCTAATCCCTTACAAAACTTTTCGGCGATTCCTTTCGGTGAGTGGGTAATTGCCAAAAGAAAATATTTTTCTTTTTTTAGTTTAGCGATTAAATCGCGAGTATAACGATAAGTGTGATTTTGGTATCTCTCTATCACAGTCTCCGATGCTTCAGCGAAATCAGCGTAATAAACCCCTTTAATGTGTTCTTCAAACGATTTAACCACCGCACCAATATACGAACCGTAATCTCCTTTACGCACAAGCCAATGTTTGTGCTCTCTTTCATACTCTTTACGTACCGACTCATCTATATTCCCCCGCTCAATTAGAACCTCCATAAGTTCAATTAAAAGACTAGAGCGAAAAATTGTTCCGTCTATATCAAAAATAGCGACTTTCTTCATACAGATATTATATATCATTATGGAGCCCAAATACCCTCCTCCTCAAAATAGCCTTTCTTTATAGGCCTAGTTAGAACTCTCGTGAATTTTTTTTCTAAAAATTGCCGCGGTGGCAAAAAAACAAGTAACTCCTATGGCAATCCACAAAAAGAGTCCCAAAAAATCACTGAAGATAAGAGCGCCACTTGAATACACCACAACAAGGGCAAATGGTATTTCAGAAATAATTGTTGCTGCAAGATATTTAGTAAAATTATAGCGTAAGCTTCCCAAAACAAGACCAGTCACTTCAGACGGTAGGGCTAAGCGAAAAAGTACCACTAAAATAAATTCGGAATGTTCGGAAAATTTTTTCTGATATATCTCCATTTTTTTAAGCGGAAGAATGCGCCTAAAAAGAACGTGTAAACCATATTTCCCAACTGCGTAAGAAATGAGAGCACCGATAATCCAGCCAACAATAAGAAAAATAAATGTTAATGTTTCGCCCCAAGCTAAAACTGCAAACGGAACTGCGGGGATACTAGAAAGAGGTGAAAGCACCGCAGAGAAAGCCGCGAAGAAAATAAAAACGACCACCCCGATTACTTCGTTCTCAATAATATAAGAGCTAACTGCGCCTTCTACTTTACTAAAATCTGTTTGAAATAAAGTTAGCACAGCGAAAACAGCAACAAGAGTGGTAAGAACAATAACAATTGCAATATTTCTCTTCATTTAACTAAAGTCTATCATGTTTCCACCGACAGGTGCTGTCTACTTTAACGGATGCCGGTATCGCAAGAAATTACGACTGTTTTGTATTCATCTGGGAGAACAATCACGCTCGCTTCTGTGCAACGTGGTAACTTTTCACCACCTTCTGCGATAACAACATATGACCCTGGTGGAAGTGAAAATTTAAAAATACCGTTCTCGTCTGATTTTAGTGAGGCAAAAATAGAACTTGAATCAAGACGACGGATAGAAACTGTCGTTTGATATGGTTTATCATCACACTTTGAATCAGCTGGATTTTGAACAACCGGACAAATTGGTCCGAGTAAAACTTTTCCACTCACACCAGACTTAAATGGCAAAATACCGGCGGGGTTATTTATTTTTTCAAATAATATTGGGATTTCAAGCGCATCATCATTTTCTGGCAATCCTGACGGATTATCTTTTTTTAAGATTAGGGTGCCGTTATTTTTATAATCTGGATTTTTAAACTGAAGCTCAGCTGTAAATGGAACAAACTCTGCTGTCATCCAGCCTTCTCCTGCATTCGCAACTCCACTTGCGATTATAAGTCCATCCCAATTAGTTAAAATCACAGGAAAACTAGCCTCAAAAAACCAACTACCCCTTGCCTTTCCTTTAATCACCAAGGGGCTACTGATAGTTTGATTTGGACGAGGTGTATCAACAACGATTAAATTTGTTTTATCTAATTCATTCCCAATATTTTCAGAAAAAGTTTGCCCGTCGTATCTACATTGGCGCGGATAACTTTCCATAATCGGATTTCCCAGAGAAGCGCACTCCTCAAAACTACTTACCGAGATTTTATTTTTATTTGGAGCAAGATAAACAACCCCAGCAATAGCAATAAAAACTAAAACGATAATTCCGATTATGCTGTTTCTCATATAAGTTGTCATAATAAGTGATGTATTTTTTAATTAACTTTTTTAAATCTTGGTATTTTTTCGCCGTCTTTTTCTACAAACTCCTTAAACATTGAAAGTGGGCGCACCCACAAACCGCCATCATCATCTAAATGTTTATACACAACCATCTTTTCAGGTGTTTCGCTGTGATTTGCTACCCCAATAACTTCATATGAACCACCCTTGTAATGTTCGTATAAACCTAATTCAATTTCGTCGTTCATTTTGTATTTTCTTTGTTCATCTCTCGAAAAAGATAAATAATTACAACACCCAAAAGAATAATAATAATTATACCAATTAGCCACCCATCTGTTTCTTTGATACTAATAAAAACCTGAAACAACATAATCATCATCTGAATAAAAGCAAAATAAATAACAACCAGCGAAACTCTCTCATTGGATGATATTGCTTTCTTGAACGTATTATTTAAATCTTTAAGTTCATTACGAAGCTCTTTTATTGATTTATTATCCGGACTTTCTGGTGTACGTATTGTTATCATCTTTTATCGCCAATTAAAATAAAAGCTATAACCCCTATCACTATAATCAAAATTATTATTATCATAATATTCACAATTTATTTATTTATTTATTTAAAAACGTTACGGTTAATTGAAGAACCGTCGCAAAAGAAACCCAGAGAAGATATGGAATATTTATTAAAGCAATCCATCGAGCTTTTGGCCAAATAGAAAACATCGCCCAGATAAGCGTTGCGAGTACTAAAATAATATCTACCGACGCAAGCACATTATTTTTTAAACCAAACTGAATCCAAGTAAACGAAAAATTAAAAATCAAATTGAGCACGAACGGCAAAGCAATGATTGAGGGTAATTCCTTGGTGATGAACGCTCGGTAAAACACCTTCCCGAAGGAAACCGCCATAATCGCATATAAAACTGTCCACACTGGTCCAAAAATCCATGCGGGTGGCGCCCATGTTGGCCTAATTAATTCCTGATAAAAAGAAAAGTTATCCATATATGAATAATACCCCACTATTTAAATTATCTAAAACAAAAGCGCTCCGGGGGGGTTAACCCGGAGCGCGTCGGCACTTCAAAACTTGGAGCCGAATCAGAGTAGAGACATCCCCCAGTAGCGGTGATATCCCCGCTCGCCGACGTTATCCCTGATTTCCTCACGCCCCCGAAAAACTTCGAAACAGCCGTGCTCTTCAACCGCGTTGAGGTAAATCTTTGCCCCTTCGTCGCCCATTTTTCCATGAGCATGGCTTCTCGGGCCACGCCCGCCAGAGAAACAGCTGTTGGAATAGGCGCTAAGGAGGGCCCTTCTCAAAAACAGGGTATCTTCCTTGAGGTAAAGCCCCTCGTAGCCCATGGCCCAAATCGGGTCTCCGTGTAGCCAGATTTTTGTGCTTCCCGTCGATTTCCCGGAAGAAGAAACTCCGTATTCATCGACAACACGAAACCCCTCCTTGTTGTAGACAACCTCCTCGAACCCCGGGCGCCCGTTAACTGGCGTACCCTTTTTCCCGGCCGGCCACCCTTCAAGCATTGCCTTGAAAAAGTGGGTTCGGGCGCGGGAAAGTATTTCTTCCTTGCCGAGCTTATTCATTGCCGTTCTCCCTCTAAAAGGTTGCCAGCGCGACAGAATGTCGCAGGACAATAACAACTAAACATAAACTACCTCAAATTAGCGCTCTGTCAATTTATTAGATAAGGCTGGTCCTACTATCGAAAGATAAACGAACCACTGTCAAACTTTAATCCAAAAACTAATTCTCCTTTGGAAGTGAAATGATAATTTTGTGTTCCACTCAACATTCCCAAAAATTCACTTTCTTGAGATCCATCGCAATACATCATGGTCAATATCATTTTGCTAAATGTGATTTGTTTTCCACTAACTTCGTAATTTCCACCAATGCCATTACAGTCTGTTGTTGCCGAAAAACTACCGTCCTTTTTTAAACTCAAAGTAAAAGTGCCCTCTTTTTTAGGTAATACTTTTTTATCGTTATTGTAGGAAGTTGAAACCCACACCCACTTCTTCATACTAAGTGTCATGCGAGATGGATCTGCTTCGCCTTCAAAGTTTTGGGCAACCTCTCCAAATTGCATTGTCTTCGGGTCAAGCTTCAACCAAATACTTTTCCCTAAAGATGGTCGCGCAGTCATTGGTTCCCCAGGAAAACGAACTGCGTAATTAACAACGATAACATTTTGTCTACTAGTTCCTCCGTCTATTCTTTCTTCTTCCATGTGAGTCGTCTGTGGAGCTATTCGATCGCCCAACAAAACAGCATATGAACCGATATATCCATCAGGAGTATTTAGAGCTGCGACAATGTAAAAAAATGTACCGCTACCACCGGTCTCTTGAGTTAAAAGAAAAGCTATATCCTCTCGTCCATCATCGTTAAGATCATGCTTAACTTCATTACCAAAAAAACGGGTAACTATTTTTGAAGCCGAACCTGGAACAACTTCAACCTCTGACACACCATTTGTTAATTTAACTTCTTTTCCTTCAATAATATAAGTTGCGTCAAGATAACTTGAAGCAGGTTGTGTCCTTGGAACATCGCTATTTTTTATATTGGAGTTGCTTGGTGGTGGTAAAAACTTCATCCCTAATAATAAAATAATAATTACCGCAACAAGAACTAAAATTTGTTTAAGTATTTGGTTCATATACACGCATTATATACCAAACTCCTTTCTGTTTTAAATTTGAAGCAAAAAAAAGACGCCCTGGGGCGTCTCTTGGGGTGTCGATATTTCTACCGGCGGGTTGTTTCGTTCTTCGTCAGGCCTTGCCCTTGAGCTTGACCTCGTAGCCGAGATCTTCCATCAGGACCTCGAGCTCGGCCAGCGTGGCGGAGATCATCTGGCCGTTGAATTCGTCGCCTTCACGGCAAATGGCGAGCGAGTCGGTGCCTTCGACCTCCTGGCTCTTCAGTGTGTGAACCATCGTGCCGGAAACCGGAGCCTTGCCGGAATGCTTCTTCCAGCCGTCGGGCTTGAGGACCGAGCTATCGGAGAAGCCGGCGGCGCCGTTGGCGAATGTGACAGCGAGCTTCGAATGTGCGACGGTGCCCATACCTTTTTGGCCGTGGCCGGTGGTGGTTTTCGAATTCATTGGGTAATACCTCCAGAAAAGAAAATTGACGAGAAATAGAAACGGAATGTACATCCACTTGCGCCCATCTGGGAACAAATGAAATCGACCAAAGATCGACTGAGCTATACTACACGACTAATATTTAATGTCAAATTTTTGTATGCGTCCACCACATATGGCACTCCTCTCTGTTTAATCCCTTCATCATA
>CAYPVT010000022.1:0-12753 GCA_964414265.1 uncultured Candidatus Saccharibacteria bacterium | reverse complement strand
TAGCGTTGATGTCGTGGATGGTGGTTGGTTTTAGTTCTTTTAAGTAGCGAGTCATTCCATCGCCGTTTAATTGAAACAACCCTTCGGTTTCTCCGCGCGCTAAAAGTTCAAACGTTATTTTGTCGTCAAGGGGAATTCGTTCAATATCAACATCTTCATCGTAAAGTTTTTTCACCAAGTCGACAGCTCTCCCTAAAATTGAAAGATTTCTGATTCCAAGAAAATCAAACTTTAAAAGACCAACATCTTCCACAACATACATATCGTATTGAGTAATAACTTTTCCACCCTTAGGGTCAAACTGTAGTGGAGTGAAATCAGTAAGTGGGGTAGGTGAAATAACAACTCCCGCAGCGTGCACTGAAACGTGTCTGACGCATCCTTCGAGTTTTTTTGCCAAATCTATTATTTCTTTTGCATCTTTTTCGTTTTTATAAATAGTCTTAAGTTCTGGGGTCATCTTAAGCGCATTTTCTATTGTCATCGGAAAGCCTTGGGATCCCATTGGAATTAATTTAGAAAGACGGTCACCAGTTGCGTATGGATGTCCAAGCGCCCTTGCAACATCACGCACGGCTCCGCGCGCCATCATGGTTCCGAATGTTCCAATTTGCGCAACTTTGTCGGCGCCGTATTTTTGCTTTACATACTCAATCATTTCATCGCGACGGTTGTCGGCGAAATCCATATCAATATCGGGCGCCGAGGGGCGTTCTGGATTTAGAAAACGCTCGAAGGGAAGTTTGTACTCAAGTGGATTAACCTTAGTAATTCCTGTTAGATACGTGACAATAGACCCCGCGACAGAACCTCTAATATTTGTGAAGATTTTATTTTCAGCGGCAAAACGAAGAAGGTCGGCCACAACCAAGAAATACGGCGCATATCCCTTATCTTTAATAATTTTTAATTCGTATTCTATGCGCTCTTCAACTTCTGGTGTTTTTTCAAGCTCACGTCTAATAAGACCTTCGTAGGTTAAGGTTTTTAATTCCTCGTCATAGCTTGTGCTTCTTTCTGGTAGTTTTATATCTGGGAAAACCCATTTTCCGAGCTCAATTTCTATGTCGCACATCTCAGCGATACGCACGGTATTTTCAACAGCGTCGGGGATATCTTTAAATAGCTCGTATGCTTTTTTAGCATCTATTAGAGAAAAGTTGTCGTCTCCGAACGTGAGACGATTGGCATCAGTGGTATCAGATCCTGTTTGTACCGCAAGAAGTGTATCGTGCGCCTTGTGGTCGTCTTCATCTAAATAGTGTGAGTCGTGTGTGGCGACAAGAGGAATATTTAATTCTCGTCCAAGCGCGACGATTTTATCACGAACTTCTTTGGCGCCGTCCATTTTTACGTGCGCCATCACCTCTAAAAAATAATTTTCTTTACCAAAAATATCTTGATACTCGGCGATTATTGCGCGCGCTTTTTCATCGTTACGCGCGGAGAGGGCGCGAGAAAGTTCACCACCAAAACATCCAGAGAGACAAATAATTCCCTCGCTGTGTTCACGAAGAAGCTCCTTGTCCATTCTCGGTTTGTAATAATAGCCTTCGAGGTTTGCGCGACTAACGAGTTTTAAAAGATTTTTGTACCCTTTTTCGTTTTTGGCGAGAAGAGTGAGGTGATAACGCTTGGCATCAATACCAGGTTCTTTATCGAAAAGTGTTCGCTCGGCGATATATGCTTCAACACCGATAATAGGTTTTATGCCGTGACTTTTACATAGTTTATAGAATTCAATTGCTCCATACATATTGCCGTGGTCGGTGAGAGCAAGCGCCGGCATTTTGAGTTCTTGTGCGCGCTTTACCATTGCGTCGACTTTAGTGAGTCCGTCTAAGAGGGAATAGTGTGAGTGGGTGTGAAGGTGAACAAAATTTTTCTCCATGTCATTAAGTTTGCCCATTATAGCAGAGGCAAGTTAATACTCTGATATTATGTGGATATGAAGAATTATGGGGCTAAAAAACAAAAATTTATTGTTGGTATCGACGAAGTAGGGCGGGGGCCGTTGGCGGGGCCTGTGGCTGTCGGCGCGGTGGCTATTGATTCGGCTGTATATAATTCTCGGTTAAAAAAAGAGTTCAAAGGAATACGGGATTCAAAGAAACTTTCAGAGAAAAAAAGAGAAGAGTGGTTTAAGAAAATAAAATTGGCGCAAATGCGTGGCGATATAAAATTTTCTGTTTCTTTTACCGCCCCTGCGGTTATTGATAAAAAGGGAATAGTTTTTTCCATACAAAGTTCGCTCAATAAATCACTTTCAAATCTTAAAATTAAACCAGAGCGGGCGGAGATTTTTCTTGATGGGGGATTGAAGGCGCCCAAAGAATACAAAAACCAAAACACAGTAATCCATGGAGATGATTTGGTGCAGATTATTTCTATCGCTTCGGTTGTTGCTAAGGTGACTCGCGACCGATTAATGGTGAGATTTGCTAAAAAATTTTCACAATATGGTTTTGAGAGGCACAGGGGATACGGCACAAAAGCTCATTACTCGGCAATTAAAAAATATGGCATTACCAAAATTCATCGCCGAAGTTTTTTGAAAAATATATAAAGATGAAAGTTTTTGTTTGACAAGAACATTAAATAGTTGTAAAAATTGTTCTAGTAATCCATTGTTTCAATTTTCTGGAGATTCCGATGAGGGCGATAAAAGTTGTGGCGATAATGGCCACTGCGGTTGGTTCAGCTTTTCTTCCCCCAAGTGTGTTTCTGGGGGTGCTTCTGTCTGGGATGTTCCTTGTCGCAATCGTTTTGATGGCATGCGATAGCTCGGGCCACAAACAATCATAACTGTGGAGGCGTACAAATGAAATCTCGTCTTGTTGTGGCGATTGTGGGTGCAGTTGTGCCATTTTTCCTTTGGCCAGGAACGCTCTATGGTTTGTTCATCACAGGGCTTTGTCTTGCTTCAGTTCTTCTGATGGTGCGGGAACACGTGTCGAATCGTGACTAGTTGCTTCCCAGCTACTATAAACTCAAGCGGGCTGATTAATTTCAGCCCGCTTTACTTTTTACGGCGTTTTTGTAATACTACGCAAGTTATGGTTGTACGAATGAGACACACGCGGGCTCACACCCGCAATCGCCGTTCCCACCACGCATTAGTGGGGGGTTCGTTATCTAAGTGCGAGAAATGTGCGGCACCGCACCTTACGCATCGGGCTTGCCCGAACTGCGGTACTTACCGTGGTCGCCAAGTTCTTGATGTAAACAAAAAGATAGCGAAAAAAGAAAAGAAGGCTAAGAAAGCTTCGGCGGCAAAATAACGTTTTCTCATCTCGTACCATTACGGTATGGCTAATAGGCACCTTTCACGGTCAATAGTTCTCCAAACCCTCTTTGAGTGGGATTTTAATGGCCAGCCGGAAAATACTCTAGAAGATACTTTAAAACGAAATATTGAAGAATTTGCTCCAGGTGGAAGTGATGCCGAATTCATGCGCACACTTTCCGTTAACATTGCCTCTCGCACAAAAACACTAGATGATATTATAGAAAAAGCGGCACCAGCTTGGCCGATTGATCGTATTGCAGCAGTTGATAGAAATATTTTACGTCTCGGGCTCTTTGAGCTTCTTTTTGCCGACAGATTGGAGGTGCCGCCCAAGGTTGCGATTAATGAGGCGATTGAATTAGCAAAATCTTTCGGTGGCGACAACAGCGGAAAATTTGTTAACGGGGTCTTGGGGGCCGTCTATAAAGAATTGGGTGAGCCAGGGAAAGATGAGACGAGTAAAAGTAAACACAGTAAAGACCCAGAAGACATAGAAAAACTTCCAGTTGATAAACTAATTGGCGCGATTGTTTTTGGCTGGGGAAACGGTATCTTACAACTTGCCTTTGTTCACGATATTTTTGGACATTGGACGCTTGCCAAGGGCCATTTACAAGAAGGTGAGACCGACGAGGAAGCGGTTAATCGAAAAACTAAAGAAGAGCTTGGAATTCCAGTTACAGTTAAAGAAAAAATTGGAGATAACGAGTATCTTGCAACTGACCCAGAAAAAGGTAGGCTAAGGAAGCAGGTTTGTTATTATCTTGCCGAATCACCAGTTGTTACCCTCACAACAGAGAAGGCTGGCGGGCTTGATGATTCAAGGTGGTTCCCTGTGACAGAAGTTCCTTCTTTAAATCTTTATGATGATATTGTGCCAATTATCACAAAGGCAATAGGCATTCTTTTGAAGAAATAAAGATAGTTTTAGTGTTTGAATATTAGAAAGTAATTCGAACGTAGTTATGGAATTTTGAACAATTATTTTGTTACGTGTTCCATGATTCGTGTTCTCAAGAAACATGATTGATTTCTCAAAGTTTGAAAAAAAGGTAAATGTTAACTTTAAAGATAAAAACCTGCTTAAGCAGGCGTTTATTCATCGTTCGTACTTAAATGAAAACCCAAAGGTTGGAATTCATCACAATGAACGCTTGGAGTTTTTAGGTGATGCTGTGCTTGAGCTTATTACTACAAATTACTTGTATAAAAATTATCCAGATAAAAACGAAGGAGACTTAACTTCGTATCGTGCAGCGCTTGTGAATGCGGTAACCCTTTCTATGGTTTCGGAAAAACTTGGAATGAACGAATTTCTACTTCTTTCAAAAGGGGAGTCAAAAGATACCGGTAAGGCAAGACAAGATATCCTGGCGAATACCTTTGAATCATTTTTAGGCGCGCTTTATCTTGACCAGGGTTATGAAAAATCAAACGATTTTGTTGAAGAATTTTTGTTTCCAGAAATGAAGGAGATTTTGGAGAAGGGTTCGTGGCGCGACGCTAAAAGTGTTTTTCAAGAAAAGGCGCAAGAACATTTTGGTATTACTCCGGTTTATAGAGTATTGTCTGAATCTGGTCCAGATCATGACAAACGTTTTACTGTTGGGGTTTTTCTTTCTAAAGATTTGATTGTTGATGGTTCTGGTAAATCAAAACAAGAGGCTGAACAAAAAGCGGCGGAAGGTGCTTTAAAGAAGAAAGGCTGGCTAAAATAATTTTTTGTTTGACAAATTAGTATAAAAATGCTTTAATCTGCAAAGCATTATTGATCGTTGTATTTCCTAAGGAGGAAACATCGTGAGCGAACATATGGATATGGCCGGGCAACTCGGAGTGTTTTTCCCGAAAGTGGCTTCGACGGCAAGGGCTCGAAGAGTCGAAGAGATCAAAAAAATAAAGAACGAAAGGGTGAAGGTGGCGCAAAAAGTCGACCAAGCCAAAGCGGTTGTGGCACCTGCACCAGCGCCGGTGAAGAAGGCTGTTTCGGCCGACGGTGTCGTCTTCCGCGAACTGTTGTGGGTTGACGGCAAGACACTGTTTTCGGTGAAGATTCCGGATACGGCGGAGTACAAGGTCGGCACAAACGGGGGAAGCGACTATCTTCGTTTTTGTCGGCCAGTAAAGGGTGGTGTGGTGAATATCCACATCTATCACCCCGACGAAGACCCCAGTTCGTTTGCCGGAGCTAAGGCGATTTGCCACGCATGGGTCTGGGTGAAGCGCTATGACGATGGCAGGGAATACCTCTACATCGATTTTCATGTCCTTCCGTATGAGACCAAGGTCGGGCGCTTCCCGACGCATGAATGGCGCGTCGTTCAGGGGAAAGAGCCAATCATCCCGAAGGGAATGAAGAACGTGCATCATTTCCCGACGCCGGAACCGCTCGACGGCGCAATTGTCGTCGGAGAACGGATTCCGAAGTTCCAGTAATTCGCCTTTTCAGAAGTCACGAAGCCCTGCATCCGCAGGGCTTCTTTTTTTTGTAAACCTTCATACAAAATATTAAATATTGTATAATACGAAACAACTATAATGCTGAAATCTCTTGAGCTTTCCGGTTTTAAATCGTTCGCTAAAAAAAGCGAGCTTGAATTTTCCGCCCCAATCACATCAATCGTCGGGCCTAATGGTTCTGGTAAATCAAATATTGCAGAATCAATTCGTTTTGTTTTAGGGGAACAATCTCTTAAATCTCTCCGAGGCAAAAAGGGGGAGGATATGATTTTTAATGGCTCAAAGGCAATACCAGCAATGAATCGAGCCCATGTCTCCATTACCTTTGATAACTCAAAGAGAATGTTTTCTCTTGAAGGTGAGTTATCTGGAGATATAAATTTAAATTTTGATGAAATTACAATTACCCGTGAGGTGTATCGCGATGGGACAAATAAATATTTAATAAACGGCTCGCAAGTGCGACTCCGAGATGTTATTGAACTTTTGGCTTCAGTAAATATTGGGGCATCGGGGCATCATATTATTTCACAGGGTGAAGCAGATAGGATTTTGAATGCAAACATTATCGAGCGTCGCACGATGATAGAAGAAGCTCTTGGTTTGAAAATATATCAGTGGAAAATAAGTGATGGTGAAAAAAAATTAGAACGCACTCGTGAAAATACGGAAAAGGCCGAATCACTTCGTCGCGAAATCGCTCCACATATAAAATTTTTAAAGAAACAAGTTGAGAAGGTTGAAAAAGCGGAAGAGCTTCGCGTTGAGCTCTCGAGTCTTTACGCGGAATATTTAAAACGCGAAGAATTTTATGTTACGCGCGAAAAGGAAAAAATAGGAAAAGAAAAAAGCGCTTTGGCCAATGCTCTTCGCGACGTTGAAAAGATGATTGGGAGTATTAAAGATTCCCTCGCTTCTAGAGAAAGAAATCAAGAGACGCTTTCTAGTTTACGCAGGTTTGAAGAAGGACTTCGAGCTATTCGTCGTGATAAAGACGAGTTGTCGAGGAAGCTTGGGAGACTTGAAGGGAGAATAGAAATTGAGGAAGAAAGGAAAAAGGAAATTGAGGCGTCTGCTAAAGAAGAAGAAGGGGCTCAGATTCCCGTATCAAGGGTGCGTTCGTTTACAGAAAAAATTAACACCTTGATAACAGAGGGCGAAACAGCTGATGACATTTTGGCGACAAAATCTATTTTTGTTGCGCTAAAACAATTGACTAGCGATTTTTTGGCGCTACTTCACGAGAACGTCCCACAAAGAGCTGTTTTTTCTGAAGAAGATTTCGTTCGACTACAAAATGAACGAGAAGTAATTGAAGAAGATATTCGCCAAAAAGAGGGCGAAGAAAATTCCCTTAATCTTGAATACATGAAGGCGAAGAGTGAGCTTGAAAAAGACAAAGATTTGTCGCATGAACACGAACGAAAATTATATGAATTATCTGCCCACAGAAGTGAGTGTGTTTCTAAATTGGACATACTTTCTTCAAATGAACATTCTGTTTTGCGTGACGAAGAAATGATGAAGACGGAAATTGAAGAGGCAAAAGTTTTGATTGGTAACGATGCGATGAGGTATCAAACATTTGAGCTTGATGGATCATCTTTGTTGTCAGAGCCACGAGAAATACAGGAAGACCGCCGAAAGAAATTGGAAAGAACAAAGATTCGTCTTGAAGACATGGGTGCTGCCGGTGGAGCAGAGCTGATGAGGGAATATCAGGAAGTGTCTGAGAGGGACACTTTTCTTGAACGCGAGATTGGTGACCTAAAAAGAAGCGCAGAAGATATCGAGGCGCTTATCGCAAACCTCCGAGAGAAATTAAACAATCAATTCTCGGAAGGTATTGAGAAGATAAATAAACAATTTGATGAATTCTTTAAATTAATGTTTGGCGGAGGAGCAGCCACCCTTTTAATTGTTGAGGAAAAAAGAAAACAAAAAAGCATTGGTTTTGATCCTGATACAGGGGAGGAACTTTATGATGAATTGTCTGAAGACGAAGATATTAAACACGGTATTGATATTAAAGTGAGTCTTCCTCAGAAAAAAATTCGTGATTTGCAGATGCTCTCTGGAGGGGAAAGAGCTCTAACTTCAATCGCGCTTATCTTTGCTGTATCTCAAGTTAATCCTCCACCATTTCTTGTTCTTGATGAAACTGACGCCGCTTTGGATGAAGCAAACTCACGTAAATATGCAGACATGTTGGAGAATCTCGCCAAGCATTCACAGTTGGTTGTTATCACTCATAATAGAGAAACCATGTCTCGCGCAGGAGTGCTTTATGGGATTACGACAGCAGGGGATGCGGCTTCGCGTTTACTCTCAGTCAAATTTGAAGAAGCTGTCGCTGTCGCGAAATAGCCAACTTGACGGTTTCACCGCCAAATAGAGTTTTTATACTAATGCGTAATCTATAGTTTTTCTTCCAAAGTCTGTTTTTTCAACTTTGAATTTTATTTTTTTGTGTTTCTAAAAACTCATAATTTCTGATAAAATCAAAAGATGGAATCGCAAGAGCAAACCATAGGAAACAAAGAAAGGATTCCAAAACCAGATTTGGTGATTGATTTTATTAGACACGGGAAAACTGTTTACGGGGAAGCATTAAAGAAAAAAATCAGCGATATTGGCCAAAATCCAGATACATTCAAGCAGATGCCGGATATTGAAGACTCAGTTGAGGGGCAACGAGAACAATTGGAAGGAATAATCACACCAGAGGGTGAGGCTGAACTCCGTGAAGCCACTAAAAAGTTGTCAGGAATGATTGATAAAGAAAACGAAATAGTCGCGATAATAACAGGTACTCGTACCAGACATACTCAATCGGCAACAATCGTTGAAGACGAGCTTAGAAACCAAGGAATTGACGTGGTAAAAACGAAAGAACATGAGAATCTTGTAGACGTTAAAGGTGGCGGGTGGTATACATTTGTTGACTATATTCTGAAACACCAAGGGAAAAGCGACGCCAATCTTGAAGAGTTTTGGTGGGAGATGTATCAAAATAAAGCCACTCGCGACGATATGGGTTTAAGGGGGTATGAACATCTTGAAGATATAGCAACAAGAACAGAAAAAATTGCTGAACTTTTAAGGCGGTTTGTTCGTAGGTATAATCTAGGAAAAACTTTGCGCATTGTTAGCGTTACGAGCGATATTAACATGGAACAAATTCAACAGAAAGGAATACCGTTTGAAAATAGAGATCAAATCTGGGTGAAAAATGCCGATGTGGTAGAAATCAAAATTTGGAATGATAAAAATAACGGGGATCTGTTGAAAGAAGAAATTTCAGAACCATTTAATAATCCTCATAATTAATATGAACGGTAAAATTATTGTAATTACAGGAGGACCCAGAACTGGCAAAAGTACGCTAGTAAAACTTCTTTCCGAGAAGTTTAATGGGCAAGCTTTTTTAGAAGGGGAAGAGAAAGATTTCCCCTCTCGAGTTATTGAGGACATAAAAGCGGGTAATAGAAATCTTGAGCTTATCCTTTGGTTTAGGAATAAAGGCGTTCAGGATTATCTCAAAGCTTTAGAAATTAAAAAACGCGGAGAAATTGCAATTCTCGATGCGTTTTGGGCAACTAATGATGTTTATGTCGACGAATGGATTACTGATGATTTTGAAAAGGCTATTCTAAAG
The DNA here is from genome assembly GCA_964414265.1 of uncultured Candidatus Saccharibacteria bacterium. Classification (GTDB taxonomy): domain Bacteria; phylum Patescibacteriota; class Minisyncoccia; order Phycocordibacterales; family VMEP01; genus VMEP01. The sequence goes on along the minus strand of CAYPVT010000022.1, from coordinate 3,346 downwards.
GATATTGCAAAAATAGATTATGAATTGTTGCCATGGCCAGATTTAATTCTTTCCTTATATTCCGATAAAAATAAAATCAGGGAATTTGCTGTTGCTGGTGGCCGCGAGTTTGAGTTAAACGAGGAGTTTCTACAGAGACAAGTTGATTTAAATAATACTCATGAGAAGTATTTTAGAAAACTTAGCAAACCGAATATAAATTTTATAAATAGATCGAGGTTGAATTATTTTGACTCGAAGCAGTTTAACGAGCTTACAGCCTTAATAGAAGAATTTTTGGGGATATAAGATAGAAAAAACTAGAGTCACCATACACGGCTCTGCATAACGAATCTTTTATACTAATGCGTAATCTATAGTTTTTCTTCCAAAGTCTGTTTTTTCAACTTTGAATTTTATTTTATCTCCAAGAGAATATATTTTTTTTGTTTTTTCTCCAACCAAGCGGTAACGTTTCTCTTCAAAATTATAGAAGTCGTCGTTTAGTGTTCGTAGTGGAACCATTCCTTCACACTTTGTTTCTTTTTCTTCAACATAGAAACCCCACTCAGTAACTCCAGAAATTACGCCGTCAAAAACCTGCCCAATGCGTTCCGACATATATTCCACTTGCTTATATTTGATTGAGCCACGTTCAGCGTCAGAAGCTTCTTTTTCTCGTTGTGATGAAAAAGTAGACATTCTTTCGTAGAACTTCCATTCCTTTTCGTCTACTTTTTCGTTGTTTAAATAGCGTGCCAAAAGTCTGTGAACCATCGTGTCTGGATAACGACGAATAGGAGAAGTGAAGTGTGTATAGAATTCAAAACCTAAACCAAAGTGACCAATGTTTTGAGTTGTGTAAATTGCCTTTGCCATTGAACGGACAACAGCGGTCTGAATCATGTCTTTTACGCTTGTTCCCTCAAGTTTTTCTAGGAGATTGTTTATGTCTCTTGGTGTTGTCTTCCCATCGGTCATTTTTAGGTCATAACCTAAGCTTTTAACAAATATTGCGAGGTTTTGGATACGTTCTGTGTTTGGTTCATCGTGAATACGATAAACGAAAACACCTTCTTCGTTTTCGTGCTTTTTGGCGACAAATGAGGCAACCTCGCGGTTGGCGAGTAGCATAAATTCCTCAACGAGCTTGTGGGTATCACCACGAACTTTTTTATAAATAGAAATTGGACGCCCCGTTTCGTCTAGCTTAAAACGCACTTCTTCTTGTTCAAGAGAAATGGCCCCTTCGTCAAAACGTTTTTGTTTTAGTTTTTTAGCAATCTTGTTTAAAGTTATAAGCTCCTCGTAATACTCGCCAGAGCCACGGTCAATAGTTTCTTGGGCGTTTTCGTAGGTGAAGCGTTTGTTTGATTTTATAACAGAGCGACCGAACCAATGGTCGGATATTTTTCCCTGCATATCAATTTTAAAAACGGCGCTAAAAGTTAGTTTGTCTTCATTTGCATTTAAACTACATAATCCATTGGAAAGTCCTTCTGGAAGCATTGGAATTGTGCGGTCAACGAGATATATAGAAGTTGTGCGCTTCATTGCTTCTTTATCAATTTCTGTTCCTGGGCGAACATAATGAGAAACGTCGGCGATATGCACACCAATTTCATAAACATGATTACCTAAATCTTGAATTGATATAGCGTCGTCAAAATCTTTAGCGTCTTCTGGGTCGATGGTGAATGTTGTGACATTGCGAAAATCGCGACGATCTTTTAAATCATCTTCTGTGATACCTTTTTCTTCAAGTTTTTTTGATTCGTTTTCAACTTCTTTTGGAAAGCCAGTATCAAAACCAGATTCCAAAACGATAGCAACCATTTCTGCCTCGTGTTCTCCTGGTTTACCCAAAACACGAAGAACTTTACCAACAGGGTTTTTCTTTGGGTCGGTCCATTCTACGAGTGCCACAAAAACTTTGTCTCCTTCTTTTGCTTCCCCCAAGTCGTCTTTTGGAATAACAAGGTCAACATAAACACGCTGGTCTTGTGGAATAAGGTAATAGACATCGCGGTCTTTTTCTACAGTGCCGGCAAAGCCAGATTTTGCGCGAAGCAGAATTTCAGTAACTTCACCCTGTGTTTGTCCGTTGCGCCCTTTACCGTGGACGGAAACCTTAACTCGGTCGCCATGAAGCGCGGTGTTTAGTGAATTAGCGGAGACTTCTATAGATTCCTCTTCTCCTTCAACACGAACAAAACCAATACCCTTGAAGCTGACGGTGATAGTGCCCTCCACGGTGTGTTCGTGGTGCTTTTGAGCGTGTTCTTTTATAGGAGCCTTTTTATGCTCTACTTTATGGTGTTTATCTGTATGCTTTTTCATGGGTTCAAATAATAACACAAAAGTGGCTAAAATTGGTTAGTTAGGGTGATAAGAACATATCCAAGGGCATCCCTTGGATATGGTATTTTCTTCTTTTCTAGCCCTTGCTTTTGTGTTTAAAAACATTGCGCAGTGCGTTGCTCAATTGCGACAAGTGAAGCAATTGAGAGACGGAGGCTGACGAGCCGAGTCGGGGCCGCACAAAAATTCAGCAGAATTTTATGTGTGGCACGAGCATAGCAAAAACTTAGCAAAGTTTTATGCGTGTTTTATGCATTTTATTTTCCCGCATATACACTTAAAATACCTTGCGCAGGCTGGCCGAGCCGAGCAGAGCGAAAATTCAGCAGAATTTTACGCGTGTATTTTAAGTGTGTATGCGGATAGACATAAGCTTGACCTATCGGGCCATTTCTATTAGTATTGCCTGCATGTTAAAAATTAGGTTACAAAGAATAGGACGAAAGAACAGCCCGCACTTCCGCGTGGTTGTTGTTGATCATCGCGAAAGCCCAAAGACTGGCAACTTCGTTGAGGTCATCGGTTCTTATGAACCTAAGCTCGGGAACTTCGTTGTTAAGGCTGATCGCGTTTTACACTGGATGTCACACGGAGCTTTGCCTTCAGACACAATGCATAATTTCCTAGTTGAGAAAAAAATTATTGCTGGTAAGAAAATAAATGTTTTGCCTAAAAAGAGCCCTATTAAAAAAGATGAACCAGCTAAAGTAGAAGCTCCTGCAACACCTGCACCAGCACCAGTTGCAACTCCTGCTCCTGAAGAAATTCCAGCTGAAGTACCAGCAGTAGAAGAGGATCCGGCTGAAGCACCAGTTGAGGTGGTAGCAGAAACTCCAGTTGAAGCAGAAGCAGAAGTAGTTGCTGAAGCTCCTGCGGAAGAAGCACCAACTGCATAATTTTAAATTTTCTATCTAAAAAAAGCTGTCCTAAAAAGGACAGCTTTTTTGTTCATGCATAAGTTCACATACATATGGCACTCCTCTTAATTGAGGATATGCGCCAATTT
>CAYPVT010000021.1:0-13055 GCA_964414265.1 uncultured Candidatus Saccharibacteria bacterium | reverse complement strand
AGGGAGGCCACATATTCGTGGCCTAATATAATACTCACGAACGTCGCACAATATACCTTTTACGACATGTAGTATTAAAACAATAGACTGGAGGCCCTCTCTCTTAATCAATTTGCCTAAACCTCTAAGCTATTGGATTTAAACTTTCCGCACTATCTATTTAAATTGATATATAAAATAAAATCCTTTACACAATCCCCTAAGTTTGTTTCTGAAAATAATTTTAATTAAATTATTTTAGTTACCAGTAGTAGTTGCCGTTGGCATATTAAATTGCGGTACTAGGCTGAAAAATGTTGATGTTCCCTGCCCACTGATCATTTGGTGCATATTTTCAGCAAACGGCACTATAACCACGTTTTTGAACGTAGTATTCCAAAAAAGCATGACCGGAGTTCTTAAATAACCCTCCCATATATCCTTAACAACAAGATCGTAGACATAGGCAACATTATCTTTTAGTGCTGGTGAATTTATGATATCGCGTAAATTTAGATTTAAACCACTTAAAATTAATATCCCGATTACTATTATTAGAATCAGTTTAAAAAATCCGCCGTTGTTTGTTTTATTCATAGAGTTTAATGTAACTTAAATTATGCGGAATTTTTATAAATAAGACAAGGGATTAAGATACGCTGCTCGTGGAGCCAGTGGCATTCTTAGATATGTCCCGCAAATTTTACTCTTATACTCTGTCGGCCCCGAGATGTGAACTGCATCAGCAGCGTAAACCGTAAAATGCAGATGCGGGCCAGTTGAGTATCCAGTATTGCCACTATATCCAATAATATCTCCAGACTGTACCTTGTCTCCCGTTGAAACTTTTATCATTGATAGGTGCGCATATAAGGTTGAAAGACCATTATCGTGTTTTATGAGAACCCACTTACCGTAAGAAACCCCATAACATGCAGTATCGGTATTACCAGAACCATAAACAACGCCATTCCCCGCTGATTTAACTGGAGTGCCTATTGGTATACCAAAATCAACACCATTGTGGCCCATTCCGTTATAAACTTGAGGGTTTTTGGTAGCAAAAGTGGTCTTTCCAAAATACTGCGTGATTCTTACTGTTGATACCGGCCAACTAAGTATCCCTTTCCCAACTTGAGGAAGTTTTGATATATCAACTTCTTCTTTTAGTTTAGATTCAAAATCTAAAATTTCAGTTTCCAACTGTTCTTTTTTTTCCAAACGTTCAGCTAATAATTTTTTATAAGTTGTTTCTTTGTTATTAGTCTCTTTTAAAACTTTATTTTTCTCACTCTTATTTTGTTCAACTAAAGTTTTTTGATCTCCAAGATTACTTTTTAGGGTTACAAGTCCTTTTTTGGCTGTCTCAGTTGCTAACTTGTCTTTAACGAGACTTTGCTTAACTTCTCTCAACTCATCTACATGCTCTATCACCGCTTTTTCAAATTGCGCGGTTTGGTCAATGGTCATCCATGCTTCAGAAAAATTTGATTTAGAAAGCATTATTTCAATAGTCGACTCCCCTTCAATTTCCGCAACAGTTCGGATGTTTTTTGCAATTGTATTTAAGCTATTTGCAACTCTAGTATTTTTATCATCGATTTGTTTACCAAGACTATTGATTGTTGTATTCGTTACGGAAATTTTCTTTTCTGTAATTTTAATATCAGTTCCTAGTTTTGCACGAGCTAAATCTAGTTGTTTTATTAAGTTCTTTAAACTAGCTGCTTCTTTAGAGGTTATCTCAATTTGTCCTTGATATTGTTTTATTTCATTTTCTAGTTGGGCTATCTCTGCATTACGTTTATCAATCTCTACTTGATAAGCTGATTTTGCCGGCGTTGTGACTGTTTCAGTTGTTTCTGTTTGCGCTTGTGCAGCACTGAAAAATACTACAGATAACCCGAGTGTTATAAGTATCGTGGTTTTTTTAAAAAGAATCGACATTATTTTAAAAGATTTACTGCCTGTGATATACGCAAAATAGACTCATCTTTCCCCAAAAGATAGGCACTCGTAAACGGATCCGGTGATTTCTCCTGCCCTGTTAAAGAAAATCTCATTGGCCACAAAACCCCTCCCCTTCCAACAGAGTCAGCAAATGGGAAAATCAATTCCTTTATTCTTTCAGCGGAAAATTCACTACTATCAATCACCTGAATTATTTCTAAAATTTTTGAAAGATTTTCTTTTGTTTTAAGTGCCCCTTCGTCTTTCCAAACAAGTTTTTCTACGCCATATTTAGGTGTTTTTTCAAGAAATAATAATTCTTCTTGCCATACCGCACTAGCTTCGTTAAGGGTTGAAATTTTCTCAATAATAAGTGGGATTGAACGAACAAACATTTCTTCATTAGAAATAAATAATCCCCTTGCTAAAATTTTTTCCCTAATAATCTCTCCCAAATCTCCTTGTGGAATTTTTTTAATATATTGTTTGTTTATCCATTCTAGTTTTTTAATATCAAAAACAGCACCACTTTTACTAACTTTTTCTAGCTCAAATTTTTCAATTATCTCATCAAAGCTTAAAATACTCCCCTCCTCTCCCCTGCTCTGTGGAGACCATCCAAGTATCGCTAAAAAATTAACTATTGCCTCAGGTAAAAAACCGTCCTCTCGATATTCTGTCACTGCGATTGCCCCATGTCTTTTTGATAGTTTTGACTTATCAGGAGCTAAAATTAGTGGTAAGTGAGCATAGGTTGGAATATTTGCCCCTATTGCTTCAAGTAACATTATTTGTCTTGGGGTATTTGAAATGTGATCTTCTCCGCGAATGACGTGTGAAATTTTCATTTCGTGGTCATCAACAACTACCGCTAAATGATAAAGCGGTGTATCAAGGTCTTTAGCAATTACAAAATCACCAAGATCTTTAGTTTCAAATGTTATAGGTCCACGAATTATGTCATTGAATGTTATTGATTTATTTGGATTTTTAAAACGAATAACCTCACTTCTTTTACCTGGAGATGCTTCTTCTTTTGATAAATAAGCAAAACCATCTTTAATTAGTTTTTCTATATATTTTTTATATATTTCTGTTCTTTCAGATTGGCGGTAGAATTCATCAGGTTTAATTTTAAGCCAAGATAGTCCATCTAATATATTCTCTTCAAATTCTTTTTTTGATCTTTCTTTGTCGGTGTCTTCAATTCGCACAACGAAAACACCTCCGTGTTGTTTTGCAAAAATATAATTAAAAAGAGCTGTTCTTGCAGTACCAATATGCAAAGAACCAGTTGGTGATGGCGCTATTCTTACTCTAATTTGTGCTGATGAACTCATTTTTATTTTTCGTGACGTAGGGCAATTTTTAAAACCTCGCGAGCAATTTTTTCTGCCGCATCGGCTTTATAGAAATCTTTTGCATTTTTCGACATCTTTTCTCTGCGCTCCTTATCTTCCATAAGCCCGTTAATTTCAGCGAGAAGTAGGTGTGGGCTTAGATTAATCTCTTCTATAACAACCCCTGCGCCAGAACGGCCGTAATTAAAGGCATTTTTACGCTGATGATCGCCATTTGAATCTTTAATTGGAATTATTATTGATGGCAATCCCCAAGCGGCAATTTCAAAAATCGTTGAACCACCACGTGAGATTATAAGTGGAGATGTTCCCGCGGCCATACGAAGGGCTAGAGAATTTAGGTAACCAAACATTCGATATCTTTCTTTAAGCGGACTATCTTCCCCTAAAACGACAGACACTAGCGCCTGGGTCTCTTTCATTTTGTTCCCACCTACTTGGTGTATAACCTGATATTTTTGAAGAAGCTCTGGAAGAATATCAATTATTGTTTCGTTTATTAATTTTGCGCCAGATGACCCTCCTAATATAAAAATTGTTGGAAGGTCTGGTGAAAGTTTTAAATATTCATAAGCTCCACTTTGCAAAGGGATTAATATTTCTTTTCTAACTGGTTGGCCGGTGAAAGCGACCTTATTTGCCGGAAAATGTTTTCCAGCTTCTTCGTATGAAACCGCGATTCGCTCAGCAAATTTTCCCGCCCACATATTGGTCCTTCCAGGGTATGAATCTGATTCATGGATAACAACAGGAATTCTAAGTAATTTTGCTGCCATGAGCGCTGGAAAACTTGCGTACCCACCTTTACCAACAACAACGTCTGGATAAATTAAGTACATACTTAAAAATGCTTTTATAACCCCAGCAACAGTTTTAAAAATATCAATTATATTAAGGATAGAAAAATATCGTCTAACCTTACCGGCACTTGCGAAGACGAAAACCATTTCATTTTCATAAAGAACAGCCTTGTTGTATGGACTGTCAGACATAAAATACAACTTTGCGTCCAAAATTTTTTCTTTTTGTATTAACTCATTAACTTTTTGAGCAATGGCAATAATTGGATAAAAATGACCACCACTTCCACCGCCTGTAAATAAAATTTTCATCCTAATTAAAAAGAAGGGATAACAAAACCTCCGCCAGTTAGCTTAATGGCGACCTTCTGCGCACCCAACTGTTTTATATTTAATCTCATTTTTATTAATATTTCTGGAACTACATAAACACAGCCTAACAAAGGGTATTATAGCAAAAAAATAGAGTTAAATTAAGAGATTTACGAGGAAAAACGAGATATATTGGCAACAATACCAACTTCAGCCAGGGCAAATAAAAGAGCTGTTCCACCTTGGCTTACGAAAATCAGCGGTACTCCAGTTAAGGGGACAATTTCTGTAAGAGCGGCAATATTTAAAAAAGAACCAACAGATATCATAACGACAAACCCAGTTGCTAAAAATTTACCAAAATTATCATTGGCTTTATTCGCTATCCGCAATCCCCTCATCGCAAAAATAAGAAAAAGTAAAACGATAGAAACACTTCCAATAAAACCAAATTCTTCACTCCAGACCGCAAATATTGAATCCCCAACTGGTTCTGGTAGGAAGTTAAATTTTTGGACACTTTGTCCATAGCCACGCCCTGTAAGTCCACCAGACCCTATTGCGACTAAGGATTGTTGAATCTGATACGAAGAGCCGAGTGGGTCACTTGATGGGTTTATAAAGGTCATTATGCGATCCTTGATGTATGGACGCATAGAAACAAGTAACACAACAGAAATTAGCGCAATAAAAGCCAATATAACAATGTGCTTAAATGGAGCGCCGGCTGAAAAATATATCGCAAACACTCCTGCCGACAAGACAATAAACGTCCCTGTGTCTGGTTGCGTTAAAACCAAAACTGCGGCTAATCCGATAAAGATAATAAACGGAAGCAAACCATAGCGCCAATTTTCAACGCGGGTTTTTACGAAAGAATACCAAGCCGCTGCATATAAAATTATGCCAAATTTTAGAAATTCAGACGGTTGAAAAGAAAAGCCCAGAATGTGTATCCATCTTTTAGCCCCACCATGCTCAAAACCAATTCCACTAACAAAAACTAAAGCAGTTGTGATTGCGGAAAAAACAAGTATTGGAAGTGCAAATTTTTTCCATTTTTTATATGGAATTAACGCAAGAATTACAAAAGAAACAAGTCCGCCACAAACTCCTAGTAGAAACTGACTAGAAATCATATTAAAAAAAATAGCCTCACTTTTTGCAAGAATTCCTAATGATGCTGACCAAAATGCGAATATTCCAGTAACTAACAAAGTTAAAACAATTCCAATAAAAATTTTATCAAAAGAGGAACCACGCATGTCATCCAATAAGGGCAACAACCACCCCGATTAACGCGCAAACAACTGATATTATCCAAAAACGCATAGTGACCTTATAGGCTGGCCACCCAAGCGCCTCAAAATGATGGTGTATTGGCGCAACAAGAAATACCTTTTTACCATTACGGAATTTCTTTGAAAGAATTTGAATAATAACAGACAAAGAGGCCACAAAAAGCGGTAGAGCAATTATTGGAAGGACGGCCACTCCATTCGTCAAAAAAGCGACTACTGTAAGCGAGGTTGTAAGTCCGAGCATCCCAGTCTCTGTCATGTAAAATCTTGCTGGTGGAATATTAAACCATAAAAAGGCAAGTAAACTACCAACAACCGCTGCACAAAAAGCCGCTAAGTCTATTTGGTTTTGAAAAAAAGCAAGAATTGAGTAGGCAGAAAAAATCGACGCCATGATTCCACCAGAAAGTCCGTCAATTCCGTCAATAACTCCTCCGGAAAAAATCGCGAGCATTACCAGCATAAAAAACGGAATGAATAGATAGCCTAAATCGAAAGTCCCCATAAATGGAATAAAAACACTTGTTGTTTCTAGTTTATCGAAAAACCACCAACCCCCGATAAAACCAAGTAATAAAACAACTCCGATACGCACCTTTAAAGGAAGGCCTCCTGCAATGTAGCCGCCGGTGCCTTTTATAACAAGAATATCGTCAACTAAGCCAACAAGTGCCCCGGCTACTAATGTAAAAAGTGGAAGCCATGTTTGATTACGGCTTAAAAAATTTAATTTCTCGGTGAGAGTTTCTGGAAAAAAGAAGTAGAGCAAAGAAAAACCAACTGTCGTAATAAGCACACTTGCCCAGACAACAATACCACCCATACGTGGGGTTCCCACTTCTTTTTCTTTGTGTAGTTTATTAAATATTGGCGTTCCCCCACCGCCTAGACCCTCCGTACGAGCTTTTTTCTTCCAAAGCTCGTGCTTGTAAAGATAGTGTGTAAGGAGTGGTGTAATTCCAATACCAATTAGAAAAGCAGTCGAAGCTGGTAAAAAAACTTTAAGTACATCTAAAACCATATATTTACAGTCATTATACAGAAATTACCTCGCTCCCGCAAAAACTAGATATCTTCACCTATTGTTTTTATAGTAGCTGAGATGAGTTTTTGGGCGTCCTCAAAACGTCCATCTTGGGTTGAACCCAAAATAACAACTGCAACAAGTCTATCCAGACCAACATTAAAAACTATTGCTAGGTTTCCTTGAGCCATATCTGTAAATCCGGTTTTTGAAGCTAAAACACCCGGTATGGTTTCTACTATAGGATTAGTATTTTTTACTACGTGTTTTTTCTCTAGAGAATAAAGTTCTTCTGTTTTTTGTGTTGTGGCAGAAAATATTTCAGGATATTTTTTTACACTGTAATAAAATAGTTTTGCTATATCTTCTGCAGATCCATATCCCCCACTCAATTCTTTAGACAAATCTAAGCCAGATTCATTTACATAATATGTTTGAGTTAAACCAAGTTCTAGTGCTTTATTATTCATCAAATCAATAAAATTTTGGCTCCCCGTCACCTCGTTATAATTTGATGAAATTGCGGAAGCGGCATCATTTGATGATGATGTAAGCATGAGCTTAACAATTTCAGTATTTTTAAACACCTCTTTTGTTTTTAATCCTGAATCACCAAATGCTTTTATATCTGATGAACCAATAATTATATTTTCCTTGCCACCTTCAAGCGCAACCACCGCAGTCATAATTTTATTGAGAGACGCCAACGGTAATTGATAGGTGGAATTTTTTTCAAAAAGAACCTTGTCATTTTTTATATCCCATACATACGCCGCTTGTGCGTTTAAAGAGATGTTATCAAAATAAAACTGTTTTTCTTTAATGGTTGTTGCAACAAGCACAGACGCAGATTGTTTTTTGTGGTCAGATACTGGTAAGCCGAACGATGAAAAAATACCAACAGAAAGCATTGTTCCGAGTGTAAAAATAAGTGTTATGTCTTTGATTCTATCCATTTGTTTGTGTTTTTACTTCCTCTCCTGAAGGTACCTCCCCTTCTTCATCGGAAGAATTGTCTCCTTGTTTAATCCCAGAATCCAAAGAAGTGTTAATTTCGTTAAAATCCGGCAATTTTTGCACCTCTGTTACACCGAGATACTGCATTAAATCAAAAGTTGGTTTATAGATAAAACCACGACCAGCCTTATTCTGCTCTTTTTCAATAAGACCTCTTACCAAAAGGTTACGTAAAATAAAACCAGAATTTACGCCACGAATATAGTCTATCTCACTCTTTAATATTGGCCCGCGGTACAAAACAATTGCCAACGTTTCAAGCCAAGCTTTTCCTAAGTCGCGGTTTAGTTCTTCTTTTATCAACTCTTCAACAACAGGGCTCATCTCCGAAGCAGTTCCAAGCATAAAAGATTCACCTTTCTTAAGAAGACAAACTCCACGCCCTTCAAGTTTTTCTTCAAGTATTTTTATTCCGTTTAAAATTTCTTCTTCTGAAACTCCGAGCATTTTCGCCAAATCTAAAGAAGACACCGGTTCGGTTTTAAAAAAAAGCATTGCTTCAATTTTTGCATCTATTGTCATATATATTGTGGATTTATTTCTGCTTCAGTATCAGGGTTATTTTTCTCGATAATTATATCGTCAAAATGTGCTGCTTGCTTAACTTCAAAAATACCCTGCTTAACGAGTTCGAGTAGCGCAAGAAAACTAACAATCATGTGGACGCGTGCTTCTTTGCCACCATCCCCGCTTGAAATCTTTTTAAAACTCATCGACATCCCAGCTGTAATTCTATCAGTTAAGTTACCAATCATCTCTTCTATCGTAATAACCTTTTTTACAGCAACTTCTGGAACTAGGTTTTTTTTAGGCAATCTCTCAATTATATTAAGAATTGCTCCGTGTAAATTATCTTTTGTCATTGCCTCATCTGGCAAGAAAACTACTTCTTTGTTTCTAGAAAACGGTCTAGCAAAAATTGTGTTCCCAAGGAATAAAGAACGTAGGTTTGGAACAATATCACGTACTATTTTGTAAAGCCTGATTCTGTTTTCAAGATCCCCGATTGATTCTTCTTCTTCACTCGTTAGCGTAAAGTCTGGAAGTAAAGATTTCGACTTAACCAAAAGAAGGGTTGCAGCAATAACGATAAAGTTTGCGATACTTCCAATTGAAATAGAAGTGGCTCCTTTTAAAAAGTTTAAATACTCATCGGTAACACTTGCGAGTGACACCTCGTTTATAAAAAGTTTACGCTTTTCAATGAGAGACAAGAGGAGCTCAACTGGCCCTTCAAATGCATCAGTTTTAACACGATAGGTTTCTACCATCGTCAAATAATACCAATTTTACAGCCATTTTCAAGGCTTCAGGGATATTTACGGGTTAAAAAACGGAAGTTTTCTATTTAACTATCTTGATTCCAACTTCTTTAAGTTGCTTGTCACTAATTTCTGCTGGAGCATCCATCATTAAGTCTTTTCCTTCGCCAGTCTTAGGAAACGCAATAACCTCACGAATATTTGGTTCTCCTTGAAGAAGCATTACGATTCTATCTATTCCAGGTGCAAAACCTCCATGAGGAGGAGCTCCAAATTTGAAAGCTGATAGCATGTGTCCAAATTTCTTTTGTTGTTCCTCTTCGCTGATATTAAGTAATTCAAAAACACGTTTTTGTTCAGATTCTTGGTGAATACGAATTGAGCCAGATGAAAGCTCGTAACCATTTAAAACCAAGTCGTAAGAATTTGCCCTGATTGAAAAAATATCTTCACCCGACATAAAATTTTCTCTATCTTCCGGATTAATTGCACAGAAAGGATGGTGCGCTGCTTGAATTTCACCATCTTTTGTTTTTTCAAACATTGGGAAATCAACAATCCATGCAAAAGCAAGCTCGTTTGCATCATTTTTATCTTTACGTAAATCTGGCTTATCGCTACCATGTTTTTCAACAGATTCTTTATAGGTTATGCGTGGAAAAGGAGTTTCGGAAATCTTTTTATCAGGATAAAGTTTTTTAACGAGTTCAATAAACATCTCTTCGGTATAAGAAAGAATGTCCTCTCTTTCCACAAAAGACATTTCAAAATCGAGTTGTGTAAATTCTGGTTGACGGTCTCCTCGCTGGTCTTCGTCACGCATACATCGGGCAATTTGGAAATATCGCTCAAACGAGGCAACCATTGAAAGTTGTTTAAACTGCTGTGGTGATTGTGGTAAAACATAAAATTTCCCAGTGTGTAGGCGAGAAGGAACAACATATTCACGACTCCCTTCTGGTGTCCCCTTCATAAGCATTGGTGTTTCAATTTCAATAAAATTATTTCTATGCATATAGTCGCGAAAAAAAGAGATAATCTTGTCACGCATTCTGATATTTTTTTGCATACGCTCACTTCTCAAATCAAGGTAGCGATATTTAAGACGAACTTCCTCGTTCACTTCACGAGTATCAGAGTGGATATCAAAAGGCATTGGCTCAGCTCCGTTTAAAACGGTTATCTCTAAAATCTCAAGTTCAACGTCTCCGTTTAATCTATCGGCTTGTTTATTTTTTTCGGGGCGCTCGTTGATTTTTCCACGCACCGTTACGACAAATTCATCACGAATTCCTTTTGCAATTTCCATTGCAGGAGATGCTGGTAAAACAACACCTTGCACCTTCCCAGTCATGTCGCGAAAATCAAAAAAAACAAGTTTACCCTGATCACGACGCACATCTACCCAGCCAGAAATTAAAACTTCCTCACCAACATGTTCACGAAGTTTATCTATATATGTCCTTTTCATAATTATGTGGTTATTAGTCCAACTTTTTCCCTAACTTCGGCCATTTTTTCACGAGCAATTTTTTGTGCAACTTCCCTACCACCTTTAAGAGTTTGCATGATAAAAGCGTCATCTGCAATAATTTCTTTACGTTTTTCTCGAAGTGGTGCAATAAATTTTTCAATATTCTCAACTAAAATTTCTTTAGATTCTTTATAGCCAATACCACCCTTGCGGTATCGCTCTTTAAGTAGTGGTAAGCTATCTTCGCTAAATAGTTTATGTAAGGCAAAAACATTACAAACCTCTGGATCTTTTGCCTCATCAACACCCTTTGAGTCTGTTGGAATAGACATCACAGCCTTTTTTATTTCTTCATATTCGGCGAAAAGTGGAATTGTGTTGTTATAACTCTTACTCATCTTTCTTCCGTCTGTACCAGCAATAGTTTTAACGTTATCTAAAATGTAAGGTTCTGGCAGTTTAAATGTTTCTCCGTAGGCGTGATTGAATTTCTCTGCAATATCTCTTGCGTACTCAACGTGTTGTTTTTGGTCTTGCCCAACAGGAACAACATCAGCTCCGTAGAGCAAAATGTCGGCGGCCATCAAAACTGGATATTCAAAAGTTCCAACATTTAACTCTTTGTTTTTTGCTGCCGCATCTTTATATGCGTGCGCTCTCATAAGATATGGCATGGTAATTAAATTATTAAAAATTGCCATAAGCTCTGTAACCTCTGGGATATCAGATTGTAAGAATAATGTTGTTTGTTTTGGGTCAAGACCAATCGCAAGATATGTCGCAATGACGTTTTTGGAGTTACTTAAAAGCTCTTCTTTTGTTGGATTGTTGGTTAGTGCGTGGTAATTGGCCACAAAAACGAACCCTTTGTATTTATCCTGCAATAGAACGAACTGACGCATAGCGCCAAAATAGTTACCAATATGTGGCTCCCCTGTTGGTTTTACCCCGGAAAGCATTATTTTCTTATCGGACATGCTTGAAATAATAGCAAAATATGGCTTATTTTAAAAGCTTTTCCCTCACACTGTTGATCTAGTCATTTTGACTAAAAATTTTCATAAAAAAGATTTGGTCTCTTATTGCATTAAATGCAGTGTTATAAAAATTAACCTCGCCAGCTTTAACTCTTACAACCTGTTCAGTTAAAATCCTTTGAGCTTTATCAGGCGTAAACCATACAGCCGAAAGGTTGTTATTCTTTTCATCATTTGTTCTTAAGTCTTCATGAGTTTCTTTTATTGCTTTTGCCAAAAAACAGACTGTTTCGTGCTCTATAGCGTCCCTATTGCGAAACTCTCGTATTCTGCCAATTTCTTTGATAATTTCAACTTCGTAAAATATTTCCTCAAGACATTCCCTTTTTATTTCTTCTTCCAAATTATTACTTTCAGCACCACCACCAGGTAAAAGAAATAACTTATGAATATCATTGGTAACAAAAGCAAATTGACCGTTTTCGTCTTTAACCACCGCCTTTACAGTTATTCTTTTTTTGTAATTAACAGGCGCTGGAAATTCTGGGTTTGAAAAGATATCTTTATCACATAGTGTTGTTAAATAATGCATAGTATCTTGATAATCTTTTTATTTTGTTTTTGTTACATTGATATTTAAAAAGAAAATTAGTTCATTTTTTCTATTTTTGACGAATCTAAAACATTAATACTAATTATATCTGATCTTTTTATGTTTATAGAATCTATAATTTCACCGTTTTTAGCATTAAAAGCTACCTTGATTAAATTGTCATTTTCTTCCACTAAAACACCAACACATTCATACTCATTATTATCTTTCCCGCGAAAAGCAACTCTTACTGTAGTGTTTCCTTTATTTTTTTTAAATAACTTTTCCATAATTTTATTTTATAACGGCAATCTCAGTTATAAAAGATATTGGTATAACAAGATAGGTCGGAAGTCCGCTACCTGGGTGATTTTTAATAGGTCTTGGATGTACGCGAATTGTTTTTGGATCTTTTAAAATAATATAGTCGCGATCAGTTTTAATTAAAATTCCTTCCGTATACATGACAGGGCAATCGTACCTTGGTAAATTTTCGACATGTACTACGTCGCGCCACGTTACAGAGATAGACGAGTTTATTGATACATTTTTCATTATCTCGTTTTTATACACACGAGATGTTAATATGAGCGCCGTGTCTGGAATCACTAAGCCCATAGGCACACTTTCTTTCCTGTTTATTATTTTTCCAACACCTATTTTTCTTTTTTTTATAAAAATAATAATAATATTATTTTTATTATTTTTCACATACCCATAAGCTTCATATAAATCTAGCTTAGTTTGCTTTATACTTTCTTCATAACTATAAGAAGCGTCAACGTATTTAATATTATAAATCTTGTCCATTTTCGTATATTTTACCACACAACGATATTTTAGGATTCAGCCGTAAACCCACCGCCTACCTTCTTTTATGCAACACAATTATGTTACATCGTTTTTTACGTCCTGCTTCCACTTTGGAATATGTTACGGATACATTATCAGTCTCAAGTTCTAAATTGAAGTGCAATGAAATGTCTCAAAAGGTGTTAAATAGCCG
>CAYPVT010000020.1:0-13523 GCA_964414265.1 uncultured Candidatus Saccharibacteria bacterium | reverse complement strand
CTCTTATTGTGGGGCTTTTTTAGTTATACATTGCACTTGGAGCTAGAATTCGGGTGTGTGGGGTTGACTTTTGGCCCGCATCCTGCTAGTATATTTTCATTGTAGGTTTTCTCGTGCTGTCTCTCGCAAAAGAACGTTAGTTCGGAACCGAAGCGACTCGAGATCCAGTCGCCTCACAATTGTTATTAATTAGAGACTGGATAGTTTTATGGCAAAGAAATTGTATGTCGGAGGTATACCTTATACTTCTACAGCCGATGCTTTGAAGAACTTCTTTCAAGCTGTTGGCCCGGTTGCATCGTCAACCATTATTACTGATAAGATGACCGGCCGCTCACGCGGATTCGGATTCGTCGAAATGGAGAACGACGCTGACGCAGATCGCGCAGTTGAACAGTTCCATGGAAAAGAATTCGAAGGACGAACTCTTACAGTTAACGAGGCTAAGCCACGTGAGGAAGGAGCCAATCGAGAGCGACGCTTCTAATACTTAAATGTATACAAAAAACTCCGCATAATGCGGAGTTTTTTGTTGCCCAAAAATCATAGAATGCTCCCTTCTAAACTTAGGTGTTTAATTAAAATATTGATGTTTATTTTTTTGCTTTTGCTGGTAAAAAACACGATAAAATTCTGCTGAATTTTTCTCTACTCGCGCCGAGCGCGCTCCGTAAGGTTTTTTATCAACAAAAGCCTAGTAGTTTTAAGAAAACTAAACAAAAACCCGACAGATGTCACCTGTCGGGCCGAGAAACTCCGCTTGAAGTCCAAGTCGTCGCTCTCTCCGAGATATCCATGAACCTCTCGTGGGGATTGGTAGGTTTACTGCGATAAGTGGTAGTTACGCCTTATCAACCTGAAGGGGTGTACCAACGTGTTTTCCCGCGTTTCAACCGCTAAGGACATCCTGTCCGCGACATGCACCCATAGCCGACCCTTCTCAATAGAGCTTGCTCGGCCCTATCGTCTACAAGTGTTGGCTGAGCATAGCCCGCCGGTCCGAGGATCATTTTTAGTATAAACAAATGGTATTCTTCGTCAACTTTTCTAAAGATTTTCCACTAGTAAATAATCAGAAATAAATCCCGCATATTTTTGTTTCAGCTCGTTAGATAAATTCTTATAACTTCCAAAGTTTCCTCTACAAATTTTTGAGCCACAGTTACAAATTAAGTTTTGTCTTAGTCTTATTTGATCATAATCCAAAACTATCATTGCATAATCAATAGTAATTTCTTCATCTTTTTCTAAATCGCGCATTGCAACAACCTCTATTCTATTTCTAATACCACAAGAGGGCTCGCAAGAGTGGTTCAAAAATTTTCCAGGCGGTAAAGGATTAATAAAAAGATTAGTATTAATGGGAACGGTATAAATAGTAGGAATTTTTACAATTGGTCCTAAAATGGCAAAAACGATTTCTCCTTGCTTAAATTTTCGCTTCGAAAAAATACTCTTTCCGTAATTATTTGTCTCTTTATAGTAAATATTCCCTTCCATAATTATTTTGCATAAGCTTCAATAATAGAGACTTTCTCATGTACGTTCAATTCTTTTGAAATTCCAGGAAAGCTTGTTCCATTTTGTAAATCAGTAGTAATGTAATCAATTTTTGAAATTCCGGGGTAAGGAATTAAATTATATCTTCGCCCATTATATTGGAAGCCTGCAATCAAAATCGGTAATTCATCCAATGGATAAGAAGCAAGTTTTTCGAAGTCATCATTTTCTAGTTTTAATATGTTTTGATTAACACTCTCTTTTGTAGCTTCAATAATTCGTTTGTGAAATTCTAGATTATTTTTAAATTCACGATATAAGATATTTTTTCGTTTTTGGTAATTAGGGTCATTTTCTATGTCTTCCCAGGTTAAAATAGCGATGCGTGCCCTGTCCTTTTCACTAAGAGTTGCTGTCATTTCCTCAACCATCTTTTTTGTGTCAGCACTTTTTTTGTGCGTTGCACGCTCGGCCTTCTCTTTAGAATAACCACTTCTTATTTCATAATTAATGGTGTGAATTTTATCTGGGATAAGGACAACAACGTCATTTACGGAGTTTTCTAATGCCCACAATATAAATTCTTTTACATTTTCTTTGTTAGAAAAATATTTATTACCTAAACTAATACCTATTATGATATTAAATTTTTTTGCTTCCACCTCTTCTTTTGTTGTATTAAAATAATTTAAAATTTTCATAATTTTTTCAATAAATCACAGATTGTTGATTTAACTGTAGCTATTTAGTAGCTAAACTAAAGGGAATCTCGGAAACAATATCCAATCATAATTATCTCATTTCGGAGGCTTTCCCTATAATAGATTCACCTCCTTTTATTAATCTTGAAATAATCACCTTAACCTTACCATAAAAACTTCGGATTTTTGATATAATTGAAGGATGAATAAAAAGGTACTTACTGAAACCGAAAGGAAACTTTTTCAAAAATTAAATACCCCTCAAAAAATACAGGACTTCATCAATAAAATTCCAAATAATTTTGAAGCTGGTGGCGAAACCTGCCAATCACCTCGCCGTGTATTAAAGAATAAAAGCGCTCACTGCATTGAAGGCGCCTTACTCGCGGGAGCAATACTTAATTTCCACAAACGCCCTGCGCTTTTGGTCCACCTACACACAACAAAAGAAGACGAGGACCATGTTATCGCTATCTTTAAAGAAAACGGTCGCTTTGGCGCCATAAGCAAATCAAACCACCTTGTTTTACGTTATCGAGACCCTGTTTATCTAAACATAAGAGAACTCGTGATGTCTTATTTCCATGAATATTGGGGTTTAAAAACTAGGCGTAAAAACTTACGCACGTACACCGAACCAATTGATATTATAAAAAAATTTGGCGACTCTTGGATAACAGAAGAAAAAGACCTCTGGGATATAAATGACTTTATTTTTCATGCCCCACATAAACAAATTGCCCCTAAAAATCTCTTAAAGAAACTGCGAGACGCGGATGAATTTGAGCTTCATGTTAGTAAAATAATAGAGTGGAAAAAATGATTGTGCTACAATATCTCTTAATAAATTAATTACAAAAAAAATGGAACATAAAAAAGAAAGTTTTGAATTATCAACACCAAACGCAATTATTCTAGCCGGAATAATAATCGCTGGAGCAATAATATTTACCAGCTCTTATAAATCTTCGGGAAGTAACGATACTAAAGATTTAGCGCAAAACCCTACTGCAGGAGTTGTCGCAAACGTTACTCCACCACAGCAAGGCGACCACGTAAAAGGTGATATTACAAAGGCAAAAGTTGTTTTAATTGAATATTCTGACCTTGAGTGTCCTTTCTGTAAAAGATTTCAACCAACAGCAAGTGAAGTACTCTCACAATACGGTGGAAAAGTTGCATTAATTTATCGACATTTCCCGTTGGATGCCCTACACAAAAAAGCTCGCAAAGAAGCTGAGGCTTCTGAGTGTGCCGGAGAACAAGGTGGTGACGTAGCTTTCTTTAAATATATTGAACGTATATATGAAATAACTCCTGCCAATGACGGCCTCGACCAAGCAGAGCTTCCAAAAATTGCGGGGGAAATTGGACTTGATGTGGCAAAGTTTAACGCATGTTTATCTAGCGGTAAGTTTGCGACAAGAATTGAAGAGCAGTCACAAAGTGGCATAAAAGCTGGCGTTACTGGTACTCCAACAACATTCGTTCTAAACCAAAAAGGTACCCAAGAATCAATCATTGGTGCACAGCCAATTGAGACGGTTAAACAAGTTATCGACAAGTTGCTTAAATAATAAATAAATTATTTATGTTAAAAAAATCCAAGGGATGCCCTTGGATTTTTTTTAGCTACTTAAACCTAGCATTGCCTTTAATTCGTCGCTGGGTTGCCACGCTGGCTCAAAAGTAATCTCCACCCGGGCTTCTCCGACATTTAAAGAGTTCACTGCTTTTTCAACAGCCTCAATAAGCTCATTGGCAAACGGACATAACGGAGACGTTAATGTCATTAAAACCTCAATCCCCTCCTCATCAATCTTTATTTTATAGATAAGCCCAAGAGTCCAAACATCAATACCAAGTTCTGGATCTTTAACTGTCTTTAGTTTATCTATAACTTCTTTTTCGGTAATTTTTTCCATATTATTCAAATCCTTTCTCTTTAAGGTCTTCAATAACCTCAACACCACCCGCTCGCTCAATCTTCCCGTCTTTCATCACATAAACCATATTAGGTTTTATATATTCCAAAACGTTTGGGTGGTGTGTCACTAAAATAAAGCCCATCCCTTCTTCCGCCAATATTTTTATCGCCCCAAAAACTTTTTTCAACGCATCAATATCAACGCCAGAATCAATCTCATCAAGCAAAGCAAGTTTTGGCTTAAGAATACTAAGTTGGAGAATTTCGCTTAATTTCTTCTCACCACCAGAAAGCCCTTTATTTACTGAACGCTTAAGAAATTCTTCAGGCACGCCAATTTTTTGCGCCATATTGGATGCTTCTTTGTAGAAATCCATCATACTTTGAGTCTCTCCAGTTAAATCTTTTTTGGCTTGATAAAGGAAGCTTGCAAGTGGTACACCAGAAATTTCTGGTAAGTGTTGCATGGAAAGAAACAAACCTTCTTTTGCTTTTTTTTCTGGGGTTAACTTTGTGATGTCAGTATCACCAAGTCTTATACTTCCACCTGTTATTTCGTACTTAGGATGGCCCATAATAGCGTTTAGGAAACTGGACTTACCAGAACCATTTGGCCCCATTAGAATAACAACCTCACCCTGCTTAACAGAGATTGAAATATCCGTTGCGACAACCTTACCTTCTTTTGTCGTGACGCTTAAATTGTTGATTTCTAGTCTATTTTCCATATTTTGTAATACCGTCTGATAATGCCTCATATGGTAGAAGTGCGCAACGAGTGCGAGTGTGGCTTATTGGCACGCCCAAAAGAGAATACATAATCCCGGGGGCCATTAATTTCACCTCTGATAATTTCATTCCTTTCAATTTGTCCGTAAAAAGAGATGCTCCCGCCAAACTTATCGCGCAACCATCACCTTGAAAAGTCACCTCTTCAATAACCTCTCCAGTCTCGTCTAATCGAACTGAAAAAATAAGATTATCACCACAATTGGCATTTTTACCAACCCCCTGAAAGGTTGCGTTGGAAAGAGCGCCACGGTTATGTGGATGACGATAGTGTTCCATTATATTTTCTCGATAAAGTTCTTCTTCGAAGCTCATGTTGATTTTTATTATTTTTTAAAAAATTCTTGCGCTTTTTTAACGCTTAATATTAAGGCATCAATATCTTCCTTTATATTATAAAGATAAATACTTGCTCGCACAGTTGCCGGAACTCCAAGCGCTTTTACAAATGGCAATGCGCAGTGATGTCCGCCACGTACAGCAACATTGTCGCGTCCTAAAAACTCAATCACATCATGAGGATGCGCTCCTTCAACCGTAAAGGAAACAATCCCAACATTTTTTTCAACGTCTTGTTCTGCAAAAATCTTAACTCCGTCAACTTCCTTAAGTTTCTCTATTGCATAAGAAGTTAGTTCTTCGGTATTTTTTCTTATGTTTTCAAGACCAACTTCAGTTAGGTATTTCACCGCTTCGGCCATTCCAATAGCTCCAGAAATGTTGGGCGTTCCTGCTTCAAACTTTTCTGGGGCGGAAACAAACTCTGCTTTTTCTAAATCTACGTCAGTAACGATTCCCCCGCCAAAAAACGCCGGATTTAGTTTTTCGCCAAGTTCGCCCTTTAGGTAAAGAGCGCCAATTCCTGTTGGTCCGCACATTTTGTGTCCAGAAAAAAACATCGCATCACAATCTATCTCTTTTACAGAAACCTGAACGTGTCCCACGGCTGCCGTCGCATCAACAACAACCAAAGCTCCCGCCTTATGTGCAACTTGAGATATATATGAGACATCGTTAATCGCTCCTGTTACATTGCTTGCAAGCGTGATACCAACAATCTTTGTTCTATTGGTTATAAGCGATTCCACAGACTTATAATCAAGTCTGTAGTTTTCGTCCACATTTATATATTTTAAATTAAGTTTTTTCCGTCTTGCGAGTTCTTGTAAGGGCAGAAGCATTGCGTGATGTTCCATTATTGAAACGACAATTTCATCTCCCTCTTTTAAATCCAATGATTGTTCAAAAGAATACGCGAGCATATTGGCTGATGCTGTTGCACCAGCGGTAAAAATAATTTCATTTTGGTTAGCACCGATAAATTCTGCAACAATTCTCCTCGCGCCTTCATATGATTCGCTTGCTTTTTCACTCAAGGCATATGCGCCACGATGAACATTGCTCCTAAAATTTCTATAATATTCGTCCATCGCGGAAATTACACATTCTGGGGTTTGAGAAGAAGCCGCCGAATCTAGGTAGTGCAAAGTAGTCTCTGAGGAGGCTTTAAAAATTGGAAAATCCACCTTTATTTTCTTTATATCAAACATAAATATCGTGCAATTATGACATATTTTAATGTCATTGACAACTTGCACATATTGCGGTTAAATCAAGGAAGTCAGCTCGCCCCATCAACCAAACAAGAGGAGTTCTCATTAATGAAGCACAAATATTTCGTGGCATTCACAATAAAGCGCGCAGGTGGCGGGCCTTTATACCCCGTCAACGGAGTAACCACCCGCAAAAAGCCAATCGTCCTCAACTCAACGGCAGACAAGCTGAAACTGGAGAAGTCTCTGTACGAAAGACACTTCAACAGAAACGAAAGACAAGCTGGAGACCTTTGCACTCTCGTCTCCATCCAGCGCCTGCCACTTCAGTAAAGGCTGTCACAGCCAAAGAAAAAGCCTCCCTCGGGAGGCTTTTTATTTCAACGAGAGAGGAGTGCGTGGACGAGTAATCTCGTACACAGCATCCGAACGATGTTGAATCAAATGGTAAATACCATTTATATTTCTAAAAATCCATCCACTAAAAGTTTATAGGAATTTTCCTCATCAAGCCCGCGCGACATCGGATAAAACAGTTCATCACGAGAAATATCTTTTATAGAAAGTGAGTGAGAACAACGAACGTCACTGCTTTCAATATCAAGGGATGGAATCGCATCAACGCGAGCCTCTTCAGACAAAATCAAAAATGAAGCTGATTCCTCCCCTTTTGCCTCTACACCCTTACCCATCGCGATATCGCTTCTATAAATTATATGTGCTTTATCTTTAAGCACTCCGCGCACATCAATTTTAGAAACAGTGTGTGATGCTTCATGATAAACCTTGTGATATACATCAACCTCCGATTCGCCCACTAAATCATAAGAGCTCGTTATTGAAGCTTTAGCTCCACGACCGGCTAAAATAATATGAATGTCGTTTTTACCAACAACCTGGTCCTTAGAAGATTCAACATATTCAAAGGTCGCTCCTTCACCAACATAAACAATAAGAAGTTTTGATTGAGATAAATTATTTTCTAGTTTTTTCGTTTCATTTGGCGCGACTCCAATTACCTCACCACCATTTGCGACAATGGACAAAAACTCATCCGAAAAAGGAGATGATATTTTGAGTCCGTATTTGAAAGCATCCAGCTTCTTGTATTCATTTAAAATATCCATCAATTTTCGTAGCTTACGCTAAAAACACCATTTACTCAATATGTACTACAAAAAACAAAAAACCAAACCGTAAAAATATATTTTTATATACATTTAATAAAAATTATTAGAAATATTTCTATAATAAAACCATTTTTCTGCTAAACAGGTGTCATAAAATTTTTTATAAACTTTATCTTCTGTAACAAAAGTATTTAATTTTTCTATATTTTCTTTTACTTTTTCACTTAAACTCTCTCCAATTTCTTGTTTTTGAACATCGGAAAGTGTTTCATATTTTTTATTATAAAGTATTTCATACAACAAAGACTTAACAACTTCTGTTTTAGCAAACAATACACATTCTTTTTCTGTTTTATTAATCTTCCACTTATATATAAAAAATATAGTAAATATCACAACAACCGAAAACAAAAAAACCTTTAGTATTTTTGTATATAGTTTCATTCCTATAAAAATAAACTCAGTGCCTCTTTGGACCCACCACAAAGCGAATTAAGTTTATTGTTTATAATAAAGTTGGTTATGCAAGAAGAGAATTCTTTTTCATTGGTTTCTTTATTGTATTTTAATGACGCACAGTAATTAATAGCTAAGCGTTCTTTAATAGACATATTTCTTTCTTCTTTTAACTCCCTCTCAGCATTCTGCCAAAAACCGCCAACAAGAATTAACCCAAAAAGAAGTATTAATATTATCGTTTCGTTTTGATGATTATTCCTCATGTTCTATATAAATTTAAATTTAATATTTTTACTTTCTGTCTCAAAAATAAGCGAAATTGCGTATTTATATTTAAAATTACTTTTTAGATGTTTTAGTTTCTCATCATCTTTACCAACATGTTTATTTGTGTCTTTTTTCGCCTCAATTACAATTAAATTTTTACCGTATGGTCCCCTTTTATGAATAATAATATCGGGGAATACTGTTTTAGCGTTATCATCATCTGGTTTGATACTATTTTCCCCAATGAACCATATCATTCTTTTTGGGTCATCAATACCATCTCTATTATATTCACAGTCAACATTCCATTCTTTAAACTCATCTTGTAAATACTCCGCAAATTTATGAGTCATTGATCTTTCATTTACATCAACTTCTAATAAATATAAATCTTTTTCTTTAAAACAACAAATACTTTTATTTAAGAGCTCGGAGACTTTTTGTTTTTCCATTTATAATTTAAAAAACTAGTAAAACTACTGTTAATCCTACGCCCATTTACTTACTTAATCAATAAAATTAACAATCGAAATGACGACATTTTTACTAACCAACACTTCCCTCCATTTCAAGTTCAATCAACTTGTTAAGCTCGATTGCGTATTCAAGTGGCATAGCCTTAACGATGGGCTCCAAAAACCCACCAACAATAAGGCGTTCTGCTTCCCTTTCAGAAAAACCACGTGAACGTAGATAAAATACTTCATCATCCCCTAATCGCCCGACCTTTGCCTCGTGAGAAATATTAACTCTTTTATTGTCATTCTTCGTTGATGGATATGTATTTGAAACTGATTTATCATCTAAAATTAACGCATCACAAACAACAGATGACACCGCGCCAGTTGCCCGCTTCCCTATTTGCACAAACCCGCGATAAGTAGAAATGCCACCATCTTTAGAAACTGATTTAGAGCGAATCGTAGAAACTGTATCTGGCGCCAAATGTAGTGCTTTTGCCCCCGTGTCTTGATTCTGCCCCTCGCCCGCAAGCACGATTCCTAAGCTATCTGCTTTTGCTCTCGCCCCCAAAAGAACAGATGATGGATAGAGCATCGTCACACATGAACCCATGTTGCCATTAACCCACTGCATCTCCCCGTCTTCATAAACCATCGCCTTTTTGGTGTTTAGGTTGTATGTGTTGCGTGACCAATTTTCAATACTTAAATATTTTACTTTCGCTCCTTTCATCACAAAAACTTCCACACAGCCAGCATGAAGCGATGATGATGTGTATCGTGGCGCGGAACACCCTTCGATGTATTCAATCTCTGAACCTTCGTCGGCGATAATTAATGTGTGTTCAAACTGACCAGCAGAAGGACGATTCATTCTGAAATATGCCTGTAAAGGCAAACCAACCTTTACTCCTTTAGGAACATAAATAAAAGTGCCACCACTCCAAACGGCCCCATGAAGCATGGTGAATTTATGATCAGAAGACGGCACACAATCGGTCATAAAATATTTTTCAACAAGCTCTGGATATTTTTGCACTGCCACATCCATATTCTCAAAAATAACCCCCTTGTCAGCAAGTGATTTTTGAAGATTGTGATAAACAATACCTGAATCATATTGAGCGCCAACCCCACCTAAATATTCACGTTCAGCTTTTGGAATTCCAAGTTTTTCAAAAGTATCAGTTATTTCTTTAGGGAGTTCTTTCCAGTCGGTAGTTTCCTCAATAGAAGGGTCAACATAGTAAACAAGATCGTCTAAATTGAGCCCTGATAGCGATGGCCCCCAATTTGGGATAAGTGTCTCTTTCCATAAAGAAAAAGCCTCTAGGCGCTTTTTTAGCATCCAAGCGGGCTCATTCTTGCTCTCCGAAATATGGCGCACAAGCGCTTCAGAAAGTCCCTTTTCAGTTAATTTTTCCTCTATTGACATTGCGACAAATTATATTGTATTATCACGCCAGTTGCAAATTTGGTTTAAACAATCAGCGGAGGATAAAGTGCACACCGACACCACCAAAGATGACGCCCTTAAGGGCAACGAAGACTTCATGACGTTCTTACATAAAGACGCCCGGGAAGCAAAGGTTCCTGCAACCTGCGACAAGGCAGAGCTGGCAAAATTCTGGATGGATTGGGCGACAAATTTCATGCAAGAATTCGCCAAGTCGACAGGAAAAGGGCTCACCATTGAAAACAGTGAGAAGTTCTTCCGGCAAGCCGCCGAGTCATACAAGGGCTAACCCCACGAAGGTCCGACCTTCGTGGGATTCGAGTCGCAAGACTAACCCTTTCCACCAAACAAAAAGCCCCGCATCGCGCGGGGCTTTTCTATTCTTTTCTATCCTTTCTCCATTATCTTAATATCAAGGGGTCCCCTTGATATTTCTCTTTGTTAACTTGGAGGTTGAACCTCCAAGTAGGGTTTTCTAGAAGCTATAAACTGACAACTAAAAACTTCTTTTAATAGTTACGTAATCTATCTGCCTTCTCGTGTTGGCGAATTTTTTCATGTACCTTAGCTTCAATCTGACGAATACGCTCGCGAGTCACCCCAAACTCCTGACCAACTTCTTCAAGAGTATGCATTACCCCGTCAACAAGACCGTGTCTCATTTCAAGAATTTTTCTCTCTTTTGGAGAAAGGTCATCTAAAATTTCTTTAACCTGATCGGAAAGAATACGACGTGAAGATTCTTGCGCTGGCGAAAGAATAGTTTCATCGGCGATGAATTCTCCGAGAGTTGATTTATCTTCATCATCACCAATAGGCTTCTCAAGCGAAACTGTATCTTGGTTGATGTTTTCAATCATGTGAATTTTTTCCACATCAATTCCCATTTCTGTTGCGATTTCTTCCGGAAGTGGGTCACGTCCTAAATCTTGAGACAAACGTCGTGATACTTGTTTGTATTTTGCAATCGTTTCCACCATGTGAACTGGAATACGAATTGTTCTTGATTGGTCAGCGAGCGCACGGGTAATGGCCTGACGAATCCACCATGTTGCATATGTTGAGAATTTAAATCCTTTAGTCCAATCGAATTTATCAACTGCCTTATGTAAACCAAGATTACCTTCCTGAATAAGGTCAAGAAGTGTTAAATCTGAACTACGTCCAACGAATTTTTTAGCAATAGAAACAACAAGTCTTAAGTTTGCCCTCCAAAGTAAGTCTCTTGCCTCTTTATCACCCTTTTCAATACGTCGAGCATATTCTTTTTCTTCGTTTGCAGAAAGAAGTGGATATTGTCCAATCTCTCTAAGATACATTTGTATTGCGTCATAAGACGATGACTCACGACCATAACCTCTTTTCTCTAAAACCTCTTTTGCATCAATATCAAGTAAATTTCCTCCTTCAAGAACGTCTATGCCAGCACTGCCAAAACGCTCATAAAGTTCGTCCAAAAACAAAATATTATTCTCAACGTTTGGAAACTCTTTTAAAATTTCATCGTAGGTAATAAAGCCACGCTTCTTTCCTTTAGCAATAAGAATATCCGCTTTATCAACCAAAAGATCGTGTTTTGTTTTCTTAACAGGCTTTGCTGGTTTCTTCTCTTTAATCGGCTTTTTTACTTTGGCTACCTTTGGCTTCTTTATTGAGACCTTCTTTTTTGGAGTAGCTTTTTTAACCACCTTCTTCTTAAGTGGTTTCTTAACTTTTTTAACCGCTACTTTTGGTTTTTTCGCCTTTACCTTTGTTTTGGTTTTTACTTTTGTTTTTGTTTTTGCCATATTTTTTAAATTATTTTAATGTCGACTGTTTTTTAAATTATTTATACTTTTTGAAATTTCCTGACATTCTTTGAATAATTCTCCTGTTTTTTCAATCTCCCCTTTCTCTTCCATTTCTTTTAACTTCCTCATCGTGCGCTCAAATTTTTCCTCCAGACAATCTAATTCTAGATTAATAAAAAGTTCATCAACCTCTCGGCCTAACTTTTTCTCATCATTATAATTATTTTCAAAAACTAAAATCATCTTCTCCTTCTCTTCCGGAGGAACAAGATCTATTTCCATCAAATCATAGGTGCGGGCAAGAGCATCGTATCTTTCCCTTAATGTTTTAGGGTCGATTAGTGGATTTTTTATTCCCTCTTGCCACGACGTAATGCCGGCTATAGTAGCACGAATTTTATTACGACGCGATATATTTGGCTTTTCAATTCCTTTTACTGCGTCCTCGATAGCCGGCATGTTTGGCAATTTTTTAACTTCTTCCCAAACATGTTCTTCAGCAACCTTCAGTTCGTTTGCAACCTTACCGACAAAATGCGCTTGATCAATTTTATTTGAAATTTCAGCGATATATGGAATTACTCTCTTTCCTACTTCTCTCCTAAAAGCAGGTTCGTCTAGTTTCCGTTCGCGAATAGAACTCAAAACAAAATCAACAATATGGTGCGCCTCTTTAATAACCTTATTCCACTCGTCTTTATCTTTCGCGATTAAATCGGCGGGGTCAACATCTTTTGGTAGTCGTGCGACCTTCACATCAATCCCAAGCGAGATTGCAAGGCGAAAAGCTCTTTCGGATGCATTCAATCCTGCGTCGTCACCATCAAGCGCAACAATTAAACTGTCAGAAAAACGCTTTATCATTTGAAGATGGTCTGCGGTAAGCGCTGTCCCAGAAAGAGCAACGGTGTTAAATGTTCCAGCTTGGTGAGCCATCAACAAATCCACCTGTCCTTCAACTAAAATAGCGGTGTTATTCTGAAGCATTGCCCGTTTTGCTTTGTCGTATCCATACAAAACACTTGATTTGTGATAAAGCGGAGTCTCTCTAGTATTAACATATTTTGCCGCTTCTCCTTTACTTGGGGCATCGAAAAGTCTCCCAGAAAACCCAACAACACGACCAATCGTGTTTGAAAGTGGAAACATAATTCTTCCACGGAAACGATCGTAATACCCGCGATTCCCCATTATAGAGAGCCCAGCTTTTTCAATTTCCTCATCGGTAAAACCTTTTCTTTTTAGAACGTCATATAGCGTTGACCAATTTGTGTCTGCATAACCCAAACGCCAATCGGCGATTGTTCCAACATTAAGTCCGCGCTTGGCAAGATATTCTTTTGCGTTTGGATTAGCACCCAAACTATTCTCGAAAAACCGCGTTGCTTCCTCAAGTACGCTGTATAGCCTTTCATATTCACTTTTAAGTTTTGGATCAACTGCGCGCAGTTCCACCCCAGCCTTGTCGGCCAAAGTTTTAAGCGCTGAAG
>CAYPVT010000019.1:0-13661 GCA_964414265.1 uncultured Candidatus Saccharibacteria bacterium | reverse complement strand
TATTGCCATTTCTGGAGTTTATCCAGAAACCGCCATATGTGTGTACACATTACCCGGGGTACTTGTATTATTTTTGGTATCATGTTATAATTGAAGAGGGTAGCAGAATATCGCACCTTTAAACTAGGATTAACCTTAAACTAATCGGAGGGTGCCATGAAGATTATCAAGATGTTCTTGATGTTGGGTTTTCTGCTCGGCGGTTTCTTTAGCGGGGCCTCTTTTGCTCAGACGGCACTTGTTGCCAGCGAGAGCGGGGGTGATGCTGCCAAGCCGGCAGTGGGGGTCGTTGTTCCGGAGAATTGCGCCGCCTTCGCTGGAGTCTGGGTGGGCAAGTGGGACTACGGCAACTATGGCGAGATGCGTCTCCATGTAAGCGAAGTTGGCGCAAACTGCATCTCCAGTGGTTCGTATGGGGCGAGCGATTCCCCAAAGCCGTGGCCGTTTGAGGGGGCTGAAATCAGCGGGGACAAGCTCTCCTGGCTTTGTAGCAAGGCAAGGGGAGGTACTTGTGTTTTCGAGTATCACGGAGACACCCTTTGGGCCAAGTACCACGACTCTTCCGGCGGCCGCAACAACGGTGTTTTCAAGAAGGTAGTCAAGTAGCGAGGAAAGTACATGTTTCAGAATTTTCCGTGGGGCGGGTATATTTAATACCCGCCCCACTTTGTTTTTAATAAATTGTCTGAAGGCTTGTGTATGTAGTATTATGAGCACGCAATGAACCCATTTCTATATAAATTTTTTCACAGGTCAACTAAAGATAAAACAGAGGGTGGTTTAATAAAAATCCCTGCTGATATAACAAAATGGCCGATAAGTTGGAAAACCACAGAGTATAAGAAAATTCCATTTTTTGACCCGATAAAACTTAGTGATAATTTTAATACTGAATTATTTAATCTTTTACAAAAAAGATCGTCCGACCGCAAGTCGTTACCAGAAAATATAGTTACCATAGAGAAAATATCAAAAATATTAAAGTGTGCTTGTGGAGAAATAAAAAGAAAAGACGGAACAATTCATAGAACAGCACCTTCTGGTGGGGCAAGGTATTCAGTCGAGTTGTATTTAATTTTATTTAAAAATATAGAAGGATTAGAATCCGGCGTGTATCACTATGACCTTCAAGCCCATAGTCTTGAGTTGGTTGAGCGAAGAAGTTTTTCTTCCGATGAGATACTTTTCTACCAAAGTGATAAATGGGCAGTTGGTGGCTTTGGGATGATTTGTTTGACTAGTGTTTTTGATCGTGCCACACGTAAATATGGAAGTCGGGGTTATCGCTACATTTTACTAGAAGCAGGGCATATTGGGCAGAATATATTGTTGTCTGGGGTTGAGAATGGTTTAACTTTTATCCCAAACGGGTCGTCCAACGATATAAGGGTAGAGTATTTACTTAAACTAGACGGTAGCAGTGAGAGTTTGGTTTACACGATATCTTTTTAGTTTTATGGAAAATAAATTATTTAATTCGCCTGGATATATTTTAGCAAAAGATTACGTTGACGATATTCGCCAAATGCAAAAAAACGGACCGTGGAAATTACCACTTGGTGTTGGTGATAAGTTTCATCTTTTCTTGTTGTCTTTGTTCTTAAAGGTTTCATGGTTTAAGGATGTTTATATTAAATATCCCCACGACCATAGCCCAGCGTACGACATAATTATTAATTTCTTGAATAGAAATAAGATGTTGTCTGCTGTTAGTAAACTAAATACAGCTTCTTATTGGAATATAAAGATATACGGTACTCGTCTTTTAAACGGAGAAGAACTTTTAGTAAAAAGTACTGGGCATCATAAGAATAGCGACACAGCTCTTTCTAAGGCAATAGGGGAATTAATAGAGAGGGTCGTTTCTGGGCTTTACGACGAAAAGAGTGATTTTATTATCGGTTCTTTTAGTGAATTAAAAATAAAACACAAAAACATTTTTTACCCGCCTGTATATCATAGATTTTTACCACAACAAAAAGAGCTGTTTAAGGAGTTGAGGGTAGACGATAATCAAGCAATAGAATGGGTAAGGGGGTTTAATTTTTTAACAAACGAGATTGCTTTAATACCAAAAAGTCTTACTTCGTGGAGACGTAAAAAAAATATAATAACCATGAACCCAACCACAAGCGGTTCGGCTGGGGGTTTTTCTAGGGAGGATGTTATTAAAAATTCAATATTGGAATACATAGAAAGAGATTCTTTTTTGGTGCATTGGTTGACGCAAATCGCGCCAAAGGTTATTGCAAATGAGTCACTACCTGAGGATCTGTTTTTATATATAAAAGATTTTAAGAGTATTGGTGTTGATACCTATGTCTTAGAGACAACAACTAACATGGGCATCCCTTCAGCGTGTGTCGTTGTTGGAAAGAATAATTTAAATAAAAAATCTTTTGCTGTATCCGGTGGTGCTGGTGTTGATTTGCATTCTGCAGTCAGAAAAGCACTAGAAGAAGCCCAACAATGTGTCGCTAATCTTGATAGGGACCAAGCAGAGGTTGGGGTTGATAATTTTACTCCATTTATAAGTGATATCGATAGAGACAAAAGAATAACGATGTGGCAAGGCGAGGAGTGGGTTAAACTTTTTAGGTGGTTTGTTTCTGGTGATGTGATTAATTATGTGAATAATAGCGCGAATACTTTAAGTGAAGGAGATGAATTAAATATTTTAAAAAATATTTTTACTAAACTGGGAAGCGAGTATGCCCCTCTTATTTATTTCCCTAAAAATAAAGCAATGGATAAATTAGGGTTTCGTGTGGCACAGTCATTCATACCTTTTTGCTTCCCGTTGTTTTTGGTGGAAAAATACGGAACTTTTGATAGTGACAGGTTAAAACAATTTGCCCGTTATAAAGGCGTTGAAAATTTCAAATTAAATCCATACCCACACCCATTTCCGTAGTAATATAGATATACGGGAGTTTTTTGGTTAAATGAATAAATTAAAAATAAAAACAAAACTTTATTTTTTACGGACATTTTTTGTTCTTATGTTGAGTGTTATTTCTTTGTTTGTTTTTCGGGATAATCTCTCGTGGGTAATTTGGAAAAACCTTCACTGTGACAGTATTTCTGTTGTCTTGAATCAAGATGATGCAAAATTATTTTTCGATATTGGCAATTATTACTTCGGGGGAGGAGCTTACGATTTGGGTAAAAGTGAAGAGTATTATAAAAAAGCGCTGTCGCTTAACGATTCACTAAAGAGCCTTCATTATCAGATGGCTCGTCTTTATTTCATAAAAAACGAACTTTCTAGAGCAAGATATGAAATTAACAAAGAAATTGAGTTATATCCAGACTTCAAGCGTTCCCATTACGTTAGAGGTCTTATTAATGGGTATGATAATAAATTAGAAGAGGCGGAGAGTGATTTTCTTGAATTTCTTAAATGGAATAAAGAGAGTTGGGCAGGGTATAACGATTTAGCTTGGGTTTATTTTAGGGTGGGTGATTATAAAAAAGTTCTTGCTACTGCTGACAACGGTTTAAAATATTATCCCGACAGTGTTTGGTTGCTGAACTCAAAGGGGGTGGCGTTACTTAATCTTGGGCAAAAAAATGAAGCAAGAGATGTGCTAACAAAAGCTTTGTATATTGCAGAAAGTATGAATGTCGACGAGTGGGGAGCGGCATATCCAGGTAATAATCCAGAAATTTACAGCGACGGCCTTAGTGCAATGAGGGAATCAATAAAGAGGAATATTGATTTGATAGGCGATAGTGAAAATTAAAAAAGTGGATAAGTTTAAGTTTATGGTTTGGTTTTGCGTGATATCATGAAAACAATGACGATAAATAAATATGCTTATTTTCCCAGAGAAATTAAAAGGAGATTGTTCTTGCTCGTCTTTTTTGTCGGTGTGTTATTTGTTTTTGGTGCGGGAGAAAATATTTCTAATACAAAAAATAAAATAGCCACAGGGTCACTAGAGGTTGGTTTTACTTCTACCTCTCCTAAAGGGGTGGGTGGCGGGGAAATAATACCGGCGTCTTGTGAGTCTGGTGATTACCATGATATTCCCAGCTTTGGTGGGGCTTGTACTGCATCAAGTGCTTGTGGAACAAACCAAGGAACTATTGTGTGCGGTGGTGGTTGTAGCGCCTCTGCTCCATTTGTACCTTCCAATTTCGGAAAAGTATGTTTAGCAACGAGTGTTTGCGGTCAATCAAACCAAGGCACAATAGGTTGCGATGGAACTTGTAGCGAGAAAACTGCTCCACCAGTTATTTCGGGATATGGAGTAGCTTGTCAGTCCACGCCAAATAGCTGTGGTCAAAAAGCAAATGGAATAATTGGATGTACTGGTGTCTGTACAGCGGTTACACCTTCTGATTTAAATTGTACGACTTGCCCAGCACCTAAAGGCAATGGAGTTTGTGATCCAAAAGAAAATAATTCAAATTGTCCAGCAGACTGTCCATATGTTGCCCCAGCAACAACATCAACCCCAGCAGGAGAAGGTGAACTTTGGACAGAAGCTTCAGAGTGGACACTTACAGCATCTCCCAACCCAATTTTCGCAAATACAAGATCTACTGTAAGCTACTCTGTCAGTGGAGCAACGGGATGTACACTTGTTGGAGTTGGTGTATATAACAAAAAAGAAACCGATAGATATGTAGGAGGACCAGCCTTTGATTATCCAACAAGTAAACTTCAAGAAAACACCGATTTCACCCTAACTTGCTCAAACGCTTATAGTGGTAGAAGAGACTCAAAAACTGTTCGTGTTATTGTTCGTACGATTAAGGTTAAAGAGTTTTAAGTCTAAGGCAATGGTTGAGTCTGAAAATATTAGAGAGAACATCGCCCTTGACAAAAATTAAATTATCTGTATGATTTAAAAATGTTTCGGAGTTTCCGGGACAACGATTCGTACATTCAATCAAACAGAGGAGCAAGCCATGAAAAGCACGAAAAAGCTGTTTTTGCAGTTGATTTCGCTGGCGATGGGCGCATTCCTTTTTGCCACCACGGCTACCGCAGCGCAACCGGCCAAGAAGCAGGTTTCCGCAAGCGAAGCCACCGTCAAGAAGGCTACGTCCAAGAAAGCTGCGATGTGCGTTGACGCTGGAACCGAAAACGCCATGGTCGGGCAGGTCATCACCGAAGCGATGTGGACGTCAGGCGGGCAGGAGTACCGCGACGCGCTCGTTTCGCTGTCGTACGAGTACTTCGCGAAGATGGACAAGAACTGCAAGGTCAAGTCCTTCGATGTCAGCGCGGCGTCCAAGAGTTATCGCGGGGTCTATGTTCCGAACGGCGCCGAAGACGCGCGCGACAAGCTGATTCTGAAGCAAGTCGGCGCACTGGCCTGCAACATGAACTCGTTTTTGCGTGAAAACGCCGTGGCCACGAACATCCAGAAGCTCTGGAAGATGTAGCCGGCTCAACGGCAAGAAGAAACAGGGGGGGCGAAAGCCCCCCTTTTTTTATTTTAGATGCACGTAGTATTTATTTTATTTACGACTTATTCTTAAAGGACGTGTTTGACAAAATGCGCATTTCATGTATTATTGAAAATAGCTTTGTGCGGTAAATTCCGCTTTTTGACATAAAGATTTTTTAAGGAGAGACAGCCGTGAAAAAGACTATTTTCGCTTTGCTTTGCGCTTTCTGGTCTGTCGCCTCGGCAGTCGAGGTGAAGCCATTTCTTCTCGACAGTTATGGCTGGACCATCGACCTTGGCAATCAGCGGAGTTTCTTTGGGTTCTCTTGGGACCTGAAATGCTCTACAAAAAACCAAGTACTTCCGAAAGAAGGGGTCAATGTTTTCCGTTTCCCCGTGTGCATCCAGAAGGACAAGACCTACTGGACCGTTGTCCTATGGCGCACCAAAATGGTCGCACCAGAGGCGATAGAGAAGGTGGTTTACGGTGCGATGTCCGACGGCCTCGGCTATGGGAAGATTACGTGTCGCGAAGAAGCAGCACCATCCGCAGTCAACGAGAAGGGGGTCATTCGAGATTGTGAAGTGCCACTTCAGCACGGGACGTTCTTCGTTTCGTTCTATCACTTCGACATCCCGATGCCAACTGGTGGCTCGTTTGTCGACAGTGACGGGAAGCAGGAGAAAACTCTTGGCTTTACCATCTGGGTTCAGAACGCCGGCAACATCGACCCGACGGTAAAGGACAAGATTCGCGAATTGGTCTCCGCGATTCAGGTCAAGAAATAATTGAGACCACGGATTGGTGCAGTTTGAAGCCGCCCACTTTTTTGAAGTAAGGGCGGCTTTTGTTTTTTAAGAAATATTTATTTCTGTTTTACACAGATTGGCATTATATTTAATAAATGAATTTTAATAATGTTCTTCAAAAAACGTTCTCAGTTTTAAAAAAAATATTTAAATTTTCCCTTCTTTTGATTACCTGTTTGTTGGTCGTTTTTATTTTTTGGTATTTCACCGTAAAGCCAACGTATTCACATGATTATAATCCTTTGTATCAAAAATTACCTGATGTAAGTTTTAACGGAAGTGTTGTTACAGTTCATAATATTAGGAATTTTTTACACGCCGACAAGGAGTCTTACATACAAGACTATTATGATGCCACCTTTGACCTAAACACTATCCGCTCAGTAGACTATATTTTGATACCATTTACAGATAGCAAGATGAAAGCACACGCAATGCTTTCTTTTGGGTTTGAGAATGGCACATACATTACTATTTCACCAGAGGGGATGAGGGAGAAAGGGGAGGAATACTCTCTTTTTAAGACCATCTTTCGACAACTTGAACTTTCTTATTTAATCGTTAACGAAAAAGACGCCTTAACCCTCCGTGCTTTTTCCAGGAGTAATTTAGTTTATTTGTATCCACTTGTTTTACCTAAAGAGAGCATGAAGAAACTTGCTGAAGACATGTTTGTTCGAGCTGAGGAACTATCATATAAACCGACATGGTATAGTTTGTTTAGAGATGCATGCGCTACTAGTGTTATTCAACATATACAAAAATCATTACAAAAAAATGATACATTATTAGGATTTAAAGTATTTATTCCGATATTTTCTGATAAATATTTATATGACAATCATTTCATTGACACAAGTAGGAGTTTTTCTGAGACAAAAAAAAGGGCACTTGTTGACGAAAAGGTCAGACAGAACATAGAAAATGATTTTGATTTTTCAAAAAAAATTCGTGGAATCTAGACATAATAGATTATTGTAAAATACTATGCTTTCTAAATTTAAAGAAAAAATTTCACGGCACTTTAAAGACAATATAAATCTATGGCTCGATAGAGAATTTTTATTGATTGCACTACTTTCTTTTAGCCTTCTTTATTTAGCGAATTTGATTAATTCAATGGCTGGTTTGCTTGCAACTGAAAATGCAAGTAATTATGTAAATGATATCGTGTTGAGTAATGTTCCAAGAATAGACACGAGCTTTATCCATGGAGAAATTACCGGGAGAATTCGCGACTTAACCATAATTTTACTTCTCATTTTTCCCCGCTACTTACCTTTTGCAATGAAAACGATGGCGGTGCTCACAGTTGTTCGTGCTGGTTTTATAAACATGACGAATATAGGAATATATCCTGACGCAATTTCAATAAACTCTCTCGCTACTTTTGGTGGAGATCTGTTTTTTTCTGGACATGTTGCCACGACCTACTTAATGGCACTTATATTTTGGGATAAAAATTTTTTACGTAATTTTTTCCTCGCAACGACAGTTTTTTTGGGAGTTAGCGCTCTTTTAGGGCACTATCATTATACGATTGATGTTTTTGCTGCGCCGTTCATAGCTTATGGGATTTTTGTTATGAGTAAGAAGTTTTTTAGGGAAGATTTTCGTCTAGCTGAGAGTGGGCTACTTGTAAAAGCATAGCTATTTGTACTACACTTAAAAGAGTAATTTTTAAATTTTATGGAATCAAAAAAACTCGCCACAATTTTAGCCCTTATTGGGATAATTGTTGTTGCCCTCATCGGTTCTTATGTTTGGTTTTTTCACCCTTCTTTTTTAAGTTTTTTAAAAAAGGAAGGGGTGAAAGCACCTGCTGAAGTTGTTGTTCCACAACAACAAATATCAGGAACCTTGTATTTTTCTCTTTTCCCAGACAACACTGCAACGCCTTTAGGTATTTATTCTTACAAATTTATTTCAGGGAGGCTTCAACGTGTGTTGGTTGACCCCTCAACCTCGGCGGTAGATTATAATATACGTTTATCCCCTTCATTTTCAGACGATGAGTTGGTAATGGTTTTTGCGGGCAGAAAGATAAGCGAGCCAGCAATTCAAATATATACAGCATTACCAGATGGAACAGGAATAAGACAAATAACAAATGGTCCAGAAGTTTTTAAAAGAGAGCCAGTAATAAGCCCTTCAAAATCTTTAATTGCTTACATTTCTCAAAGAGAAGACCTTGAAGAAGGAGAGACAACTGAACTTCCGGAAGGTTGGACTGTTTTTTTAACTGATCTTTCTGGAAAAGCAGTTAAGATTTCTAATGGAGTTAACCCTTTGTTTTCTCCAGATGAAACAAAACTTTTGGTTCTAAAAAACGATGGGTTATACATCTTTGATATTAAAGACACTTTAAATCCTAAAGAAATTGGGGTGGTCGTTAAAACTGTTGGTGGTCGAGCTTCTCAAACAATGAAGTTGTCTTTGTCTCGCGATAGGGATATGCTCGCATGGTCTTCGCCGGGAAAGAAAAATGTCGTTGTTTCAAAGATTAATTCATGGGAGTCATTTTCCATAACCCCAATTAAGGTTCTTCAGGTAAAAGCTTATTGGTCTGTGTTTTCTCCGGATGGTAAATATTTAGGTTTGCAGGAAATAAGAGTGTCTGAGAAAACAGGGAATGAGTATGTCGTTATTTCTGTCTATGATATTGCGACCTCTGTTGCAACAGATATTATAAAGTTAAATAAATACACCAATGATTTTTTGTGGTTTGGTGGATGGATTAAATAGTAACAATGAAAGAATTTAATTTTATGGTAAACAAAACAAAGAAAGATATATTGTCTCTAGTCCTTTTTTTTGGTGTTTTGGTCTTTTTTAATTTTTTTATTCCAGTATCGGTTTTACCTAAGGGTGTTTTTTATAATATTGCTTTTGGTTCTGCTGGTGGTGCTGGTGCAGCAAGTTGTTCTGCTTCTGCTGGTTCCGCCAGTTGCGGTGGCGCTGGTGCAGGAGCTGGTGCTGGTGCAGGCTCAAGTGGCGGGGATACTGTTTATACTAATGCTTATTATGATAATGCTGTCGTCGGCGGAGGCGGTGTTGTTTTATGCAGTGTTTATTATGGTCAAACATGTTCAGCCACGAATGTTTGTGGAGCAAATCAGGGGACAATAGATTGTAGTGGAATTTGTGGATCCGTCGCCCCAGCGATTCCTTCTAATTTCGGAAAAGTATGTTTAGCAACGAATGTTTGCGGTCAATCAAACCAAGGCACAATAGGTTGCGATGGAACTTGTAGCGAGAAAACTGCTCCACCAGTTATTTCGGGATATGGAGTAGCTTGTCAGTCCACGCCAAATAGCTGTGGTCAAAAAGCAAATGGAATAATTGGATGTACTGGT
The DNA here is from genome assembly GCA_964414265.1 of uncultured Candidatus Saccharibacteria bacterium. Classification (GTDB taxonomy): domain Bacteria; phylum Patescibacteriota; class Minisyncoccia; order Phycocordibacterales; family VMEP01; genus VMEP01. The sequence goes on along the minus strand of CAYPVT010000019.1, from coordinate 4,090 downwards.
GTCTGTACAGCGGTTACACCTTCTGATTTAAATTGTGCTACGTGTGGAAATAATACCTGTAACATAACGGAGGATAACTCAAACTGTCCGGGAGACTGTCCTTACGTTCAGCCACTATCTGCAGATGACACAACTTGGACTTCCGCCACAGATTGGACACTTACAGCTTCACCAAACCCGATTTTCTCTAATACAAGATCTACTGTTAGTTGGTTCGTTAGCGGGGTCACAGGGTGTACGATTGTCGGTGTTGGAGTAAATAGCGGGAAAGAAACAGATAGATTTTCCGCCGGTGCTGTATTTGATTATCCAACAAGCAAACTTCTTGAAAACACCGACTTTACCTTAACTTGTTCAAACGCTTATAGCGGTAGAAAAGATTCAAAAACTGTTCAAGTTGTTGTTCGCACTATTAAAGTTAGAGAGTTCTAAAAAACTAAAAAGAGCAATACATGAGGTTGGTTTTTAAGCCCTTTGCGAGGACTCTCTTAATCGGTTACTATTGTTATATATGAACGAAACTGATCGCCCAATAACAATTACAATAAGCGCTGGTACAATTTTTAAGACAATACTTATTGTTACTTTGTTTGCCAGTCTCTTTTTTCTCCAAGACGTTGTTTTAATAATCCTTACCTCTGTTGTTATCGCTTCTTCGGTTGAACCCGCCACTAGATGGTTTGCAAAATACCGTATTTCTAGGGTGCCTGCTGTACTTTTCACTTACGTATCCTTCTTCGCGTTTATTATTGGTGTTGTTTATTTCTTCGTTCCACCACTACTAGACGATATGTCTGGTCTTGCTTCTTCTGCTCCAGAATATTTAAATTCAATAAATATTTTTTCAGACACAGGGGTTAAGGGTTTTGTCGGCTCATCTCGCGAAGTTGTTTCTTCTTTAAACGCTGAAGGTTTTCAAGTACAAGAAATAATTTCTAATTTAAGAAATACTTTCTCAAGCTTTTCAGGGGGCGTTATAAAAGGGGCTAGTGCAATTTTCGGAGGAATATTTAGTTTTATTTTGATAATTGTTATCTCTTTTTACCTAGCAGTGCAAGAAAGGGGAATAGAGAACTTTTTACGTGGGATAACGCCACTTAGGTATGAATCATACATAACCAATCTTTGGCAAAGGGCACAAAATAAAATAGGTCTTTGGATGCAAGGGCAACTTTTACTTGGACTTTTTATTGGGGTTCTTGTTTATTTAGGACTCGCTATTATGGGTATTCCATACGCCTTACTTCTCGCGGTTCTCGCATCTATCCTTGAACTTATTCCGCTTTTCGGTCCAATAATTTCTGCTGTGCCAGCAGTCGCTCTCGGTTTTTCACATGGTGGAATTGCACTGGGCCTTATGGTTATTGGTTTTTATATAATCATTCAGCAGTTTGAAAACCACTTAATTTACCCACTTATTGTGAGAAAAATTATTGGAGTGCCCCCAATTCTCGTTATTCTATCTTTGATCGTTTGTGCGAAACTATTCGGATTCCTAGGGCTTATCTTAGCGGTGCCACTTGTCTCGGTGCTACTTGAGGTGGTTGAAGATTTTGAGAAAAGTAAAAAACTAACTTCTTCAGAGAAAACATCCGCTTAATAATTTCCGTTACTTCGTTCATGAAAAAAGAAAAAACATCCATTGGGGCTGATTCTAAAAATAAGCCCTTCTACCTCACTACGGCTATTGCTTATACCAACGCTAAACCACATGTCGGACAGGCTTACGAGGCTGTACTTGCTGATATTATTGCGCGCGACAAAAGAGCTACCGGCAAAGAAGTTTTTTTTCTAACTGGGACAGACGAACACGGTTCTAAGATTTTGCGAAGAGCAAAGGAAGAGGGAATGAGCGCGCAGGCGTTTGTAAATCAGATATCAGATTTTTTCAAAATTCTTTACGGAAAACTCTTAATTTCAAATGATGATTTTATTAGGACGTCTGATAAAGAAAAACATTGGCCAGGGGCGCAAAAACTTTGGGAAAAACTCGTTGCTTCTGGTGATTTATATAAAAAAAACTACAAAGGATTTTATTGTGTTGGGTGTGAGGGTTTTATAACCGAAAAAGAATTGGTAAACGGTCTTTGTGTTTTACACAACAAAGCCCCTGAGGTTGTTGAGGAAGAGAATTATTTTTTCCGCTTATCAAAATACGCAAAAGTTTTGGAGGAAAAAATTTTATCTAACGAGTTGAAAGTTCTTCCGGAGGTAAGAAAAAATGAAATAATCTCTTTTATCAGAGAAGGGTTGGAGGATATAAGTTTTTCTCGTCCAGAAGCGAGTGTTCCATGGGGGGTACCGGTTCCAAATGATAAAACTCACATGATGTATGTTTGGTGCGACGCACTTTCAAACTACATTACAGGTGTTGGTTATGGTCGAGATGAAGAACAATTTAACTCTTTGTGGCCAGCAGACATGCATATTATTGGTAAAGATATTTTGCGTTTCCACGCGGTATTTTGGCCAGCAATGTTACTTTCCGCAGAGTTACCATTACCTAAAAGTGTTTTGGTTCATGGCTTTATTCTCTCTGACGGCAAGAAGATGTCTAAGTCACTTGGTAATGTCATAGACCCAGAGGAATATATAAACGAATATGGTGCTGAAGCTTTTCGGTTTTTTGTGGCGAAAGAAATCCCACCATTTGAGGATGGTGATTTTACGAAGCAGAAATTTATTGATAGTTATAATGGCAACTTAGCTAATGGTTTGGGTAATCTACTTTCGCGTACTGTTGCGATGGCGGAAAAGTATTTTGACGGGAATATTACTCCACATAGCCCAGAATCCGTGCCTTTCATGAAGAAACTAAAAAGTCCAACCGGAGACCAAGAAATAGAAGGTTATGGTATTTCTTATACAATAGAACAAGAAATTATTCCCAAATATAGAGAATGCATGGATGAATATCGTATTCACCACGCACTCGATAATGTTTTTGTTTTAGTCAAAGAACTAGATGGATATATCGCAAATTACGAACCGTTTAAACTCATCAAGACGGATAAAGATAAAACAGAAGATGTTCTCTGGAACGTTCTTTTTGGGCTACGCACAGTGGGGGAGCTTATCCGTCCAGTAATGCCAGAAACTAGTGCTTTGATTGAAGAGATAATCACGGGGGATATAAAAAGCGCTGAACCAATTGCTTTTTCTGTAAAACCATTAGAGAAGCCGTTATTTGCAAGAATTGTAAACTAGCGAAGCTAATGTATATATGAAATTAATTGACGCACATTCCCATTTAAACTCCAAAGAATTCGACTCTGATTTGAAAGAAGTTATTTCTCGAATGAAAGAAAAAGAAATTGGTACGATTATTGTTGGGACAGATTATGAATCTTCTGGGCGAGCAGTTGAGCTTTCACAAAATGAACCAACTTTTTTTTCGGCGATTGGCTTACATCCAATAGATAATAAAGATGAAGTTTTTAACGAAGATTTATACAGAGATCTCGCAAAGGAAAAATCAGTTGTTGCAATAGGGGAATGCGGCCTAGATTATTACTGGGAAAAGAACGAAGAAAAAAGAGCGCGCCAGCGTGATCTTTTTCGTTCTCAAATAAAATTGGCGCTTTCTCTTGATTTACCACTAATGATTCATTGTCGTAACGCCTACGAAGACGCCATTGTAATTTTAAAAGAATTTAAAAAAGGAGAAGACGGAGAGAAACTTCGGGGGAACATCCATTTTTTTGTTGGAAGTGTCGAATTTGCAAAAGAATTTATTGAGCTTGGTTTTACAATGTCGTTTACGGGTGTAATTACTTTTGCCTCTGATTACGATGAAGTTATAAAAGCTATTCCACTAAATTCAATTTTGGCCGAGACGGATTGTCCATTTGTATCACCCGCTCCAAACCGAGGAAAGCGAAACGAACCAGTTTTTGTGAGTCAGGTTGTGGCGCGTTTGGCTGAATTAAAAGGGGTCAGCGTTGAGGAAATGGCTGAAACCACACTTTCAAACACAGCCCGTGTTTTCGGATTAAGTATTTAGCTGGCCCCACAAAAACACGAGTTTAGGTGACAAGTGCATAAGTTCACATACATATGGCACTCCTCTTAATTGAGGATATGCGCCAAT
>CAYPVT010000018.1:0-14473 GCA_964414265.1 uncultured Candidatus Saccharibacteria bacterium | reverse complement strand
CGAGCAACACGACGAATATTTATTATCTTGTGATCAAATTCAGGCTTAACTCTTTCAAACCCTTTTCTAAAAGGACGTGAGCCCCCTTTTTTCTTTCCGGCATCTCGGCGTCCAGAAAAATCATTCCTTGGCTTCTGAACTTCCGCAGGAACTGCTGCTTCTGCGACAGGAGAAGAAACAACTGGAACATCAGCGTTTACAATTTCTTCTTTTATTATTTCTTCTTTCGTCATATATTTAAAAAATTAAAATTGAAGGCCACCTTCACGGGCTGCTTCGGCCAATGCCTTAATTCGCCCCGTATAATTAAAACCACCTCGATCAAAAACAACCTTACTGATTTTTTTTGAAAGTGCATTTTTCGCAATTTCAACACCAACCTGTTTTGCTTTATCGGTTTTAGTTTTTCCTTTAAGGGTCATGTCTGATGCTTGGGCAAGTGTCTTACCGGCAACATCATCTATTACTTGCGCATAAAGATAACGGTTTGATTTATACACAGCAAGACGAGGGCGCTCTGCTGTTCCAGAAACCTGTGAGCGAATCTTTTTGTGTCGCCTTGCTCGAAGTTCAGTTTTTGAATTACCTGTTTTCATATATTTATATTATGCGGACTTCTTCCCTTGTTTTCTGCGAATAACTTCACCTTCATAACGGAAACCTTTACCCTTATATGGTTCTGGTTTTTTCATGCTACGAACTTGTGAGGCAAATTGTCCGACCTTTTCCTTATCAATACCAGAAATTGTAATAACGTTTTTCTCCGCCTTAACATTAAGGCCTTCCGGAATTGCCATTTTTACTGGATGTGAAAAACCAAGAGCAAGGTTAAGTGATGTCCCGGCAACTTCTGATTTAAAACCAACTCCTTCAAGGATAAGCTTCTTTTCGTAAGCTTTGTTAACACCAGCAAGCATGTTTTTTATGTGTGATGCGTAAGTTCCCCAGAGAGCACGTGAGAAAACGTCATTTCTCTTTGGAACCAAAGTAACGGTATCCGCAATGTTTATTGTAATTTCACTATCACGAAAAACGCGAGAGATTTCTCCCAATGGTCCCTTAACCGTAACAATATTGCCATCCATTGTAATTGTGGTTTTTTCGGGAATTGCGATAATTTGTTTTCCTAGTCTGCTCATATAATTACCAGATTTTAAACATTACTTCTCCTCCTACATGTTCTTTTCGCGCCTCATCTCCAGTCAAAAGACCTTTTGGAGTTGAAAGAACCATAATGCCGTAACCGTATTTAACAGGACGAACATCGCGAACACCGGCATAAATACGCTTTGATGATTTTGAAACACGCTCTACGTCTGTAACCTTTGGTGTTCCGTTTCCATCGTAAATCAAACCAACTTCAAGTAATCGAGATGCCTTTCGTAGTCTTTTTGTAACAGATGAAAGATATCCTTCACGAAGCAATATCTGAGCGATAGAAAAACGTAGCTGTGAATAAGGAATAAGCACCGTTTCCTTTTTGGCTTTACTACCATTCTTTATACGAATTAACATGTCTGCGATAGGGTCAGTGGTCATAATATTTTTTACCAGGATGATTTCTTAATGCCAGGCAATTTTCCATCGTTGGCTAATTCACGGAAACAAATACGGCAAAGACCGAAATCACGCATAAAAGCACGCTTACGTCCACAACGAAAACAACGATTTACTTTTCGTGTGCTGAATTTTGGCGTCTTTAACGCGCGAACTCTAGTTGATGTTTTTGCCATAAATAATTTAAATTCGGGACTTTCCCTTTCGATGTCTCGTTTTTATTCTTTAACGCCGAAGCCCTAAAGGAGAAAAACGGATCAGAACGGATAGTTTCCCAAAAAACGGGCTCAAATGAGCTCCCGCATATACTACCAAAACGCCCTTTAATGTCAAACTGGCACAAACTAACAATAGAAAACGCCCCGGACACAAACATCGTGTCGGGGCGCAAACGTCTCCGAAGAGTGAACAACCAATTTGGGCAGAGGTCTGCCTAATGGATGCTGTCCATTTCCCCAGCAATACGTCTCATCTCGATTTCTATTTCGACCTCCATGCGCAAGGCGATATGGTGACTGAAACCAGCACACATCGCAGCCAACACGAAGGGGCTCATTTCGACCTCCTTGACTTCATCCTGAGACACCCCGGGGTCAACGTCGAGCAAGCACACTCCAAGCGAACCAGGACAATCGTCTCGTGGACACTGTCCGCATGGCGCGGGAGCAAGGTTTTGCTCCAAACGCCCAGCACGGGCCTCGGGCGAACCAGAACCGGTCCAGTCGTGAAGATGGAACCCGTCCGGAAAATCGTCCGGGAACGACTCCATTGAAACCCGGCGAGTACTCCATGCGACCAGACCCTTAACGCATTTCACCCTTACCGCTTCCTCTGTACCAACCACGGGTAGGAAACTATAAGGGTCTACCTTACTCTTTTTCATGACACACCTCTTTTGTGTAAAATCGGTTTTAATTGAAACGCCGTACTACATACATCTATTTAAAAGACTACTCCTTAACTTTTATCTGTCAACAAAAAACCCTCTCTGTAAACAGAGAGGGTTTTTTGTTTTTAGGTAAAAAGATTCTATTTTCTCTTAAATGGAGTTCCGAGCAATTCATAAAAAGCCATTCCTTCTTTCTTTCCTTTTGCAGTACTGACGAGTGTTATAGCCATTCCAAAAACATCCTTTAGTTCTTCGTCGGCTGTTTCTGGAAAAATTGTATGCTCCTTAATACCAATCGTGAGATTACCCATCTCGTCAACAGCGGTACGGTTTATACCACGAAAGTCTTTAGTACGAGGAAGCGCAACATTGAAAAGTTTTTCAAGAAAAGAGTACATACGAGATCCACGAAGTGTAACCATGTAGCCGATAATATCGCCTTGTCGAGATTTAAAGGTTGCAATAGCCTTTTTTGCTCCACGAGCAACTGATTTCTGTCCAGCTATCTTGCCTAATCTACCGTTTACGAAATCCCCTTTAGTTCTATCTTTTTTCAAAAGATTACCCACACCAACAGAAATAACAACTTTAGAAAGTTTTGGCGCAGCCATTTTATTTTTATAGCCAAACTCCTCCTTTAGTTTGCTGTAGGCTTCTATTTCTTTTTCTTTTGTCGTTTTTATTTTCATGTTTTTATATTTCACTTCCGCTTTTCTTTGCTACACGAACAAATCTTCCGCCAGAAAGTTTCTTCCCAACACGTGTCTGTGTTCCATCCTTTGGATCAATAATCATAACGTTTGAAACGTTAATTGGCATAGCAACCGAAACAGTCTGTCCTTTTGTTCCCGCCTTGCGAGCCTTCTTGTGGCGTTTAACCATATTTAAACCTTCGACGATAACCTTACCGTCTTTAGGCATGGCCTTAGCAACCTTTCCTTTTTTGCCGCGATCCTTACCGGCAATGATTATTATATTGTCTCCTTTTTTGATTTTCATCCCGTTTAGAAGCAGGTCGCGGTCAACCCGCTTCCACTTAATTGATATTTGTAATTTATTCGACTTTTTTTCATATATATTTCTTTAATTTTATATCTTATACCGTGACCGTGGCTTCTAACGGGATTCATATACTTAGATAACCTCAGGCGCAAGCGAAACAATCTTCTGATAACCACGCTCCCCAATCTCTCGAGGAATTGGTCCGAAAACACGGCCCGCCTTTGGCTCTCCTTTGTCATCAACAAGAACAACAGCTGTGTCATCAAAAGAAATGTAAGAACCATCCTTACGCTTGAAAGGCTTTCGTTGGCGAACAACAACACCCTTAACAACATCTTTTTTCTTTGTTGCCTTACGTGGTTCTGCAATCTTGATTGAAAGCACAACAAGATCTCCGATTTGCGCGTATCGTCTTTTTGAACCACCGAGCACTTTAAAAACCTTTCCGATTTTTGCTCCGGAGTTATCTGTCACTTTTACTACTGTGCCATCTTGTATCATAAAATTATTTTGTTGTGCGGACCACGAAACACTTATCCTTAGACATAGGTCTAGTTTCTTCTATTTCGACCACATCTCCAACCTTGAAAGCGTTTGTCTCATCGTGTGCCTTGTAGCGCTTTGTTAGGTTCATAAACTTACCATACTTAGGATGCTTTACATATCGCTCAATAAGAACAACCACGGTCTTGTCCATTTTATCGGAGACAACTTTCCCTTTTAGTACTTTCTTATTCTTTTGTTCAGTGGCTTTTGTCATATAAATATTTATTTGGCGATAACTGCAATTCGGCGACTTGAAATTTCGGTCATAATGCGCGCGATATCTTTTTTTATCTCTGCCCCTTCTTTTACGTTCTTAATCTTACTTCCAGAAAGACCAAGGCGAAAAGCTCTCAAAGCATCTTGTTTCTCAACAAGAAGTTTCTTTATGTCTTCGTCTTTTTTTGTTTTTAAGTCTTTCATAAAAATATAATTAAAACATTCCGGCGCGACTCATAAATTTCGTCTTAAGTGGGAGTTTTGTACCACCCTTACGTAGGGCCTCTCGCGCGACTGATTCTACTACACCATCAACTTCAAACAAAATCCTTCCTGGTTTAACCTGGAAGCAGTATCCCTTTGGGTCTCCTTTTCCCTTACCCATAGGAACTTCAGCTGCTTTTGCGGTAACTGGGCGGTCAGGGAAGATACGAATCCAAATACGGCCGGTTTTACCAAGGGCGCGTGACATTGCGCGTCTTGCAGCTTCAATCTGTTTGCTGTCTACGCGAGCCTCGGTCTGGGCCTTTAACCCAAAAGCTCCATACGAAAGAGAAAGACCACGTGTCTCCACCTTTAACTTAGCAGGATTCTTTCTAGTTGTCTGCCACTTTCGGTATTTAACTTTTTTAGGGAATAACATAAATTTATTGGGCTATTTTTTCTCCTGATCCTTATCTTTAGCAAAAATTTCACCTTTATAAATCCAAACTTTAATACCGATATCACCATATGGAAGATGAGCTTTTTCTCGATAAAAATCGATATCAGCGCGCATTGTCTGAAGTGGAATTCCACCTCTCTTCAAATGCTCTCGTCTTGCCATATCAGCTCCACCTAAGCGACCGGACAAAGCAACCTTAACACCTTTCACATCGCGATTTGCCATAACCTTCTCAACTGTCTGTTTCAAAACACGGCGGAATGGTAGGCGCTTTTCAAGAGCCTCAGCAACCATATAAGAAACAATGGCAGCGCTTGCTTCTGGTGACGAAACTTCTTCAATATCAATCTTTAGCTCACCAGGGGTTTCAAGCTTGTTCTTCCTCATGAAAGCGACAATGTCGTTTCGTAAACGAGTTGAACCTTCACCGCTTCTGCCGATAACCATTCCTGGGCGTGATGTTCTAATATTCAAACGTAATGTTTTTGGACTTCTTTCAATATCAATGGAATCAATATAAAAACCACGAAGTTTCTTTTCAAGGTATTCGCGTATTAAAACGTCTCCCCGCAAAAGGGTGCTGTATTTTCCACCTAGCGTTGCAAACCAGCGAGACTTCCAGTCTCTTAAAATTCCTATTCTATGTGCGTATGGATGGACAACGTGGGTCATGATAATAACAGCTTTTAGCTTTTAGCTTTTAGCTTTTAGCTTCTTAGTAATACTTTTTTCAGATTTCTCTGTTTTTTTAACCGAAGTGGCAGTCTTCTTTCCCTCCTTTGTATCTATAGCTCCACGCTCTCCAAGAACCAATAAAATATGGCTCTGGCGTTTCTTAATTGGAAAAGCCGAACCACGAGCGCGAGGCATTGAACGCTTAAGAGTTACCCCTCCATCAACACGAAATTCTTTTATGAAAAGTTCCCCTTCAGCTTTGTTGTTAGTTTTAGCGTTTGCTATCGCTGAACGGATTAGCTTCTGGATTGGGTCTCCTGCTCTTTTCCCAGAAAAAGTAAGCAACGCAATTGCCTGCTCAACGCTTTTCCCTTTTACCAAATCAGTTACGAGTCTAACCTTTCTTGGTGATTGGCGATAATTTGTAAGTGCAGCTTTCATATTTTTATTTCTTTTTATCAACAGCAGTGGCCTTAGCAGACTGTGCAGCAGAAATTTCTGCCTGTTTCTTCTTCTGTTCAAGCTCTTTCTGCATCTTACCTCCGTGTCTTACGAATTTCTTTGTTGGAGAAAATTCACCTAGGCGATGTCCAACCATATCTTCTGTAACCAAAACTTCAATATGGCTCTTTCCATTATGTACACCAAAAGTAAAACCAACCATTTCCGGAGAAATTTGGCATGGTCGTGACCAAGTCTTAATAACCCCAGCTTCAAGTGGTTTTTTACCTTCTATCTTTTTTAGAAGGCGTGGGTCAACGTATGGTCCTTTTTTTAGTGACCTGGTCATTTGTAGTAATTAGTATAATTAATGAAAAACAAACAAAAACAGCCCAAGTGAGCTTGTCGTGCATATTATCAGAAGAAAAACCATTGTCAAACCAGACTAAACCAGATAATATCAAAAATGGACTTGGTGACTAATCTTGGGGTCGTCGGGCTCCCCCGCCCACATATTCCCCTCGATGTATGCTGCTCCCTAATCGGACTTAGGAGATGAGAAATGGAGGCAAGTCGTTGTAATCATGTCCCTCACCCTGGAAGAACGTCGTCCGCCTTTCGAAATGAGTGTTGCACCGCAGGGCCACGCTAACGCGCACCCATTAGAACGAGATACCAGGAGGTCTGCCCCACGGGGGCCACCTACAAACAAAACCCTGCGCATGCGCAGGGCTTTTTTCATTCTTCTGGCGAGCTATTAGTCAGCTATTCAGGTACTCGGCGATACGGTCCGCGACACTGGCGAAACTATCGTCAGGTGCCGCGAAAAGAACGCCTTCTGGAACTTCAGGAAAAAGCCGGCTTACCTTCACCAACCACAGAAGTGGCGCACTAACCCCCTGGAAGATTCCACTGAGTGGCGCGGTGATTCTGACTTGATTGTAAACCCCACATTCTGGACCAGCAATCTTCGCAAGCACCAGTGCGCTTGTAATTCTTAGTCTTGACATGGTTCCTCCGTCAAAAATTAAAGAACTGAGCTAAGAGAAATACTATACCCGCAGGAATAAAAGTAAACCCATAACAAAAAATCTCGCCATGTGACGAGATTTTTTGTTTATAACTATATTATTATCGTTTCTTTCCAACTTTACGCCTTGAAACAATAAAGACGTTTGAATATTTTTTAGGTGCGCGTGTCTTTTGACCCTTACCTGTTGGCTTACCCCACTTACTCTTTGCACGTCGAAGACCGCGTCCTTGGCGTCCTTCACCTCCACCGTGTGGGTGGTCAACAGGGTTCATAGCTGTTCCACGAACTGTTGGGCGAATACCCATCCAACGAGAACGTCCTGCTTTTCCTATTTTTACAAGTCCATGTTCTTCGTTTGAAACCTGACCGATACATGCGTAACATTTATCAGAAACTTTTCGCACTTCCGTAGATGGCATTTTTAAGTGAGTGTAACCATCGTTGTTTGCAACAACTTCCACATAAACACCAGCCCCACGTGCAATCTTTGAACCACCTTTTGGTTTTAATTCAACGTTGTAAACAAAAGTACCAACAGGAACTTGTTTCAATGGCATGCGGTTTCCTGGGGTTATCGCTGCAGTTTCACTAACGATAAAAGAGTTACCTACCCCAACAGATTTAGGTAAAAGTACATAACGCTTCTCTCCATCCTTATAAACAGCAAGGCCTATAAAACCAGTGCGGTTTGGGTCGTACTCAACGCTCGCAATCTTTGCTGGAATATCAAATTTATTATATTTAAAATCTATATCACGATAGAGTCTTTTGTGCCCACCTCCTTTATGGCGCGTAGTAATACGCCCAGCAGAGTTACGGCCACTATCTCGCTTGCGACCCTTGGTAAGAGCTTTTAATGGCTCTGTATGGGTAATAACATTGCGATATACCACGCCTGTCATGCTTCTTCTTGATGGTGATGTTGGTTTGTAGGTTTTCATAATAGTTTAATTATGCAAAATCAATTGAATCGCCCTTTTTCAAAAACACATAAGCTTTTTTTCCGCCTCCTTTCGTCCCCCATTTTCCGCGATTGAAAATATTCTTCTTCTTAATAGGAGCTGTCGTGATTTTAACGGATTTAACTTTATATAATTTCTCAACAACTTTTGAAATTTCTTTTTTATTCATTTCAACTGGAACCACAAGTGTATATACATTTGAAGAAGTAAGGAAAGATGCTTTCTCTGTGATATGTGGGCGTACAAGGGTGTATGCGCCGGTATTCTTCGCTTGCTTAGCTACAGGCTGAACCTTCGCTTTAGCTGCGACTCCTTTAACTTCTTCTTTTTTTGCTGTTCGTGCCATATATTTTATTTAATCTTTGCCGACAAGAACGAAATACTTTCTTTTGGTTCGGAAATTATAATGTAACGGTGATTAAGTAAAGAAAGTAGGTTCAAATCGCGAACATTACCTGTCTCAAGATTTGGAAGATTGCGGAAACTCTTTTCTACTTGAACATCTTTTGCTCCAAGGGCTAAGTATGCAGTATTTCTTTTCTTCATTGTTGTCTTCGTGAGCTTTGCTCCTGCTACTATTTTTTCAAAAATAGCTTTTGCTTCTTTTGTTTTTGGAGAAGCTAATTTAAATGTATCAACAAAAAGAATTTCACCATCTCTAAATTTCCTCGACAAAACAGTGTAAAGCGCCTTAACCTTCATTTTCTTGTTTATCTTACGATCATAGTTTTTCTCAGCACGTGGACCAAATGTCACACCGCCACCACGCCAAATAGGGCTTCTTGAAGAGCCGTGCCGTGCGCGACCGGTTCCTTTCTGTGCCCAAGGTTTCTTACCACCTCCGCGTACATCTCCTCTATTTTTAGTGTGAGCTGTACCAGCGCGAGCGTTAGACTGCATCGAAAGCATAACTTGATGAACCAAATCATCATTCCACTTAACGTCAAAAACAGTCTTTGGAAGTTCGACTGTGCCAGCATCTTTCCCGTCTTGGTTGTAGATCTTTGCGTTCATATCAACTAGAGGACGTACTTTTTTTACGCTTGCAGTTTTGGTTGTACTTTTAGTAGTAGTCGCCTTATTCTTTTGTGTTTTAGACTTTTCCATGATTTTTATGAAATTTTTCTAATTTCAAGAAGTGTTCCTGGTTTCCCTGGAAGAGCTCCCTTAATTAAAATTGTGTTGTTCTCCTTATCAATAGCGGCAACCATAAGGTTTTTAACCGTAACACGGTCAGAACCCATTCTACCAGCCATGCGGATACCTTTTGCAACACGACCTCCAGCGCGACCACCGGAACCACCAATAGCACCTGGCTCACGCTCTGAGTGCTTTTGTCCATGGGAACGGCGTCCTCCGTGAAATCCGTGACGCTTCACAACTCCCTGGAATCCTTTTCCTTTTGAAACACCAGAAACAGCAATCTTATCGCCGACTTCAAACTGAGAAACATCAAGCATATCGCCAGGCTTATATTCACCAAGTTTTTCTTCTGGCATTCTGAATTCTTTCAATTTACGAAAATTAGCAAAACCTTTTCTCTGACCTAACTCAGCCTTTGAAAGAAGTTTTTCGCGTTTTTCTCCGTGACCAACCTGTACAGCGGAATAACCGTCAGACTTTGCTGTTTTAGTTCTCATAACGGTAAGAGGGGTTGCAGAAACGATAGTCACCGCAAAAGCTCTCCCGTCTTCGGAGAAAAACTGTTCCATATTTTTTTTTATACCTAAGAGGAATTTCATATATTTTCTTCGCGAACGAAGTAAGCGGTTGAAAATAATGACCGAGCGCTAAACTTCTTGGTTTAGTGCTTTAGGTCACCCGAACACCTAAAAAATTCAATAAAAAAACCGCAATGGACTTCACCAAAGCGGGGTGATTGTCCATTGGTCCCCAGAAACGGCCAATTCGTGAACTGGCGAGGACTTAGATCTACTCAATGAAGAGTAACGGGGATTATACAGAAGCCAATAAAAAATGCAACAAAATAGATAATTTTATGTTTTTAAAGTTTTTTTAGCTTTTACCTTTAAAAACGCGTATATCCGCCTGCTGGCGGATTACTATGCTCGCCTCGTCAGGCTCCGCCCGCCTGCGCGTACACGCGGGCAGGCAATGTTTTTAAAGCCAAAAGCGGGGATTATTAATTTCAAAAATACAGAATGGTGCAAAATGCCTATTAATTACTTATATTTTCAACAAATCCTTTTTCGGTATAATAATCAGCAAAGAATTTATTAGCTTCCTTTTGTGTATCAAATTCTTTATCCCGCATTTCTACAATATTTACCTCCCCATCAATAACCACGGTTCCTCGCGGAATCCACTTTTTACTTTCTTGTAGCTGATATGATTGTGGAATAAATGTGTCCATTTTTTATAAATTACTAAAAACTTCTGATAAATAATTTCCTTTTATTCTCCAATGCACTGGGAGAAAACTTTCTGAAAAGGAAGGTCGTTAAAACAATATCTCATTTTCTGATATCTCAGTGACTTATAACATTGCTTTTCTTTAGCCAGATTCAAGTATTCCTTAATAAGTCCGTTTAACTCAGTTTCTCGGGTATAAAATGACGAAAATTTTTTTATAGCGTCGTCGTTATAAAAATCCGAAACAAGTTGGTCACATTCTATTATGTGTTCAAAATTAAAATACTTTCCAATAGGAATACGGTATCTTTGGTCCTTATAAATTGCGGTTAAAAAATAATTGTCTAATTCATTTTGGTTCTTAGGAAAACGAGAAAGTGTGTATTTAAAAATAAAAGAATTAGATAATTTAGTTTCCGTCTCTTTGAAATTATCAAATATGAGTAAGTTTGATAGTGGGTATTCGCCGAGATTCGTATTACTTGTTCCCTGAAATAACTTGTTATCTAAAAATATTTTAAGATTTCCATCTATAGAATCAGCAACATTGTTTTCATCATTAAATTGCATTTCAATTTTATAATGATTTAATGCTCTGTTCGGCGGTGTTTCATAATCAATGTCAGCATAAATTGGCTCAAAAGATAAAATCTTAAATCTGTATTCAGGATTCTTTATTGAAGAAACCGGATTGTTTAAGGTCGAATTATTAAGCAATAAAGAAGTAGTGTTAATTGGTGCTTCTTTGATAGTGCGAGTGATATTCCCATTATTATCCATTTCCACAACTGCTCCATTAGGCAAGGTAATAGTTTTAGATTTCTCTTCTATTTTCTTTTCTGTTTGTAGGCTTTGAACTGTTGGAGCTGGCTGTTTTGACGTTGGTTGAGTTGTACTCTGTTTCTTTTTAAGCTCCTCAACTTCTTTTTTTAATTTTTCTACCTCGGTTTCCTTTGAATTATTAGACTCTTTCTTTAATTCTTCCACTTCCTTTTTTAACCGCTCAATCTCGCCTTTTAGCTCGGCAACTTGTTTCATTGCCTCTTCTTGCCCATTTTTGCTTACTTCAATAGCTTTGATTATCGCTTCTTTTGCTCCATCGGGCACCTTTTCCAAAACACCTTTCAAAACCTCCTGATGTTTCGCCGTGTTTTCTGATACAACATTGAGTAACTCCTCCGCTTTTTTCTCATCCTTTAATCCTTTCGATTTTTCTGTTGCGAGAGATATTTCTTCTTTATATCCGGTCATCGCCCTTTCAACCGCCTTTGTGTTGTTTTCATTTGCCGATTCTTCCGCTTCCGCAAGACGCTCATCGGCGTGCTCTAGCGCCTTCTTGGCTTTATTCTCAGAACCAAAGGTAAAGAAAAGTCCGACATTTTCAAAAGCGGTATCAAAAAAATAAATGAAACTACTTGGTTTGACCCCCGCACTCGTGGTCGCAAATACTTGTGCTGGCAAAGTAAAAACAAAAATGATAAACAAAATTGATAATATCGTTAGTTTTTTCATAAAAATATTATACAACCTTTCCTACTATCCATAAACCCACTGGGGCTAAGGTCTTACAAAGGACCGCCCTTTGTAAATTATTCGAAGGGCGGTCCTTTGTGGAGTTTTTTTGACTCCAATTTTATAGTGTTGACTTAAAGGTTATCTTTAGGTAACCTTTGTGTATGAACGCAAAAGCACCGACAAAAAATAATATTATCGCTCTGAAGGAGTTTAGGTTAAATGCTCAAAAATACATTGATGCTTCGGAAAAAGGGCATTCTTTTATTGTGGTCAAAAGGTCTCACCCTGTTTTCCGTATAGAGCCTATGGGAGAACAATGGGAAACTATCGCAGATTTCAGTTCCCTCTCTGGAGGCGGAATTCCCGCCAAGAAACTCCTTGGAGCACTCCGTAAGTAACCAATAACAACCCATGCCAACGGACATAGAAAAGTTCTTCGCCAAGGTTACGGAAAAAGAAAAGAAAATCCTCGCTATCATCATTGAGAAGATTACTGAAGGCGATACTAAGAATCTTGATGTTAAAAAACTAGCCGGACACGATGATATATACAGGATTAGAAAAGGAAATTTTAGAATTATCTTCAAGACGACCAAGACAGATATTAGGATAGTTTCCATAGAAAGACGCACCGACACAACATATAATTTTTAACCCATCATTATCTATTCTAGTATTTTGCAAAATACTAGAATAGATAAGAAAAGATTTTAGAGCCCCAGCTCTAAACATAGTCGCCAAAATAAAAAACTCCCCAAGGTGGGGAGTTTTTTATTTGAGCTCGTTGTTTAGAGCATCTTCACGTCAATATCAACGCCCGACGGAAGATTCATGTTTGTGAGCGCTTCGATAATCTTTGCCGAAGGGTTAAGAATATCAATTACTCGCTTGTGAATCCTCATCTCGAATTGCTCTCGCGCATTCTTATAGACGAATGACGAGCGGTTGACCGTGTACTTCTTTATTTCAGTAGGAAGTGGAATCGGACCAACTAGTTTCGCATCATAACGAAGCGCAGTATCAATGATTTGTTTCACTGAGGCATCAAGGATTTTACTCTCATATGCTCGCACTCTTATGCGAAGTTTGGTGATAACCTCTTCTTTCGCTGAAGCTTTAGAAACACGAGGTGTTTTTGAAGCAACCTTTTTTTCTACTACTTTTTTAGTTTTTAATTCTGTTTGAGCCATTGAATTTATTATGCCGTAATCTTTGTTACTGCGCCTGCACCAACAGTCTTACCTCCTTCACGGATAGCAAAACGCTGTTTTTCCTCAAGGGCAACTGGGGCAACGAGCTTCACTTTGAATTTCATTGTGTCTCCAGGCATAACCATTTCAACACCTTCTGGAAGGGTCACATCTCCAGTCACATCCGTTGTACGGATATAAAACTGAGGCTTGTAACCTGAGAAGAATGGTGTGTGACGACCTCCTTCTTCCTTCTTCAAGATGTAAACTTCTGCTTCGAAGTCTGTGTGAGGTGTAACAGAACCTGGCTTAGCCAAAACCTGACCACGAGTAATATCCTCTTTCTTGATTCCGCGAATAAGGATACCTGCGTTGTCTCCGGCCATACCTTCGTTCAATGTCTTATTGAACATTTCGATTCCGGTAACAGTCGTCTTTGCTGTATCTTTCAATCCAACAATTTCGATTTCCTCACCAACCTTAACAACACCTCTTTCGATACGGCCTGTAACAACAGTACCGCGTCCTTCGATTGAGAAGATGTCTTCAACTGGCATAAGGAAAGGCTTTGTAATATCACGTTCTGGAACTGGGATGTATTCATCAAGAGCGGTGACAAGCTCAAGGATTTTCTTTGCCCATTCATCATCAACTGATGTTGCCTCAAGACCCTTAAGTCCTGAACCACGGATAATAGGAGCATTCTTGTCATATCCGTTCTTCTCGAGTAATTCACGAAGTTCTTCTTCGACTAGGTCGATAAGATCCTTGTCGTCAACCATGTCACACTTGTTCAAGAAAACAACCATCTTAGGAACACCAACTTGGTGAGCCAAAAGAACGTGTTCACGTGTTTGAGGCATTGCGCCGTCTGTCGCTGCAACTACAAGAATTGCACCGTCCATCTGAGCAGCACCTGTGATCATGTTTTTAATATAGTCAGCGTGTCCTGGAGCATCAATGTGAGCATAGTGACGTGTGTCAGACTCATACTCGTTGTGCGAGAGGGCAATAGTAATACCACGGGCCTTTTCTTCAGGCGCCGAGTCAATCTGATCAACTGACTTCATTTTAACCTTTTTACCGGCAAGGTTTAGGACGTGCAAGATAGCCGCTGTAAGAGTCGTTTTGCCATGATCAACGTGACCAATGGTACCGACGTTTACGTGAGGCTTATCACGCTTAAATTCTTCTGCCATATGTTATTTTGTGAGAACAAAAATTCGACGCGCGAGAGCTTAGCCAAATACTTGTTCCCAGTAAATTATTTTAATAATCTCCTTTTGGAAGCAAAGAAAAACAACGCACACTTGCGTATGGAGCAATAATAACAAATTAAGAAGGTGTGTCAAATTACTGTATGCGTCCACCACATATGGCACTCCTCTCTGTTTAATCCCTTCATCATAG
>CAYPVT010000017.1:0-14712 GCA_964414265.1 uncultured Candidatus Saccharibacteria bacterium | reverse complement strand
GAAGGTGAAAGCGAAAGATATACGCGAAGCGGTTTTGTTTGTTCGCGCGAACAAATTGCCAGATTTAAATATTTGCGGGACAGCTGGTTCGTTTTTTAAAAACCCTATAATAGACAAAAAACAAGCAGATTCTTTAATTGAAAAATATCCAGACATTCCAGTTTTCTCTACAGAAAGTGCTGATTTTAAAAAACTTTCCGCTGGATGGTTAATTGAACATGCTGGTAATGTTAAAGGTTCGCAACAAGGAAATGTTGGGATATACGAAAAACATGCGCTGGTTTTGGTTAATCATGGAAACGGTAAGGCAGAGGAAATATTCTCTTTAGCCTTATTAATACAGGGGAAAGTTCTTGAAATTTTTGGTATAACACTTCAATTTGAAGTTTGTCTTCTTGGAAATTTTTTAAAAAAATAATTTATTTTTTATCTGCAAAAAGAAAAAATTTTTTAATAAAAAGTTATCCACACTTTTCTCTCAAAAAATATTGCATGCGTTTTGTTTGCATATGATAATGATAGCAGTACTGCAGTAGTCGTTTTGTTTCAAAAAAGTTTTTTATTTTTTTGAATGGTCGATGACTCTGCAACTTTAAAAAATAATCGTACCTTAATAAAATGGCAGCAAAAAAAAAGAAGGCAGCAGCAAAGAAGAAGCCAGCAAAGAAAGCAAAGAAAGCAAAGCGTTCATAATTGCTCGTGCTGTATACAAAAACCTCTCTCACGAGAGGTTTTTGTTATTTTATAGGACCCACGGAAATGAGCGCATTTCGTTGTTGCATTACACAAAAACTCGCTCAGTGTACAACAAAGTACACCTTACTCTTTTTTGCTTGTGCTCCTAGAACTGCGCTCATTTCCGTGGGTCCTAATACAGTAAATACAGTTTCGATATAATTAGCCCGGGAAGGGCCTAAATGCTAGAATACTCACCATGCTTTTCTTGGAAAAAATACTAGGAACGACGAGTGAAAAGGCTGTGAAAGCCCTTAATTCTTCTGTTTTAAAAATTGCAGAATGTGAAAAAGAAATAGAGAAACTTTCTTCTGATGAGATGCGCCAGAAAACAGAACAGTTTAAAAAACGCCTATCAGAAGGAGAAACACTGGACGACATTATGCCGGAAGCTTTTGCTTTGGTTCGCGAAGCTTCAAAGAGAACTTTAGGTGAACGTCATTACGATGTGCAAATCATTGGTGGTCTTGTTTTGCATAATGGCAACATTGCTGAAATGAGAACAGGAGAAGGGAAGACGCTTGTTGCAACATTGCCAGCATATCTAAATGCACTAACTGGCGAAGGTGTACATATTGTCACGGTGAATGATTATCTTGCGCGACGTGATGGCGTGTGGATGGGACAAATTTATTCTGCGCTCGGTCTTACTGTTGGTATCATCAATCACGAATCATCTTTTATTTATGACCCCAATCATAAAGATGAAGATGCGGAGCGTGACCTAATTGGATCGTTTCATGTTGTTCATGAATTTTTGCGTCCATGCACAAGACGCGAGGCGTACCATGCAGACATAACTTACGGAACAAATAATGAGTTTGGTTTTGATTATTTGCGTGACCATCTTGCTTATGAAAAAGAAACGTTGGTTCAAAGGGGGCACGCTTATGCAATTGTCGATGAAATCGACTCTATTTTAATTGATGAAGCTCGCACCCCGCTTATCATTTCTGGACAAGCGGCAGAATCGGAGGATTTATACCGTACTTTTGCTCGTATCGCTTCTCAAATGAAGAAAGATGAGGATTATACCGTCGACGAAAAGAGTAAGTCTATCGCAATGACTGATTCTGGGATTACAAAGGCAGAAAAGACCCTAAAAATAGACAATTTATACACAGAAAAGGGGATTAAGTACGTTCACCATTTAGAGACAGCCGTTCGCGCTAAGGCGCTTTTTGAGAAGGATAAGGAGTATGTGGTTAAAGATAACGCGATTGTTATCGTTGACGAATTTACTGGGCGTCTTCAGCCCGGTCGTCGTTGGTCGGAAGGGCTTCATCAGGCCATTGAAGCAAAAGAAGGGGTGCATATTGAACGCGAATCAAGAACATTGGCTTCTGTTTCATTTCAGAATTATTTCAGGCTTTACGGCAAGCTTTCAGGGATGACAGGTACGGCGATGACAAGCACAGAAGAATTTTTTAAAGTTTACGGACTTGAAGTTATCGCAATTCCAACACACCGTGATATTAAGCGACTAGACAGAAATGATTTAATTTTTCAAACAGAGACCGGTAAATGGAAGGCGCTTACGGCGCGTGTTAAGGAATTAAACCAGAGAGGGCAACCAGTGCTTATCGGCACAGCTTCTATTGATAAGAACGAAATTCTTTCGGAGTATTTTAAACATGAAGGTATTCCGCACGAAGTGTTGAACGCAAAAAACCACGAACGTGAAGGAGAAATTATTGCTCAAGCCGGAAAGAGAGGGAATGTCGTTATTGCAACAAACATGGCTGGTCGCGGTGTTGATATTAAGCTTGGAGGAAATCCTCATACTAAAGAGACATACGAAGCGGTCCGTGATTTAGGTGGACTCGCTGTTATTGGCACAGAGCGCCATGAAGCGCGCCGAATTGATAATCAGCTTCGTGGTCGCGCAGGACGGCAGGGGGACCCAGGAGAAACACAATTTTATGTGTCACTTGAAGACTCGCTTATGCGCGTGTTTGCATCGGATATGATAAAAAATATGATGGGGCGATTTGGTATTCCCGAAGATCAACCAATAGAAAACAAAATGGTTAGTCGCGCGCTTGAGGGAGCACAAGAGAAAATTGAAGGATTCCATTTTGATTCGCGAAAACATTTGCTTGAGTACGACAATGTTATGAATCATCAACGCGGAGTTGTATATGAAAGACGAGAAAAAATGCTTTTTGGGGAAAAGGAATACATTAATAATTTAATTGAGGAAATAAAAATAGAGAGTGAAGAAGCCGAAAAAGAAATTGAAGATAAGTTAAAAGAACTTGGGGAAGAAAAGTTTAATGAAGAATTTAGAAAGTTGGCGCTTTATACCAACGACATGCTTTGGCTTGAACATTTAGAGGTGATGGATTATTTGCGTTCATCAGTTGGGCTTCGTGGTTATGGGCAACGTGATCCGCTTGTTGAATATAAAAAAGAAGGGTTAAAATTGTTTAAGGAGATGGAAATAGCCTTTAGGCAGAACCTTGGCAATACAGTTAAGTTCATAAAAGGGGATAGTAGTCTTACGCATAGTGAGCCGACGGAAACAGTAGAAATACACGAAAGTGACGATGTTCTTGGTGTTGGTGGTGGAAAAAGCGAAGAATCTTCTGGGGCGCATATTAAGGCGCCAGCTGGGCGTAACGATCCATGTCCATGTGGTTCTGGAAAGAAGTATAAGAAGTGCCATGGGAAATAATATGGCTATAATTAAGAAAAAAATTTGGCCAGAATACTTTAACGCGGTAGTTTCTGGAAAGAAAAAATATGAACTTCGTCTTAATGACTTTGAGGCCGGTGAGGGCGACACGCTCATACTTGAGGAGTGGAATCCTGAAACGAGAGAATATACAGGACGAAAAGTTGAGAAAAAAGTGTCTTTGGTTTGGAAATTCAAGATAGATAAACTATTTTGGTCAGAAGAACAGATTAAAGAAAAAAGAATGCAAATTATTTCAATCGAGTAGTTCTTGAAGTATTATGGAAAATAAAAATATGAAAAAATTACTTACACTTTGTATCGTTCATCAGCACCCAAATGTTTTACTTGGGATGAAGAAACGCGGTTTTGGCGCTGGAAGATGGAATGGTTTTGGTGGAAAGGTTTCAGAGGGAGAAACAATAGAAGTAGCTGCGAAAAGAGAAATGATGGAAGAAGCAGGGATAGAGCTTCAAGAAATGGACAAGGTTGGAATTATTGAATTTGAGTTTAGGGGGAATCCGGAGATACTAGAAGTGCATATTTTTAAAGCAGATAATTTTTTAGGAGAGCCATCTGAAAGTGAGGAAATGAAGCCACAATGGTTTCATGTTGACGAGATCCCGTTTGGCGAAATGTGGCCAGACGATATTCATTGGATTCCGATGTTTTTAGAAGGAAAAAAGTTTAAGGGAAAAATATTGTTTGGAGATTCAGATGTTGTTCTTAGTCACGATATAGTAGAAATTGAGGGGTTGTAATATTTTCATTAAGATTATGAATTACTAATGTGATATTATTTATAAATCATGGATACAAATAATCAATATCTTCACGAGGTAGCAATTACAGCTATTATTGTTAAAGACGGTAAATACTTGATTACAAGAAGATCGCTAAATAAAAAGCGGTTTCCTGGGATGTGGACAGTGCCAGGCGGGAAAATGGAAACTAACGATTATTTAAAGTTACCGAAAGACACTGAGTTTTATTGGTACAACGTTCTTGAGAGAACCTTACGAAGAGAGATAAGCGAAGAAGTTGGGATTGAGGTAGACAACATTGAATATGTGACAAGTCTTGCAACAGTTCATTCTGATGGTAGCCCATCGCTGGTTATTTCGTGTGTCGCCGACTATGTTTCGGGGGACATTAAACTTCAAATTGAAGAAAACGATCAGTTTGCCTGGGTTAGTTTAGATGAGGCTAAGGATTATCAGCTTATTGATGGAATTTACGATGAATTAATAATGGTTGAAAATAAAAGATTTGGTAAAAAATCTGAATGGCAGAGAACGAGCTAAATTTTAAAAATTATGAAATATAACAAGTTGGTGAGAGATAAAATCGTAGAGAGGATAAAAGAAAAAGGAGAGGACGTTACTTTTCATATTGCAGAAGATGATGAGTATTGGGAAAAACTAAAAGATAAATTAGTCGAAGAGGTTAAGGAGTTTATCGGGGCTGAATCTGTTGACGAAATGGCTGACGTTCTTGAGGTGATTGATGCTATAAATAAGTATAAGAATTTTAGTAAAACTGAAATAGAAAGCGCCCAAAAAGAAAAAGCAGAAAAGAGAGGTAAATTTGAGAGCCGAATAATTTTAGACGAATCTTAATTTATCTAATAGAAAAGATAAGATAACCTTTAAACAGGTGCGTTTTTTTGGTTTTCAGTATATTATGACCATTATATGTTGAAGGAGGTAATTCATTTTTTTGACAGAATAGAAGACAAAGTACGTGGCCGTTTAAGTCATTATCCGATAATTTACGCTATTGTTGGCGGTATCGGCATAGTTCTTTTTTGGCGTGGAGTTTGGAATATCGCAGACACTTTTAATGTTTCTGGTCCAGCGTCACTTCTTTTGGGGGTAGCAATGCTTCTTGTTACAGGGCTCTTTGTTTCTTTCTTTATTGGGGAAAGCATTATTATCACAGGTATAAAACGCGAAAAAAAGGTTGTTGAAAAGACAGAAAATGAAATTGAAGAAGAAACAGCAAGCCTTGTTGAGATGAAACGAGATATTAAAAAAATAGAACACGACATGGGGGAGTTGATTGAAGCAATCGAGAAAAATAACTAAATAACTATATGAAACTAATAGCAAAATGGATTATCGTCGCTCTCGCTGTTTTCGCGACACCGTATTTTATTTCAGGAATTATTGTTGATGGTTTTTACGTTGCCTTTGTGACAGCGCTTTTGCTTGGAATTGTTTCTGTAACCATAAAACCGCTCGCAATGATAATTACACTACCAATAAACATAATAACCCTCGGTCTTTTTACTCTAGTTATTAACGGGGCCCTTTTGTGGTTGTTATCATCTTTTGTTAAGGGTTTTGAGGTCGCTAATTTTTGGTCAGCATTTTTAGCTGCTTTATTTATTTCAGTTGTAACTTTTATCGCCGAAAAAATATTTTTGAGCGATAACGATTAATTATGGCTTTTGTTGATGAAATAAAATTACACCTTAAGGCCGGGAAAGGTGGCGATGGTGTTGTTCGCTGGCTTCACGAAAAAGGTAAACCATTAATGGGTCCTGCTGGTGGCGACGGGGGCAACGGAGGAGATGTTTACGTTAAGGCATTTCGCGAAATGCATGGGTTGGCTCGTTATGCGCGCAAGAAATCATACGAAGCGGAAAATGGTGATAACGGCGCCAAAAATAGCCTACACGGTAAAGGAGGAGATGATTTAATCCTTGATTTTCCAATTGGGACGATAATCATTAACCAATCGACTGGTGAAAAATTCTCTCTAACAAAAGAAGCGGAGAAAATAATGTTATTAAAAGGTGGGCGCGGTGGTTTAGGAAACGAGCGCTTTAAAAGTTCAACCAACAGGAGTCCAAAGGAATTTACTCTCGGTAAAGAAGGGGAGGAAGCAGATTTTTCGATTGAGCTTCAGCTTTTTGCTGATTTGGGATTTGCTGGATTGCCAAATGCTGGCAAGACCAGCCTTTTGAATGTTTTAACCCGCGCAGAAGGGAAGGTTGCTGATTACGCTTTTACGACGCTTGAGCCAAATTTGGGTGATATGCACGGCTTTATAATCGCAGATATTCCAGGGCTTATTGAAGGCGCCTCAGAGGGAAAAGGGCTTGGACATAAATTTTTACGCCATATAAAAAGAACAAGTGTGATTGCGCATGTTATTTCCCTTGAGAATAAAAATTTGAATGATGCGTATAAAACAATTCGAGCTGAACTTGAAGCTTTTGATAAAGACCTCGCTAAAAAGAAAGAAATTATTTTTTTAACAAAGACAGATATTTTGCCAGATGGGGCACTTTCTAAAATAGTTACCTCTGTAAAAAAACTTAATAAAGAGGTTTATACCGTATCTCTCTACGATGACAAGTCTATTAAAGATTTGGAGGATAATCTCGTGAAGCTTTTAAGAAAAGCTACCACTGAAAATCAAGAGAATTAGTTCTAACTACTTGTATTTTTATGAAAAATACATCAAATAAGAGGTGTGCTATAATTTTCTTTTATGGAGTATAAAGCAACAATAGGCTTAGAAATACACGCGGAGTTGAAAACCAGAACAAAGATGTTCTGTAATTCTAAGAATGACCCTGATGAAAAACGGCCAAACGTTAATGTTTGCCCTGTTTGTATGGCTCACCCCGGAACTCTCCCTGTTATAAACAAGGAGGCTGTTAAACATGTTATTAAAGTTGGACTCGCTTTAGGTGGAGATATCGCAGATTTTACGGAATTTGACCGCAAGAATTATTTTTACCCTGATATACCAAAGGGTTATCAGTTAAGCCAATATCAATATCCAATTGTCTCTGGTGGGAGTTTAAATGGTATTAAAATAACACGCGTGCACCTTGAGGAGGATACTGCCAAATCTAATCACGAAAAAGGGGATTATACGTTAGTAGATTTTAATCGTGCCGGGGTACCACTTATGGAACTTGTTACCGATCCTGTTGTAAAAAATGCCACTGAGGCGGGGGCTTTTGCTCGCGAGCTACAGTTATTACTACGTTCTTTGGGTGCAGGGGAGGCAAATATGGATAAAGGAGAGATGCGTGTTGAAGCCAACATTTCTGTTTCAAAAACAGATAAATTTGGCACTAAGGTTGAAGTCAAAAATATAAACTCTTTTCGTGCTGTTGAAAAAGCTATTGATTATGAGATAAAACGACAAATTGAGGTCTTAGAAGAAGGTGGTGAGATAAAACAAGAGACTCGTGGTTGGGATGAAAATAAGGGGTCAACCTTTTCCCAAAGAGAGAAGGAGAGTTCGCATGATTATCGTTATTTCCCTGACCCAGATTTACCAAAGCTTAAATTAAGAGAAATAGCTGAATTTGACCTTGAAAAACTACGCAAGGAGATGCCAGAGTTTCCTTGGCAGAAGCGCGAGAAATATATCTCACAGTTTGGAATGAGACCTGAACAAGCAGAAATGTTTGTGCAGAGCGATATTTTTGCAACATTCTTTAATAGCCTTGTTTTAGGAAAAGATAATCTTTCTTCGGAGGTTATATCTGGATATGTTAATTTCATTACCTCTGACCTTGCTGGGCTTTTAAAAGATGGAGCAAACAATGTTCCATCGGTTGAGCATTTTGACGAACTGATGAATCTTTGGGGCAAGAAAGAAATAACTACTCGCATGACAAAAGACTTACTTACGATAATGGTGCGTGATGATAGGGCACCAGAGGCTTTAATGAAAGATAATAATCTTACTGCAAACGCAAACGATATTGATTTAGATTCTGTTGTTTCAAAAATAATTAATGAAAATGAAAAAGTTGTCGCCGACTATCGCGCCGGCAAAGAAGCAGCCCTTCAATTTTTAGTAGGGCAGGGTATGAAAGAAACTAGAGGATCTGTTGAACCAGCAACTCTTCGCGAAACAATAATTAAAATTATTAACGGATAGAATTTTTCTTACTAAACAAAAAAAACACCGAGAAATTAATCTCGGTGTTTTTTTTTGTTTAAATATTTTTTAGGGTGGGGTGTTTAATTAAGATTTACGGGAGTAGATTTGTCCACCTATAATTACACGGTCGCGTAATTATAGGTGGGTGGTGGAAAAAACAATATATAAGAAAAAATAAAAGAGAGGTTGTTAGGGTAATCCAAAACTACAGTTATAACGCTATAGCGTTATAACTGTAGTTTTTACGTTTACGCTTACTTGTTTGGTAAATTAAAACTAGTTTTTAGTCTTTGAGATGTTTTACTTTTAAAACATGAACACGGGTGTTTAACTGTTTGCGAGTTGTTTTCTTTTCGGCGCTCATTTCGATTTTTCTCATAACAGCATCAAGTTCGAGTTTGTTGTATAGACGATAATTATTCATTGGGTGGCGAGATGCATGAAGCTTTCCACTATTATCCCAATTGCGCAAAGTTAGTGGAGTAACTCCTAGATACTTTGAAGCTTCTTTAATTGTGAGGAATCGTTTTTCCACAGGAATGATATACTATAATTTATAGTATATTCGAAAACAAGGAAGTTATGAAATGGCACCCAATATTAAAAGGTTTACTCTACGCTTTTATAATAGCCGTTGTAATAAGAGTTTTTGTTATTGACGCATTTTCTGTGAGCGGAGATTCAATGTCTCCAACGATAAATGATAAAGAATACGTGATTATTAGTCGCACGGCATACCTATTTGGACAGCCAGAACGAGGGGATATTATCGTCACGCAACCACGTAATTCATACAAGAAAATTATTAAAAGAATTGCCGGAATTCCCGGTGATAGACTGGAACTTTTTGGAACAGATGTGGTTATTAAGAAGAATAGGGACGATGTTGGCAGGATAGTGGAATCGATAGACTTTAGTGAGATGAATAGTTACATGAAACAAAATGGTGGTCATGAAGACGTCAAAGTGTTTACGGTTGATCCGTATGAGTACTTTGTATTAGGTGATAATAGGGCGGTCAGCATAGATTCTAGGAGATTAGGGAGTACCGACGCCTGGAGTATTAAAGGAAAGGTTATTGCTAAGTTTACCTATAAACCCTTTAAATATAGCAATCTTTAGTAAGATATCTATTAAGGTTTAGTAATGTTTATTAATATATAAAATATTACATATCGTATAAGTTTTGTTTCAGTACTCGTTTTATTTTTGAAAATTTAACTTAATATCAATTTTAGATCTCTCGGCAATATTGTCAGGGATTTTTTCGTCATTATTTTTTAAAATCATTTGATTTTTGTTATAAAATTTTTTTAAAAATATTTTTATTTTTTCTTAATTTTTTTACCACTTATCCCCAAGATTTTTCTCTTGATTATTTTCGTTAGATGCTAAAATAACTATAAATCACACGCCGATACACCGTATCGGATACCACATGAACTTTAACTTAGGAGGTAAAAATTTTTTCACAAACGACCACTCAAATAATGAGTGGATTCCACTCAGTCTTGCTGCAAAATTAACCCCATATAGTTCTGAGTACTTAAGCCTCCTTGCTCGCAAAAAGAAGCTTTCAGCAAAGAAGATAGACAACACCTGGTACACGACTAAATCTATAGTTGATGAATATATGCGCCGACAGATGATTAGGGCGCAAATTCAGAATGGTGCCTTAGATAGCGCAAAGATAAAACCTCTTTTTGAGAAGACCCCTAATATGGAGCAACCTCCAGTTAAAACAACAGCCCCTGTTTTTGCTGAGGAGGTTTTTGTAAAAGATAAACCACATGCAATCTTGGAAGATTTTCCACACCCAAATTTTGCGTCAGTCATAAAACCTGAAACACCTATTTCGGATGAAGCACATATAGTAGAGCAAGGAGAAGTGAAATCTTTCTTCATGAACGAATTTAAAAAGATTAGTGAATCTTTTGGTTTATTAAATTCTAAGATTGAAAAAGTTCAGGAAGAAAAAATAATTGAGAGTAAAAATGAAAAAATAAAAAGCATACCAGCTGTTTCAAAAATAGTTGAAAATAATTTTGCTCTCATTCCTCCGCTTACACCAAAAGTTACAATCGTTCCAGAAATTAAAGAAAAGATTGCTGAGGCTCCAAAGGCATTTGATATTGCATCGGAAATTAAAAAAGAAATTAATTCACAAATTGAAGGCTTGGTTGTTTCTCCTATAAAAGTAGAAACGGTTAAAAAAACACTCGCATCAAAAATATTATTCTCCTCGGTCATACTTGGAGCATTAACTCTTTTCATTATTTTGCCGGTCCCTGTTGTTTTTGGAATGTTTGATACTTCTTTGCACGCCGTAAAAAATTGGATGAAAGATTCGCAGACAGTTCTCGGGTTTCGTCCAGGAACTCACGCAAATGAAATGCTCTTACTTAATGATAAAGGAGAGATTTCAATTCTTGGTTCAATTGAAACTGAGGGTCAATTAAAATCATTTGCACAACAGGGTGTTCCACCGCTTGTTGTCACTTCGTCTACAACAGTTAAAAACTTAAGTGCAGAGTACTTAAATGGATTATCAGCAGATGATCTTACAGCGTTAATTACCAAAGCTGTTATAAAGAATATTAGTTCATCCGGGTTAGCGGTATCTGGCGCGGCATCTTACCAAACAAATGAGTTTAATATTGGGACATCTGAAAGTGACTTAGATAGAAAACTAAATGAACTAGCTAACACACTAAAGAGCGAGATATATAGAGTGGCTTCAAATGCGACCACCAACTACAACAACAACTTCTCCGCGATTGCCCTTACACAGAGAATTGATAATTTGTCGAACGTTAGAATCAATAACGCAACAATCACAAACTCAACTTTCTCTGGAACGACTGGTTCATTTACATCCCTTACATCAACAAGTTTTTCTACAGACAATCTAACCGCATCGGGTGTAATAAATCTTTCAACAACAACCATTGCAACCTTAAACGTTAGTGGATTATCTTCCATTCAAAATGTAACGTTTACGAACGCAACTGGCACGTCAGCAACAACAACAAACCTTTTTGCTTCAATTTTCCACGCTGTTAATGGAGTTATAGATACATTCTCTTCTTCGGTTGCGGCCTTTACTGATTACACTGCGACAAACGGCACAACAACAAACGCAACCTCTACAAATCTTTTTGTAGAAAATCTTACAGCAACAGGGACGGCTTCATTCCAAAATATTACTTTTAATAATGCTACGGGCACATCAGCCACAACAACAAACCTATTCTCAACCACAGCGTCATCAACAAATCTTTTTTCTTCACTCTTAAATGTTGGGAATAATGCGCTGGTCGTTACTTCAAATGGTAATGTTGGTGTTGGGACAAGTTCGCCAACTGATGTGTTTTCCGTGGATGGTCCTATCTATCTTTCCGCAATAACTACACCGGCTGCGGAAGAGAATCGTTTGTATAACAATTTTGGAACCCTTTATTTTAATGGTGTTGCGGTTGGAACTGGGATCAGTAGTCTTGATTGGACGTATTTTAATGGTTCTGGAACACGTCTTTCGACAACAACAAATCAGGTTTTAATTGGAGGTCTTTCAACAACTACGTCAGCAAAACTTGAAGTGGTTGGGGATTCATACATTTCTGGGTTATCAAATCTTTTTGGTGGAATTATTTCAAACGCCGCTTCTTCCACAATTTCAAACCTTTTTGTAGAAAACGGTACAACCACAAATGCAACTTCCACAAATCTTTTTGCTCAAAATATTAATGCGACAAACTTTTTTGTAACAGGTTCATCGACGATACAAGATTTTACTTTTAGAAATGCAACTGGCACGTCAGCAACAACAACTAATTTGTTTGCGTCAATTTTCCGCTCAACTTCTGGAGTCATAGAAAACCTTTCTTCTTCCTTTGCTTCTATTACCGAGTACACAGCAGTAAATAGCACAACCACCAACGCAACAACAACAAATCTTTTTGCCACAAATTTTGTTTCTACTAACGCAACTTCTACAAACCTTTTCTCAACCACAGCATCATCAACAAATCTTTTCTCCTCAT
The DNA here is from genome assembly GCA_964414265.1 of uncultured Candidatus Saccharibacteria bacterium. GTDB lineage: Bacteria > Patescibacteriota > Minisyncoccia > Phycocordibacterales > VMEP01 > VMEP01. The sequence continues at coordinate 2,340 of CAYPVT010000017.1, read as the reverse complement.
CTCTCGCGATTGCCGGCAATACCCTTGTTACTTCAAACGGGAATGTTGGGGTTGGGACAACAAGCCCACAATATGCGCTAGATGTTTATTCTGGTGGTACAACAAGCCTCGGTAGCGGAGTCTTTCCACTTGCTCTCCATAGTACTGGCGGTGATACAACCGCGACTGGTTTTACTATTTGGAATCCAAGCAACCCGACCGGCTCTTTTTTCACTTTTGCTTTTGCCGGAAATGCGATGTCTGAATCACGACTTGGTATATCGAATACCGCGAACGGCGTTTTAATGTATAACAATGGGGCTGCTTCTAACCCAGCAGCATTTATTGCTCTCGGTACTTCAAACGCAGCGCCTGTTTACTTTTCTACAAATAATGCTGTACGACAAACCATTGATAGCAACGGCAACGTCGGCATTGGCACCACATCACCATTTGCCCAGTTTTCTGTCCAAGGAACTGCCGGAGGTTCTACTCCGCTTTTTACGATTGCATCTTCGACAAGTGGAGCAGGAACAACAACGGCACTTCATGTTGCAAGTAATGGAAATATCGGCATCGGGACAACGAACCCTGGAGCCTTACTTCAGCTTGGAGTTAATAACTTAAATTACTCTATCCCATCGAACACCTATCTTTGGATTACTGGTGGGAAGACGTTACGCTTTGGTTCGTCTGACACAGATCCACGTTACGGAAGTTATCTTAGTCCAGGCTACAACTCTGTTACTGGCTCTGGTACTTTGACTCTTGGCACTCGTAAAAATAGTGTTGATACTAATATTTTAACATTGGATAATGGTCTCGTCGGTATTGGCACCACTTCACCGTTTGCCATGTTATCGGTCGCTGGTGACGCATATATCGGAGGCAATCTCACAGCAACAGGCACTGTAACAATTTCAGGATTAACTACACTCGCTAATCTATTGGTCACCGGTTCATCTACTCTTCAAAACTTCACCTTCGTAAACGCAACAGGTACATCAGCAACAACCACAAACTTCTACTCTACCACCGCATCATCAACAAATCTTTTCTCTTCATCACTCGCAGTTGCTGGAAATACACTTGTTACTTCAAATGGGAATGTTGGAATTGGAACGACGAGTCCAGTTGGAAGACTCGATGTAACTAATCCCTTTGCTAGCTCACCAAGCTTGGTGATTGGCGACCCGCTTACATCTGGTATATATAGATTTTCAATTGGTACGAGATTGGGAAGTGGTAGCGCTTCTGGCCTGGCTCTTTCTCCTGCTGGTGGATTAACAGAGTTGTTTACAAGTGGAGTAGCAGCTCAATTACATGCATACAACGCATCGGGTGTTAAAACAGTACAAATAAAAACGACCGGGGACTCGTATTTTAATGGTGGCCTCGTCGGCATCGGCAACACAACCCCAACATACAAACTAGACGTCACAGGTAATGCTCACTTCACTAGTCTTGTAGATGCAGCAAACTTCGTAGCAACCTCAACCACAGCAACGTCAACATTTGCAGGAGGATTAACAGTTGGTTCCACTAATCTATCTGTCCCACCATCTGGAAACATTGGAATAGGAATAGCAAACCCGGCAGTTAAATTAGATATCGGAGGTGGTTCAAACTACACCAACACAACAGGAGCTAACCAATTCTTCTCATCAACAGGAAAGATAATTCAAGTACGTGACACAAACCAATCAACACTAAACTTAATTTCAGACATTGATACAGACAATGGTGTATTAGGAGCAATCACTTTCTCTCGCAGTTTAGGACAAGCAGACTCACACGTTAACGTTGCTGGTATAAATGCACTTCAATCAGGTACAGGTAATCAAGCTGGTGGAATTCTACAATTCTGGACTAAGGCGAATGGGGGTGCTGTCACAGCCCCTAGAATGGTTATTGATTCTGCTGGTTCTGTGGGGATAGGAACATCCACTCCTTTGTCTAAACTTGCTGTTGCTGGAAGCGTGTCAATCGGTAGTGGTTATTATTATGCCGCTCCAACAAACGGATTAATTGTGGAGGGGAATGTTGGAATTGGGACAACGAATCCAACCACAGCACTTCACATAGGTACAGACGGCACAACACTTACGTTTGGTAGCGGCGCTAATGTGGCGACCGCGATTAGTTTTTCATCTGGGAGAACATTAATGGGATATGACGGAGCGGATGCCTATTTAAAAGGAGGGGTTACAAAAGGTTTAAAACTGATCGTGAACGGTGGAATTTCTGCAGTTAATATTACTGCTAGTGGTGAGGTTCTTTTTAATAGTGGTAGCAACGTCGGCATTGGCACCACATCACCATTCGCAAAACTCTCAGTCGCAGGAGACGCATACATCGGAG
>CAYPVT010000016.1:0-15874 GCA_964414265.1 uncultured Candidatus Saccharibacteria bacterium | reverse complement strand
CCTCTTATTGTGGGGCTTTTTTAGTTATACATTGCACTTGGAGCTAGAATTCGGGAGTCGATAATTGACTTAATTTATGTAATATATGACTATATTACATAGTGGTTGGTCTTTTTTTGTAGTACCAATCACTGGAGTATTGTTTTAATATCTTTTTTATAGGGAGGGTACCATGGACTGGAGCGGCTGGTTTAGTGATAGTAACGGTGATTCTGTTAACGAAAAAACGGAATCGAAGAGCGACGGTGGTACAACATATGAGGTCATGCGCGATACAGGTGGAAACAAAAGCGACCACCAACACATTATCGTGGAGAAAGATTCCAATGGTCGCGCAGAGCGAGCACATGCTCTCCCGAACAAATCAAAGCGATAATTTTCAAGACAACTCCCACTTTTTTTACAAGAGTGGGAGTATTTTTTTATTGTAATAATTCTTTATTTCGGAAACATTTTTACGCATAGTATATTTGTCTTCTTCGCAAAAAATCATCATATCTGTAAAAAAACTACGTACGTCATCGTGAATATTTTTTATCCCCGAAAGAATAAAAAAATAATTGGCAAGCATAAAATCAACATCCTCATTATTTATATTATCAAGACCATATTCTGCTAGTTTTAATAATTGCCCCTTAACATCATTCGTATTTTTAAGAATATTTTTTAAAAATAAAATATGTTTATTTTGCTCATTCTTAAAAAATTCTATTATTTCTGGTAATAAATTTTCTTCAAATATTTCCTCGAATTTTATTTCTTCTTGATAGTTTGACATTTCCTAATTATATCCCAAAAAAACACAAGATGTAATTTAATAATTTCTTCATTATTTCTAATTTTTCCCATATTTAAATAAGTAATAAACTATGATTTTTTAATTCAACACAGGAAGCTCTATATAGAATGTTGAACCCTTACCCTCTCCTTCGGAATGGACACCGCTTTTATCATTTAAGGATAAAATTTCTCTTCATTCATACGCTTCACCCTTGCTTTTGCTTCAGCGATTGGAGGAACATTCCATTTTGCACGTTCTTCATCAGTAATTGTTGGATCGACGAGGTGAAGTTTCCACTTGCTTTTCGTATTCTTCTTAATAAACTGGGTACCGTATAATTGTGGTTTTCCTTGTTTCGAAAGTAGCCTATCCATAGCTGCGGCATAAAGCCATTTTGCCTTTTCATACCTCATTTCACACGCATGCCTTGCGTATCGCACTGCAAGTCGCGAATGTGAGATTGTGGGCCCATGTTGATACAACATGGCAAGTAAATAATACTCTTCATCTGAAAATTGTTTCCGTTTTGCAACAATTGCTTCAGCAAGTTTTAGCCTTGCCACATCTCTCTTAGCCATTAAACCAAAATCTTGAAGAAACGCCATGTCACGACGATCTGCCTGATCTTCTTCATAAAGCCCGAGAAGGGTTTTCATAAAATAAATATACCAGCTCAGCATTTATATTGCGAGTATTTATATTCGAATAACCATATAAATAAAAATAAATAAAACCCCTCCCAATTAGGAGGGGTTGCGCATGTTTTGCGCGAGAACTAATGCAATTTCTTGAGCAATGGGCATGCCAGTCATTCCTTGTATCCATGCCCATTGTCCATTGGCATTGATTTCTAAAAATACATAGGTGCCGTCCTTCTTTTTGATTAAGTCCATGGCGCCAAACTCAAGACCAAGTTTTTTCATCACAGCAAGACAACGGCGTTCACATTCTTTTTCAAGCTTAATCTCTGAGTGTGGCGCCGAAAGAAGGTCACCTTTCCTCCAGTCGATTTTCGTTCCATCAGAAGCTTGGGAATCAATTTTTGCCGCAAAAAGAACATCTCCCACGATCGTGACCCTAAGCTCATAATCCTTGTCATGATAATCCTGAAAGATCCCTGGGCAAATACGGAGTGAGTCTCTTTGACCATCGTCGAGGTTTTCATCTTCGAGTATGGTCGCATAGACGCACTGAGTGGCACCTGGATAGAGTGCTCCCCCATCGAATGCTTTATAAATGATTTTTTCGTGTCGGGATTTTAGTAGACGCACAGCATCGAGGGAATTACTCATAATCGTGTCGGGAATAGTAAACCCTTCCCTACGAGCGATTTGAAGTTGCCTGAGCTTATCCTTCGCACCCTCGATTGCAAACGGGTGATTTATCCAATAACGACCGTCGAGAACCGCCCAAATATTTCGCATAAGTTTTACCCACTCACCTTGCGCAAACTCTTTGTATTCATTTTCAACACAAAGATTGTAAGGGTAGGAACGGCGACGGAGATAGACGGAGCCGACATCTGACAAATCAAGTGTCCGCGGATATTCGAGGTGCTCAATTTTTCCCCCATCTACCCCAAGCTCGATTGCGTACTCAGTAATTGCCTCTGTATTTAGCCGAAATACATCAACACCAAGCACGACGAGCTCACTGATAACAAGATCGGCATGAGGGTCATCTTTCCTTGTAACAACGAGAACTTTTCCCATTACAGTCTCCCTAAATAAAGCGACCCGGGGCTAGCCCGGGCGCCTTTGTTGAAGTACTTGATCAGTGTGCTTCGTCCGAGCCGGAATCACCCCCATCGGTGCGGTAAGTTGTAGCACCAAAAGTTGAGAGTTTTCCGAGTTCACTCTGATCCCATACGCCACACTGATTGGCGTGCGAATAGACCACATCGGGAGATGCCATGGGTGGCGGGATAACCGCGTGCTTGGCACCAAAAGGAACAATGTTTTTCTGCACGTTTTTCTCCTTGGAAAAAACATTAATGTCGTCGGGATTTTCCCAACAGTTAAACCATTAATGCCTATTAAAACGATAACACGTATTTTTATGAAAAGCAAACTCGAACTAATTCAACGCGGGTAATTCTATGTAGAATGTTGAACCCTTCCCCTCTCCTTCGGAATTAACCCCAATTGAGCCTTTGTGGGCCTCTATCATTTGTTTTGCAATATACAAACCTAGGCCTGTACCGTTTGTGTGAAGCTTACTGACATCATCTCCTCGACTAAATTTTTCAAAAAGTCGCGTACGTAATTCAGGGGTAATGCCTACACCAGAGTCTGTAACCATAACCTGAATTGTTTTTTTTGTAGAATCTCTAAAAACACTCACTTTGACTGCTCCTTCTTTTGTATATTTTATTGCATTATCAACCAAATTAAGTACAACTTGACGAATTTTTAATAGGTCTGCGTTCACAAAATAATCTTGAGCATTATCATTTTCAAAAGTTAACCCGAGTTTTTTACCAAGCGCATTTGGGTAAAGTGAATCAACAATCTCTTTGGTTAATGCCGATAAATCAACTTTTTCAAAAGAATATTCCATCCTACCCTGTTCTAAGCGCGTAATGTTTAACAAATCATCAACAATCCCGACAAGATTTTGCGCCGATTGGAAAATACGTTCAACCGCCTCTCTTGTTTTTGGTTCGATAAAACCAAATGACCCCTCAAGAACCATCGAAGTATACCCCTTAATGGCCGTAAGCGGACTTCTTAGCTGATGTGATGCGATGGAAACGAATTCAGACTTTTGTTTATCAAGGAATTTTAAACGCTCATTAGCTGTCTCAAGATCTTTAGCCAATAACTCAATTTTTTCTCTTGTTTCTACTTCCTTAATAACACTTTTTATTAAGAAAATACCCAAAATAACACTTAGAACCAGAAAAATACCGTTAATAAGCCTATCTGTTGTTGTTTCAGAAATAAAAGTACGGAATAAAATTACTACCCAAAAAGAAAAGACTAATATTTCAGTAGTTACAACTTTTATACTAAATAAGTGATGCTTAAAAATTGCATATGCAATAGAAACAACCATGATTAGCGTAAAAAATGGTCCTAGCCAAATGAGTTTATAATTGCCTAAATAAGGCAAAAAAAGATTAAAGGTCATCCCCAAAACGTAAGAAATTGCCGTTCCTAAAACAATAAATTTTAATTGTATTTTTAAGATCTTAGTTTTAGCTTTTTTGTATATATTCCAAAGTTCAAAATAAGCAGCAGAAACCAATATCAAAAAGAATACTCCGTAAGTAAGGTAGAACGGTTTATTAAGAATAACGTCCTTCCCCCAGCTGGTAAAATATATTTCTTTAATTATGATGTGTTTATCAAGAACAAATAATAAAGCTAGAACTGCGAAGCCAAGTAAGTAAATGTAATGATAAGGAGTTAGCTTCCTATTTTCACTTTGAAAAAACACGGAAAAATAAAAAAATAGAACAGGGATAGCTGCCGCTGATAAATAATAAAAATTTGCAAACATTAAAGCAAAATTAAAATTTGTTGATTCTAGAAACAAACCAAGCCCTATAGCCCAAAATCCTATTGAAACGGCTACCATCGAAAAAAGAATATTTGTTACTTTACGCTGACCATGAAGAACAAAGTAGCTGAAAAATGCGTTAAGAGCAGCAATTGTAAAAAGTAAAAATGTCTCGTAATGCATATTATTTTTGAACAACCATGACGAAGTGAATTTGTAGCGGCTCGTAATAAATTTTAATGTTTTTAGTATCAAAACCAGCCTTTTTTGCCAATTCAATAAAACTTTCCGGTTCACGATAAATCATTTTCCAACCAACAAGATCTGTTACAAATTTTCTTTCTGGATTATCTGAAATATTTGCAGTGATAAAAATTCCGTTTTCTGATAAATTCTCAAAAACAGTAGTAAAAAAACGAAGAACTTGTTCATCATTAAAATAATCCATCAAACCAACAGTTTCAATTATGTCTGGCTTTTCATTTTGGAAAAATTCGGGAAATGAATTTGCAGTACCAGAAACCCAACGAAAAGAAAAATTATCGGGAAAACTAGCATTGCTAACGAGTGAACGACTGTAGTTTAATGCCTCTTCACTTTTATCAAGCAGGGTTATATGTAAAGAAAGCGGGGAAAATGGCTCACCTTTAATTCCGTCGATAATTGCTCGCGCAGAACCAGAAGCAACACTCAAAATTCTAACGTCATTTTTTAAATGGATAGAGATTAGATGATTTAATGCCTTGCGTAGTTCTCGTTCAACTATTTTAAGACGATTTCTTACCGCCTTCGGGTTACTTGTTGTAAACCATATGTTATAAAAAAAACGTTCAAAAATACTTTTCGATAACTCTGGTTGTCCGTCCTTATACAATATTTCTATTGCTGCATGACTAGTTGCCTTTTCTATTATATTTTTAGCTGATTTATGTGTGTTTTTAACAACCCCACGTAAATTTTTTGGAATCGAGTTAAGCACCGGAACTGCAAAAAAATTAAATATTTTTCTAAGGGCTCCGTTTGTTTCAAAAGACAACTCTGGGTCAACGTCAACTATAATTGTTGGTTGGTACGAATTCATGTCGAAATTATACCGTAAAAATACTGGAGATTCTAGGTATTGACATAATATAAAGAAAACGGCATGCTTTATACGGCTTATTAGAAGGTTGGGATTTCTCAACCGGTGAGCCCGTAAGGAGGTTCAAATGAAAAAGCTGTTTGGTGGCGATGACGACTGGGACTCCACCCCCGCGGATGAGCAGGGCAACAACCCGGGGAATCCCCCAGCTTGACCCCTCGGTCTGGTCGTGCGGGTAGAAGTTTTGCGCTTCTACCCGTTTTTGTTGCCATTAAGCATATACAATCTAAATAAAAATTTTCCAATTATGATAAAAATAAATTACGGATATAAGGTTTTTGTTGATAGATTGGTACTTAACTTTATTAAAGAAAATGATAGTAAAATGCTGCCATCTTTCATAAAAGAGGAGTTTCAAACTGTAAAAAAATTATTTTTTACACGTAAAAATTTAAAAGAGGTAAAATCATTGTTATCCAAAGAAAATAAAAGCAACAAAGAAGTAAAACTTTTCGAATATATAAAAAGTATAATTTCAGAAAAAGATTTTGAAATAAAAAATGGTAAAAATTTTCTATTCGCTAAAAATGTTATAAAGAATTTTAATGTTCAGGGAACAATAAAAGTTATGGAAAGGTTTTATGGTATTAAGGTTAAAAATATCAATATATACCTTTTACCGTCATATTTAGATAAAAAAAATGTTGGTGCTAGCGCAAGCTCCAGCACAGATTCTATTTATATTTATTTACTAAACAAGAAGAGTAAGGGCTATGTTTCAAACCTGAAAATTAATTTGATTCACGAGCTAGCCCATTTACACGAAAAGGGTCATGTTTTAGAAAAAATAAAAAATATTTTTAAACCGAGAGAAAAAGATTTCTATCAATCTTGGTTTTTGTTAAAAAAAGAATTTGGAAGTGGGTATTATATAACAAGAGAAATACTTGCCAATTTATTTTCAAATTGGGACTTTAGTTATCTTGGTAAAAAAGATGGTGTTTATAATCTACAAAAATATAACCCAAAACAATTTATAGATAAAGATGAATTATTGAACGGAAAGTTTAATAAAAAAAATAATTATAATTTTCATCGGGTCTATTATTTATACGTTTTTTATTGTAAAGATTTATTTTGGGAATATATAGACAATAAAAAGAAACTAGATGAAAAGTTTTTTATAAAACTCGCCAACGTATTAACAAAAAAGTAGCTTAAAAATACTAGAGATTCTAGGGATTTCGTTACAAATTCAGCAATAAATTAAAATCATCGTCTTTTGTGGTTTTGTTTTTTCGAACAAAGCCACATTTGATACATTGATGTGTAATCACATACTCCCCCGCTTTAACCTCAACCCCAATTGGTTCCATCGCCCCTAAACAATCGGATTTTCTATCCCCTGGGTTTATATCAACATGTTTACTCCATAAACATTTTGGACAATGATTTGTATAACCGTTCCCTGCAACAAAAAAACCGCACTTGCTACAGGTAAAGTCTTCAATATTCCGCTTAAATTTTTTTGTTTTTATGGGAGTAGTCAAGTCTAAAATTAATAATCAAAATTCTTTAAAGATTTTTTGCAATAATATCCATAATTTTTTGCACCTCTGTTTTGTAATCATCAGTTAATGGAACAACTGGAACATCAAAAATTATTTTTATTTTTGCGCGACGAAACAGAAAATCACTTAATTCAATATTAAAAACACCCTTAATTGAAACGGGGACAATTGGCGCTTGTGAGGCCCTTGCGAGATATATCGCTCCGCCATGGGCGGGCAATAAATTGCCGTCCTTTGTTTTCTCACCTTCTGGGAAAATTAACAAGGAGCGTCCTCTGTTTAAAATTTCTAGATGGTTTTTTAGTGATTTTTCGTAATCATGCTTTCCAACCAAAATTTGATATGCTCCCCAGATTTCAAAAAACCGTTCACGATAAAATAACCACTTTAAAAAAGAGTGTCTATCGTAAAATTCTTTCTCTCTTGATGTGTAAAAAACGGGTGAAAATCGTGACAAAAACGGAAACGAAGCCGGCAATAGTATCGGATCAAGTTCACTACTATGATTACTCACGAAAATAATTTTCCCTTTTATATTTTTTAAATTATCTAGTCCAATGATTTCCAAACGCCCAAAAAATTTTAAAAATATTCTAGTAGGCACCCAAACTAGGTTCTGTAGAAAAAAAGGTGGTAAAAATTCTTTCATTACATTCCTTCTCCCTTTAGTGTCTCCACTATACCCCGGGCTTTTTTAGAGAGTTTGTGGGGCAAAACAACTTTTATTTTTACAAGTAAGTCTCCTCTTTGATTATTTCCTTGTGGGACACCCTTACCTTTTAAACGAAGAACCTCTCCGGTGTTAATTCCTTCCGGAATCTTGAGTTCAATTTTCCCATCAAGTGTTTCGATTGAACGTTCTCCGCCAAGTAGTGCTTCTGTTAATTTGATGTCTAAATTCATCGTTAGGTTGTTTCCTTCGCGTTTCAAAATCTGATGTGGCAAGACACTTATCTTAACGTACAAATCACCAGAGACCCCACGCAAAACTGCTTCACCCATACCTGAAAGACGAATCATTTCACCATTTTCAATTCCCGCTGGAACATGGATAGCAATTTCTTCCTGCTTCCTAAGAATACCTTGACCTTTACAGGTTGAACACTTCTCTTCTGGAATTGTGCCAGAGCCCATACAAGAATTACATTCTCTCACGCTCGTGAAAACACCTATAAACGATTTCTTTGTCTCGCGAACTTTTCCTTGACCATTACAGGTATCACACTTCTTACGTTTTGTTCCTGGCTTTTCACCATCTCCTTTACAAGTCTCACATAACGCTCTTTTTGTTATCAAAACCTTACGAGTTGTTCCGAAGATTGACTCGGCAAAGCTTATTGTAATTTCAATAGAAATATCAGAACCACGCCTTCCTTGCGCGCCACCACGGGCACCGCCAAATATTTCGCTAAAGATATCACCAAAACCACCGGCGTTACTAAAATCAAAATCACCAAACTGCGATGGATCAAATCCCTGAAAACCAGAAGCTCCGTGCTGTTGTCCACTTCCATCATTAAAGACTTGGCCATAAGTATCATACTCAGACCTTTTCTTTTCGTTGGAAAGAACCTGGTATGCTTCATTTACCTCTTTAAAGCGCTCTTCGTCACCTCCCTTTTTATCAGGATGATATTTATGAGCTAGCTTGTGAAAAGCTTTTTTTATTTCCTCTTTAGAAGCTTTTCGTTCAACTCCTAGAATTTGGTAGTAGTCTTTTTGCATCCCATTAGAAACCCGCCTGCCATCGCCCAAAGCAACGCGTGTGGTTAAATAATTTATAATGTAAATATATCATTTTTCTATAATAATTACTTTCGTTGCTCTGGCTTTGGCGGGCAGGTTAGAAGTATAAAATACTTCTATCGTTTAATTTTAATATAGTCTTTCTCATTCTTAATTATCGATTTTATTGGTCTTTATCCCGTAAACATAACGGCGTGATTTCTAACGGGATTATTATACGGAATTATACATAAAAACAAATAAAGGTGAAGTTTAAGAAAAACAAAAAAACTACTTATCAAAAAAGTAGTTTTTTTGTTGATTTTACGATGTTTTATCTTCCGTCCCAGTATCGCCTTCCTTGAAGTCGGCGTCGTGGATTTTATCTTCAGGAGCTCCTGAGCCACCATCTTTAGGTGCCTCCTCTTTAGCCCCACTTTCTTGCTGTGCTTTCATCATTGCCTCCCCTATTTTTTGCATTTCAAGAGAAAGCTCTGTCGAAGCCTTCTTTATAGCTTCCGTGTCAGTTCCATCTTTAACAGCCTTTAGTGCATTAACTTTTTCTTCAACTGAAGTTTTTATTTCTGCTGGAACTTTATCACCCGCGTCACGAAGAGATTTTTCTGCGGTATAAACCATTATTTCTGAATCATTTTTAAGATCAGCAACTTCTTTCTTTTTGCGATCTTCGTCGGCGTGCAACTCTGCTTCTTTAGTCATTCTTTCGATGTCGGCGTCTGTTAGACCAGAACTTGCTTCAATACGAATACTTTGTGTTTTACCAGAAGTTTTTTCCTTAGCGGTAACATTTAGAATCCCATTGGCATCAACATCAAGAGAAACTTCAACTTGAGGCATTCCGCGTGGTGCTGGTGGTACTCCATCTAAAATAAATTTACCCAAAGATTTATTATCAGCCGCCATTGGTCGTTCGCCTTGAACAATGTGTATTTCAACAGATGTTTGATTGTCAGCCGCAGTTGAAAAAACCTGTGACTTCGATGTTGGGATAGTCATATTCTTTTCAATAAGTTTTGTCGCAACACCTCCAAACGTCTCAATACCAAGAGAAAGCGGAATAACATCGAGCAATAGGATATCACGAACATCACCTTGCAAAACACCAGCTTGAACAGCAGCTCCTGCAGCTACAACTTCATCTGGGTTGATAGAGCGATTTGGTTCTTTACCAAATAATTCCTTAACCGCAGCAATAATTGCCGGCATTCGTGTTTGCCCACCAACCATTACGATTTCATTAATTTCACCCATTTTAACCGGAGACTTTTCAAAAGCTCTTTTTGTGATTTCAATAGAACGGTCAATAAACTCACGAGCAAGCTCTTCGAGGGTCGAACGTGACATCTTAAGAAGAAGGTGTTTTGGTCCTGATGCATCTGAACTTATAAACGGAATGTTAATTTCTGATTCCATCGTTGTCGAAAGCTCATGTTTTGCTTTTTCAGCAGATTCCTTTAATCTCTGAAGCGCCAAAACATCCTTGGTAATATCAATACCGCTTTCTTTTTTAAATTGTTCTGCAATCCAAGAAACAATCTTCTGGTCGATATCTTCACCACCCATATGAGAGTCCCCGTCGGTTGCTTTAACTTCAATAACATCGTCTCCAACTTCCAAAATAGAGACGTCAAAAGTTCCTCCACCAAAGTCGTAAACAACTATTTTCTCATTTTTCTTTTTATTAAATCCATACGCTAAAGCAGCGGCAGTTGGTTCGTTAATGATGCGCTTTACATCAAGGCCCGCAATTTTACCAGCATCTTTTGTTGCTTTACGCTGTGAATCATCAAAGTATGCTGGTACGGTAATAACCGCCTCTGTTACAGGCTCACCAATCTTAGCTTCGACATCATGTTTTATCTTCTGAAGAATCATCGCTGAAATTTCTTCAGGACGATAAAAATCTACACCCATCTTAACCTTAACGCCTCCACCCTCGTTTTCTTCGATAGCATATGGCGAAAAGCTCTTGTCTCGTTTCACTTCTGCGTCATCAAAACGGTGACCCATAAGACGCTTGATTCCATAAACTGTATTTTCTGGATTTGTAACCGCTTGACGCTTTGCAAGTAAACCAACAAGTCTTTCTCCATTTTTAGCAAGCGCAACAACCGAAGGAGTCGTGCGATTACCTTCAATATTTTCAATTATTTTTGGAACGCCACCTTCTATCAAAGCTACAGCCGAATTTGTTGTTCCTAAGTCAATACCGATTATTTTTCCCATATTTTTATTACAAAGTTATAAATTAAATATCTTAATTAAAATTATTATACCCAATAATTCCCAATTGTCAATTATTATTTCTCTTTTCCTTTTTTAAAAACACGATAAAATTCTGCTGAATTTTTCTCTACTCGCGCTCATCGCGCTCCGTAAGGTTTTCAAAAAAGGAAAGATGGAGATTTTAAGAAAATTCCCATATTTTACTCATTAAAAACGAAAACTTTTACTTTTGCTGGTCTTATCACTTTTCCTCGTAAAACATATCCATTTTGAATTATTTCCGCAACTGTGTGGTCGTTTTTCTTATCTTTAGTTGGGATGTTTTCTATCGCATTATGGTAATTGGGGTTAAAAACTTCACCTATTTTACCAATCTCCTCTACTCCCATATTACTTATAGATGTTTTCAGTTGTGATGCAATGTATTCAACTCCCTTACGCCAATTCTCGTCAACTTTTTCCCATGATTCTTTGTTGGCAAAAGCTAAAGCAAAACTATCAAGTACTGGTAATATTTCTAAAACCATTCTCTCACTAGCAATACGTGTCGCATTTGTCTCTGACGCAAGCTCGTCTTTTCTGGCATTTATATAGTCTGCCTTAGCTCTCTGCCAACCAGCAAGGTATTCATCTCTTTCTTTTAAGGCACTTTCTAACTTCTCACGAAGATCTTTAATCTTCTGCTTAGAAATTGAAAGCTCCCCTTCGCTTTCATCTGGTTCAAAAGCAAAGTCGTCTTTAATATTTTCCTCTTCGTTTAATTCATCTGTCATAAATTTAAATAATTATGAGCTACTTTTTAAATAGACCACATTATAAATAAATAGTTGAGTTGTTGTAAGGAAACTAACGTTTCGACCACTGTGGGGCTTTACGTGCTTTCTTCAAACCGAACTTCCTTCTTTCTTTCATTCTTGGGTCACGTTTCAAGTATCCGAGTCTCTTTAAGCGAGTCTTTAACTCTTCATCTGTTGTAGATAACGCGCGAGCTATTCCGTGTCGCACAGCTTCTGCTTGAGAATGAATGCCACCTCCTTTAACAAGTGCTGTAACAGAATATTTCTCTAGTGGTTTTGCTTTGTTGAAAGCATCTGTGATAATCCCCTGCATTTCTTCTGTTGGAAAATACTCTTTGTAGTCTTTGTCGTTAACAATTACGTTTATTTTAGCTCCTGGGGTAACGCGAACACGAGCTGAAGATGTTTTACGTCGTCCAACGGTTTCAATATAGCGTCCTTCTTTTTTTGTTTTTGTTGTAGTTTCCATATTATTATTCGGTGACAATCAAATTCTTTAACATAACAGCCTGCAGTCTGTTTTTAGGAAGCATTCCTGTGATTGCAATTAACATAACTTCCTTCATACCCTTTTTCTCGGCAACTTCTTCTAAGCGCCTTTCTTTTAAACCACCAGGGTATCCAGAGTAAGTATGAAATAGAGTTTGCTTCTTTTTCTTCTCCGTAACCTTTGCTTTTGAGCAATTTAGAACGGTAACAGTAACCTCTGGTGTTTTGTTTCGCACAAAAGATGTTGTGTTTTTACCCATAAGCAAAGAAGCTGCTTCCGCTGCGACTCTACCTATTGTTCGACCTTCCGCATCTATTGTGTATTTCATAATCTTTTTTATATAAATTCGATAACAGCAAGCTTACTTGCATCACCCTTTCTTGGTGTTGAAAGTTTGGTTATACGTGTATAACCACCTGGTCTTTCAACATATTTAGGGGCGATAACTTCAAAAAGTTTTTTAACTTCTTTCGTGCTATTGAAAAATTCAGCACCAACAAGGCGTCTTGACGCAAGAGAATCTTTCTTTGCTCTTGTAACAAATTTTTCAATATATGGTCGAAGTTCTTTTGCTTTTGCTTCTGTGGTCTTTATCTTCCCACGAACAATAAGGGCAAGCGCGAGAGAACGCATAAGTGCTTTTCTCACTTTTCTTACACGACCGAATTTTCTGTTTGCATTATGGTGACGCATGTTATTTTAGTGTGATTCCGAAATTACCAAGCACGCGCTTGATTTCCTGAATTCCTTTTTCTCCTAAACCGCCGACTTCAAGTAAATCATCTTTCTTTTTTCGTGCCAAACCACCGATTGTGCGGATGTTTGCATTGGTCAATGCATTTAATGTTCTAGTTGAAAAATCAAGAGTTTCTATTCTTGTCTTCATAACATCATCATCTTCACCTTTCTCCCCTTCATCTTCATCTTTACCAGAAGAAGAAACAGCTCGTCCGTCAATCTCAACTTCAGGTTCTTTAAAACCAACGATGGCTTTAAGCTGATGAATCATAACCTCGATAGAATTCTCAAGAGCTTCGCGGGGAGTTAATGTACCATCAGTCTCAACAAAAATACGTAGGCGATTATAGTCTGTACGATCACCAACACGCATGTTCTCAACTTCATAATTAACACGACGAATTGGGGTAAAAATGGCATCTACTGCAATACTACCTATGTCTACCTTGTCTTTATGCATTGCCTCTTTTGGAACGTAACCAAGGCCTTTTTCAATACTTAATTCAATATTTAAAGATGAGCCCTTTCCAACAAGTTCTGCGATGTAAGCATCTCCATTTAAAACCTCAACCTGTCCTGGTGTGACGATATCCTTTGCGGTAACAACCTTAGGTCCTTTAACAGAAAGGGTGACTTTCTGTGGTTCGTCGGTAAGTAGTTTAAAACGAACCTTCTTTAAGTTCAATAAAATACCAACAACATCTTCTTTGACTCCGTCGATTACAGAAAACTCATGACTAACTCCGTCTATCTTGAGCGCAGTTATAGCCGCCCCAGGAAGTGAGGATAAAATTATGCGACGAAGAGAGTTACCTAGCGTGTGTCCATAACCAGGATAAAGTCCTTCGATTTCAAAAACAGCACTTGTTTCCTCCTCCGAAATAACTTTCGGCTTTGAGGGTAAAATAATGTTGTGGTCAGACATAATATTTTTTTAAAATTAATAAATTAACGACTATAAAATTCAATCACCGAATGTAAGTTAACTGTCATATCTTTTTCTTTCTCAGCAGGTAGACTTTTTATTTCTGCCTTACCTGTCTTTGCGTCAAAAGAAATCCATCCTGGTACTTTGTGGTCTAACATTCTTTTTCCAGCTTCAATAATTGGAACTGTTTCTTTACTTCCTTCTCGAACGGCAATGATGTCTCCGATTTTAATTGCTCTTGAAGCCACCATTGAACGAACTCCGTTGACTGTAATGTGTCCATGAGAAACCATTTGTCTTGCCATTGTTCTTGATTTTGCTAAACCAAGACGGAATGTAACGTTATCAAGACGATTCTCAAGACTCTGATAAAGACGCTCTGCTGGATCGCCTGATTTCTTTTCAGATGCCTTAACAACATAATTTGAAAACTGCTTTTCGCTTACACCGTAAATATTACGAACTTTCTGCTTTTCTTTAAGCTGGCGACCATATTCAGTAAGAGTTGATTTATGCTTTCTTTCTGAATCAAGCTTACCTGGTGCATATGGTTTTTTATTAAAAACACACTTTGGGGTAAAACACTTCTCCCCTTTAAGGAAAAGTTTCTCTCCAGCACGACGGCAAACTTTACATTTTTTATCGGTTATCATGATATTTATATTCTTCGTGGCTTCTTAGGCTTTGGTCCGTTATGTGGGACTGGTGTTTTATCTTTAACCCCTTCTAGGTCAATTCCTTTTGAAATAAAAGCTCTAACAGAAGATTCTCTTCCTGGGCCAACCCCTTTTATAATAACGTTGACCTCTTTCATTCCAACAAGCAAACCTTTTTCACCCATAAGCTCGCCAACTTTTGCGGCTGCGAATGGAGTACCTTTTTTTGCACCCTTAAAACCAAGTGCACCAGAAGATGACCAGAACAAAGCATTTCCGCTTTTATCAGCCAAGAGTAACTTGGTGTTGTTGTATGTTGCGCCAACATAAAGAGTTCCTGACACAACCTTCTTTTTTGGAACCTTCGACAAAGAACGGGACTTTAGTCCTTCATCAGCTCCACTTCCACCTTTTTTTATAATTCTTTTTTTACCCATGTTATTTTATGTCTTTTCAGCCTTACGTCTTCCTGAACCCATCGTCTTTCGAACGTTTCCACGGACGGTACGAGAGTTAGTTTTTGTGCGCTGACCGCGTGCTGGAAGGCGTTTTGCATGTCTTGTTCCACGATAAGACTTGATATCTTTTAATCGCTTAACGTTGGCGCCTATTTCGCGTCTCAAATCTCCTTCAAGTTTTATAGATTCAATTTCTTTACGGATCTTAGCTTCTTCGTCAGTGCTTAATTCAGTTGCTTTTTTACCATACGGCACGCCAGCACGATCAAGTATTTCTTGAGCTCTTGGGCGACCAATTCCGTAAAAAACAGTTAGAGCTATCTCTAATCTTTTTTGTTCTGGGACTGTTATACCAAAAATTCTCATGTTTATACTTAAATTTAAGACTATCCTTGTCTTTGTTTATGGCGTGGATTATCGCAAATAACAACGACTAAACCCTTACGGCGTACCATTTTACATTTTGCGCATCTTTTTTTTACCGACGACTTTACTTTCATTTTTTTTATTTAAAATTTTGCACTAACAAAAACAGAACCCAACCCTTTTTCAGGGAGTGTCGTGTTTCTTATACTACAATATCTATAATCTTTTTACAACCCTTCCTTTACCACCGTACGGGTCAAGCTGTACCGAAACCTTATCTCCGATTAAAACCTTGATTCGGTTAAAGCGCATTTTCCCTCCCAAGTAAGCAAGAATCTCTGACCCATCTTTAAGCGTAACTCTAAAAAGGGTGCTAGGTAACGCTTCGGTTACAACCCCCTCTTTCACTAATTCTGGATCAACTTCATTACTCATTTAGTGTCTGAAATATAACAAAATATGGGTTTTTAGTCAAACTTTTGTATGCGTCCACCACATATGGCACTCCTCTCTGTTTAATCCCTTCATCATA
>CAYPVT010000015.1:12726-18576 GCA_964414265.1 uncultured Candidatus Saccharibacteria bacterium | reverse complement strand
AATTTATCCGTGACCGAATCTCACCCCATCTTAATTTCTTAAAACAAAAACCACCCTCTCGGGTGGTTTTTGTTTTAACCTGGGTGCTGTTATGAAGTTTTTATGCATAGCGCAAAGCGCTTTTCGTCTACGTTGGTCCATTTCTCTCTATCAATTTTTCAAAAAGTTCCTTCTTCATGCCCATTATAACTAAGCATGAAATATATTTGTTACGAAATACTCAATCTTTGTTGTGAATGTTTAAAAACATTCAAAGAAGCAAAAATATTACGCACTTCAATCACAAGGAGAAACATTGCCACAAGCAAAGTTGCCTTTACTGTCACTTCGGTATTTGTGAGAGCAGAGAACCAGAATTGATACTGTCGCGCAAAATCAAAATCCTTAGGCACGTTTGCAAATACATGCTGAAGAGACACTAGAACACTAAGCGCTCCGACTGAAACAAGGAGGAAAGCCAACGGGAAAAGTGGTGAATTTAAAATCTTTCTCACTCTATATATAAAGTGGACTCTCCACATCACTCTTTCTTTAATTTTATTAATTTGTTCCATATTTTTTAAATTATACTCCAAACGATTCGTTTATTTTCCTAAGTTCTTTTTTAGCACGATGCATTCTCGCCCTAACGACCCCTTCCGTCACCCCATCTTTTTCTGCAATCTCTTGGTACGAAAGGTCATCAACTGTGTGCCACATCACCGTGCGCCGTAGTGTCTCTGAAAGTCGCGACACTAAAGACATTAAATGGTCCGCTGAAAACTTTTTATCAATAAAGGAAAGATCCATTGGGTCAGCAATAACTTCAGCGAGTTCTGGGTCAAGAGCAACAAAAATTTCCCTCTCACGCTTACTCTTCTTTAGAAGGGTTAGGCAAGTGTTAACAAGAATTTTATAGGCCCATGATTTAAACGTTGCCCCGGGAACCTCTTTAAAACGACCCGCGTTTGCGTATATTTTTACAAATGTCTCCTGAACCACGTCCTCCGCGCTTTCTTCGTTTCGGAGCATGTTATTCGCCTTCCGGAGCAAAGCTCCTTGATAGCGGTCGACTATTTCTGCAAAATAATCTGGTTTTTCTATTGAGCGTGACAAGACCTCCTCATCTGGAAGTTCTTTGATTATTTTTTCATCTTCGCCGTCTATCATGTCCCTATTATACAACACGGAAGAGCGTGGCAATGAAAGCTCGCCCAACCGCCATCTATTTCATTTTCGACCTTTCACCTATTAAAACTCCGGTGTTTAAGGAAAAGTTATATTCTTAATTTTAAATCTTGCACCATCTGTTATAATTAAAAGATGAATGCGTCTCAAAAAATATCCTGGACCGCAACAGAGTACGACCACAACCACAAAGAACCAGACTGGTTCTGGGCTCTCTGGATTGTAGCGGGAGCAGGAAGTGTCGCCGCTCTTATTTATGGAAACGTTTTGTTTGCTTTCGTTGTTTTACTTTCAGCTTTCACTATCGCAACACATGCCAACAAAAAACCAGAATTAGTTAATTTTGAAATCACCAAGCGCGGTGTCCGCGCGGGAGAAACGCTTTACCTTTACGACAGCTTGGAAGCATTTTGTATTAAAGATGAATCCCATAAGAAAAAACTACTACTCCAATCAACTCGCCTATTCATGCCCTTGCTCATAATCCCTCTTGGAGAGACTGACCCAAAGAGTGTTGAGGAATTTTTAAAAGAATTTTTACAAGAAGAAACAATTCACGAACCATTGGCTCAAAAACTTTTTGAGTACTTTGGTTTTTAAGGGCACTCCGCTCGGGAATAGCGATTTATTTTGTTGTGTGGTATATGTTAAGCCGACGCGTTGGTCGGCTCTCCGACCCCCTAGTAAGTGGGGCGTCGGAGTGGATAATTTAAAGGTGATAGTGTAGATTTAGAAAACAGTTTTATATGCCCAGCCGACGCATTGGTCGGCTCTCCGATTCTCGCTTCAGCGAGACGTCGGAGTCGGAGTGTAAAAATTAGGATTTTGTTTTTGTATAATGTTTTATATGCCCTCGTCGTTCAATGGATAGGATTCAAGTTTGCGGTACTTGTGATGCAGGTTCGATTCCTGCCGAGGGCATTTGAACGAAGTGAAAATAACCGAGAGAAAAACAACTGCTTGTTTTTCGTGCAGGAATCGAAAGGCGGAGTGATGTTTGTTTAGCAAAACAAACCACGAGCCCGTCCGAAGAAACTTTTTTGACGAAAAAAGTTTACTAAGGAAGATACTCCTGCCGAGGGCTTTTATCTGATGCTGTATTCTGATTCTAAACAAACTTACACATAAGGAAAACAAAGAACTTTGATATACTTTTGAAATGGAAATAAAATTATTCTTTGGTATTGCATCATCTATTCTCGCTGTTGTTTGTTTCGCTCCATACATAAAGGATATTTTTCTTCGCAAAACGGAGCCTCATAGATATTCTTGGTTAGTTTGGACCATTCTTCAAACTGTAGGAGTGATGGCTCAATTAAAAGAAGGTGCAGGATACGGTGCCTGGGCACTAGCAATAGGCGCAGTGTTTTGCTTCTCTATTTTTCTTCTATCCTTCAAGTTTGGGACAAAAAATATTTCCAAGTTTGACATTGCGTGTCTACTTTCTTCATTTTGTGCCATCGCAATATATTTCTTTATCTCAAATCCCATATGGGCAATCGTTGCCGTTGCATCAATAGACTTTGTAGGATTTCTCCCAACTTTTAGAAAAGGGTACGAGGAACCGTTTACAGAAACAACAAGTACGTTCATTATGAGTGCATCTGCGAACGTCCTTAGCCTCATTGCTTTACAGAATTATAATGTGACGACCGTTCTATATATTGCAAGTTTGTTCCTAACCAATTCTTCATTTGCCACTATGATTTTATGGAGGAGAAAAGTGCTCAGGTCTATAGAGGGGTAGTACACAAAACGGTGTAAAAAAAATAGATATGTAAACATTCGTATCACCAAACCCCTCAAACACAGTCCTAACCTCCTCTGCGACGTCTCACAATATAAAAAACCTACCCCTGTGTTTTCACCCACTCCATATACCCTCCCTCCAAGTTGTAGACATTCTTAAATCCCAAAAAATCGAGCATTTGCGCTGCGCGAGATGAACGTCCACCAGAACGACAATACAAAAGATAAGTTTTTTCTTTGTCTAACTTTTCAATTTCTTCTTCGGACATTTCCCCAATTTCCATGTTTATTGCGCGAGGAATATATCCCTCTGAAAACTCACCTTCTGTGCGTACGTCAAGAACCACCGCCCCGTTCGCGATTATCTCTTCTACTTCTTCTGGTCTAATATTTTTCATAATTTTAAA
This sequence comes from uncultured Candidatus Saccharibacteria bacterium, assembly GCA_964414265.1. GTDB lineage: Bacteria > Patescibacteriota > Minisyncoccia > Phycocordibacterales > VMEP01 > VMEP01. Next base: position 15,253 of record CAYPVT010000015.1, on the reverse strand, counting down.
TTTAAAAAAACGAGCCTTTCGCTCGTTTTTTTCAATCTATTTCTTTTGAATTGCTATTGTGAGACGAGATTTTTTACGAGCGGCCGTATTTTTCTTAATAACTCCACGCTTGGCAGCCTTATCAATAGCTTTGTATGCCGCTGAAAGATTCTTTAGAGCCTCCTCTTTTTTACCAGCAACAACAAGCTTCTTAACATCTTTAACGATGTCTTTCATTGCCCTTTGTCGGCGGTCGTTGAAGACCTTCTTTCGCTTAGAAACGCGAATTGCCTTTTTTGCACTTTTTGTAATTGCCATAAATAATTTAGTTTTAGCCGTTTTTGAACACAAATTAAAAAACAAAGCTAGTTCCGAGATACTACCAAGTCTGTATAAAAAAGGCAAATTGGGCTATTATTCAATTATTATGATTTCTCAGCTTGAGGGAAAAATTGTTTTTTCAGGAGACCGTTACGTTGTTATTGATGTTTCTGGTGTGGGCTACAAAGTAAACGCCACCTTAGAAACATTAAGGAAAATAAACAAGGAAAAATCCCCCGTGCGTCTATGGACATACCTCGCTGTACGAGAAAATGCCCTTGATTTATACGGGTTTGAAGGACAAGGTGATCTTGAGTTTTTTGAGCTTCTTCTTACTGTCTCCGGGATTGGACCAAAATCAGCCTTAGCCATAATGAACGTTGCCCCAACAGAAAGTATCCGCAAGGCTATTTCAACTGGTGAGGCTTCTTATTTAACAAAAATTTCTGGGATCGGCAGAAAAACTTCTGAAAAAATAGTCTTGGAATTACGCGACAAACTTGGGGCTTGGACCGATATTGGCTCTCCAGAGCTACAAGAAGAATCCGACGCTGTTCTAGCTCTTCAATCTCTCGGTTACTCACAAAACGAAGCAAGAAATGCTCTCAAGAAAGTTCCCCATGAAATTTCTGGGGCAAGTCTCCGTGTAAAAGAAGCTCTAAAAATTCTAGGAAATGGATAATTCACCCTGTTAAATAATTTTAAAAATATATGTTTTATTACGTATACGTGCTGCTCTCTCTAAAAGATGGTAAATTCTACACAGGTTACACGAAAAATTTAAAATTAAGATTTGAGCAGCATGCAGACAAAAAAGTCGAGTCTACAAAAAACCGCGGGATAATGAAGCTCATTTATTACGAAGCGTGTCTAAGTCAAAAAGACGCAACTCATCGTGAGAAGTATCTAAAAACTTACTTAGGAAAAATGTTTATTAGGAATAGGCTCAAATCTTATTTAACAGGGTAAATGCTTGAAAAAATTCTCCGTACAATAGAAAAATTTATACCAAAAAAAATCTATCGCTTTTTTCAGCCAGCGTATCATTTTTTCTTGGCAGTTCTTGGGGCTCTTATCTATCGCCTACCAGGACTTCATCTTAAAGTTGTTGGTGTCACTGGAACTAAAGGAAAAACTTCAACGGTTGAGCTAATAAACGCAATACTGGAAGAAGCTCAATACAAAACAGCTATCGCTTCAACACTTAGATTTAAAATTGGAAAAGAGGAAAAAAGAAATCTATTTAAAATGACAATGCCGGGAAGATTTTTTGTACAAAAAATCTTACGCCAAGCTGTAAAAGAAAACTGTGATTATGCAATAGTTGAAATAACCTCCGAAGGCGCGAAACAATTTAGACATCTTTTCCTCTCTTTAAATGCGCTCATTTTTACAAATTTATCACCAGAACATATTGAATCCCATGGTTCATTTGAAAAATACAAAAATGCAAAACTCTCTATCGTTAAAGAACTAGAACGTTCATGGAAAAAACCGCATTTTGTGGTGGTTAATGGCGACGACCAACACGGAAAAGATTTTTTAAATTTTAAAATTGAAAATAAATCTACCTTTTCTTTAAAAGATGTCGAACCGTTTAAGCTTCATGAAAGTGGTATTGATTTCACTTTAGGGGGAGGAAAAATTCACTCAAAGCTTTCTGGAGAATTTAACCTTTATAATATTTTAGCGGCAATTACTTTTGCAAAATCACAAAACATAAGCAATGAAGTAATAAAACGTGCTTTGGAAAAATTTGATGGCATTCGTGGGCGCGTTGAAAAAATAGATATCGGACAAAATTTTACCGTTGTTGTTGATTACGCTCATACTGCTGATTCCATGGAAAAAGTTTATAAAGTATTTGAAAATCACCGTAAAATTTGTGTCTTTGGAGCAACGGGTGGGGGCAGAGATAAATGGAAGCGTCCGGAAATGGGTCGTGTTGCCGACACTTATTGTGAAGAAATAATTCTAACTGACGATGATTCCTACGACGAAAACCCGGAAGAAATTGCTCGTGCTGTCGCCCTCGGTATAAAAAACAAAGTACCGACAATTTTAATAAACAGACGCGAAGCAATCAGAGAAGGACTTAAACGAGCTAAATCAGGTGATGTTGTTTTGATTACCGGAAAAGGAACCGACCCTTATCTTATGGGCCCAAATGGAACAAAAATAGAGTGGGACGATGCAACAATAACAAAAGAAGAGTTATCTAAACTAA
>CAYPVT010000015.1:8905-12626 GCA_964414265.1 uncultured Candidatus Saccharibacteria bacterium | reverse complement strand
ACAAAAATAGAGTGGGACGATGCAACAATAACAAAAGAAGAGTTATCTAAACTAAAGCACCTGTCCCGTTAGAAATCACGTAGTTATATCTTGAACATGTTAATTTTAATTAAACAATTAAACAAAAACAGGGCGATTAATACTAATTTAATAATTGGAAATGTCTTACATTTCTAATTTCTAATGGGATGCCAGAACTTCCTGAGGTACAAACAACCACTTCTGGGCTTAGTAGGGTTTTGCCAGAACAAACCATAAAAGACGTTTGGACTGATTGGCCAAAAATGTTCCACCTGTCTGGAAGTACCGTTCTGACAAGCGAGACCATTTTTCGTAATTTTAAAAAAACTCTTGTTGGAGCAAAAGTTATTTCTGTTTCTCGTCGAGGAAAAAATATAATCTTTATTCTTTCAAACGGTTACGCTTTTATTGTTCATATGAGAATGACCGGGCACCTACTTTATGGCAAATATATTTATAAAAATAAAAAGTGGATTCCCAAAGAAGAAGGCCCGCTTAACGACCCATACAACAGGTTCATCCATGTTGTTTTAACACTATCTTCCGGAAACAAAATGGTTTTTTGTGATACCAGAAAATTCGGACGGTTTGATTTAGAGAAAGCAGATATTATTGAACATTCCCCTCGTCTTTCCCATTTAGGACCAGAGCCACTGGAGCCTATTTTTACTTTAAAAATTTTTAACGAACGTCTTTCACTCCGTCCTCGTGGAAAAATTAAGCCGGTGCTTTTAGATCAGCGCACTGTTGCGGGCATTGGTAATATCTATTCTGATGAAATGCTCTGGCTCTCGGGGATTCACCCAGAATCACAAGTTTCTAAAATTAGTCCGGAGAAAATAAAAACATTATTTTCAGAAATGAAAAAAGTTTTAAAAAGCGGTATCTCTTTTGGTGGCGACTCAATGTCAGACTATAGAAATATTTTAGGAGAACGTGGAAAATTCCAAGAGAAACATAATGCCTATCGTAAAACTGGGAAAAAATGTAGCAAAAAAGGCTGCGATGGTATAATAGTGAGGAAAATGGTTGGAGGAAGAAGCTCGCACTTCTGCAGTAAACACCAAAAACTTTTTAAATAAATGAAATTAAGAAGCGACGCAATTATTATTATTTCAATTCTAATAGCACTATGGTTTATGTGGTTTGTTTCTGGTGGGCCGTCTAAAATTGAATCTACTAAAGGGCCTTTCTTAAAACCACCATCCCCTATTGATACAGGTGAGATATACGGGGAACTTCCAAATCTAGATTTTAATTTTAAGTTAGGAACAAAAAACTTTATCTCTTCAAAATACAGGGTTTCTGTTAAAGCTGTTGGTTCGGCCATAAAAGAAACATCTCCTGCGAAAGAATATTTAGATATCACGAACAAAAGCGATAGTCTTTTAGACATTACAGGATGGCGTGTTGCGAGCGAGTCGGGCACCTCTGCAAGAATTGGCGGTAGTGTTAAATTGTTTGTTTCAGGAGAAGTTCGCGAGCTAACCAATACTGTCTTAAGGCCTGGAGAAACAGCGCACATCATAAGTGGCCAATCCCCGGTCGGCGTTTCTTTTAAACAAAATGTTTGTAGTGGATACCTTTCGCAATTCCAAAGATTTGTTCCAGCACTCCCGAAAGAGTGTCCTTCGGCTACCACCCCAGAAAATCTGTCTCTTTATAAACCATCGTCTACGTGTATCAATTTCGTAAATAATCTACCTTCTTGCACAACTGTAATAAACATTGATCAAATCCCTGGAGGAAGTGGTACTTCTTGTAGCGAATTTATTGAAAAACATGTGACCTATAATGGTTGTGTCGCAGACAACCGAAACAAAGATAATTTTTACAAACCTTACTTTATGATTTACCTCGGGAGCAATAAAGAACTTTGGAAAAGTAGTGACACTATCCACATCTTGGACCGCGAAGGAAAAACTGTCACAACAGTAAAACAGACTTTTCTAAATATCTAATATCCTAAACAACGCGATACCAAGCGCAACTGAAACATTTAGAGATTCTTTCCCACCTTTCATAGGAATCTCAGCAATAATATCCGCAACCGCGAGAATTTCTTTAGGTAATCCCAAGACTTCATTCCCCACAATTAACGCAATGTCTTTCCCCGCTTTAACTTTTTTATAATCAAGAGCTTCCGGAGATTGCTCTAGCGCAATAATTTCAACTTTTTTATTTTTTAAATCTTTAATTACTTCAAGTGTATTTGGGTTGTGTTCCCATGGAATATTTTTCTCCGCACCTAATGCTGTTTTTAAAATCTCTTTTACTGGTCGATTAAAGCGATCCACTGGTCGTGGTGTGTAACCAGTAAGGAATATTCTTGTAACACCGGAGGCATCCGCTGTCCTAAACATCGCGCCAACATTATGGGCACTTCTTATATCACACAGTATTAAATAAATATTTCTTTTTTCCATTTTGTGTATTTTCAACCTAATCGCTCTCTCTGGTATAATATCAACATGACACAAATATTAAACACATTCCCTTCCCTTTTAACATACGTCTTAGTTGCCCCACTTATCCTTCGCTTGGTTCTTGGTGGTATTTTTTTCTCCGCTGGTTATTTAAAAATTTTCAAATACCGCGAGCGCTCAATTGGAATGTTCCAATCTGCAGGATTTCCAAAGCCCGTTTCTTTAATGTGGACAATTGCTCTACTAGAACTCCTTGGTGGTTTTTTCCTTATCGTCGGAATGTGGACTCAAGTATCGGCTTTGATAATTGCCCTAATTTCAATTGGTGGCTTAATTATCAAAATGCGACACCCTGGCATATTACACCAAACCGTTGATTTCTATTTGTTTGCAATTGCAATCGCGATATCGCTCATGTTCTCTGGCGCTGGTTTTTTCTCAATTGATTTACCGTTGTAGGTCTAAACTAGTCTTTTAGCATCTTTTGCTATTCTCTCAAAAAACATAATTGTCCCCGCATCAGGTGTTGGTTTTAATTTTTTGAGTACCCCGTAATTTACAATACCCCCAGTACGCCAATTTTCTGGAAGAACGATGATATCAACTTTAATTTTGGGTTTATGGTTTTCAAAAAATGAAACAAGGTTATGTTTAAAAACATCAGAAGCGATACTAACACCTCTCTTTCTTTTCTCTCCTTCAAAAATAGTTTCAAAAAATGGAATAACCTTTTTAAGCTTATGATATAAAACCGTAAAAAAACTTCTTTGTCGTATTCGCATTTTGGCGCTCACCCACCATTCTTGTGCTTTTTCTTGACTAGCAAGAATTATTAAATCAAAATCGGCACCACAGCCGTCTCGTGCAACGCTTCCAAAAATATCAACGCCCTTAATACTGTCTATTTTAACTAGTAGATGAGATATTTCCTTAGCGGTCTCTATAGAAATTTTATGCATTTTGTTTTAATCGAGGAGATATCTTAGTATATACCAGCTTTATTTTACTTGTCGTCACAGATAATTTGCTTGCCGTCGCCAGCAAATTTCCACGACCCCGGCCCGGACTTGCTTTTCTTGTCGTCACAAGTATTTTTTCTGACGAAAAAATCTCGCGACCCCACCTCGCGGTTTTTGCCTTGAGTGAAAACTCAAACAAAAACATCGCTCCGGTTCGGACAAGCTAAAAATCTCCCGCAGGGGAGATTTTATTTACGCTTGTCCGCCCAGCAGGTTCGGTCACGAATAATTTTGAGGACAAAATTTTCTCGACCC
>CAYPVT010000015.1:0-8805 GCA_964414265.1 uncultured Candidatus Saccharibacteria bacterium | reverse complement strand
GTCCGCCCAGCAGGTTCGGTCACGAATAATTTTGAGGACAAAATTTTCTCGACCCCGGCTCACCTCGTTTTGTAAGAACAAAACATGGTTCCGCCTTTCGACTCCTGCACGCAAGTGAAGCAGTTCACTTGCTTGAGCGGATATTTCGCTACGCTCAAAGTCCGCCCAGCAGGAGTCGAACCTGCGACCCTCTCCTTAAAAGGGAGCTGCTCTACCAACTGAGCTATGGGCGGATATACATATTTAATTCTGCCAACTGAGCCCCGCCCGAACGTACCGTTCAGTACGGGCGGATATGGGCGGATTAAAAACAAAGAAACTATAGCACGTAACGAAAAAAAGTTAAGTTCTTTGAGAATTTCTTTTGTTCGCGACACTTGTCCACACCCACCCTTGCCTATCCCTGTAGCATTGCTACACTAGATACAGGGTTGGTCAAAAAAATCATTATTTAAGAACCAACCACCCGTTGTTGTAAATCAAAAGAAGGAAAGCGGCTCCGCTTATGGGCTCACAAAATAAACCTTTCGAACGATTTGCCACACACCAGTTCTTTAAACAATTTTCTGCTCCTTGGGCTCTCCTCCCAAGAAAGCACACAGTTTCGGCCTCGCTCACTAGCTTGAGGCCACACCCTACAAAAGGGCCATTCGTTCCGAGGACAAATGGTCCTTTTCTTTTTGTCCTACTTTAAATTTTAGACTGTCTCCAAAATAAACTTTTCCAATCCAGAACCAAGTTCAAGAATCCCACGATGGCTGTCGTGATAAAGAGTTACTAAATTAGACATACTTTTTTTAAGTTCACTTTCAGTATAATTTTTTGAGTACCGAATGGCTTTCCCCGCCACAAAAGGAGAAACCCCAGCCTTTTTTAATTTATCAGAATCCCCTTGCGCGCTTTTTGCAAGAGCAATACTTTTTAATTGCCATAAAACAATACCGTGAATTTCCTCTGCTTCCGCTCCATACTCAACCGATTTTAAGAAATTAACCCAGGCCCCCATCCTGTCTCTTGTGCCAATAGAATCCCCCAGGGCAAAGACGTTGAATTTATTTATTACTCCGCTCTTAATCGAAAATTCTTGAATTTTTTGCGCGTGTTCTCCTAACTCTAAAATAATTTTGGGAGATATCTCTTCGTCGTTTGTTATAAAAATATTTTCTGAAGATGCGAGCACTTCAGCTTTTTCTAAAATTTCCTCTCTTTTTTCTTTGCTATCAATAAATCCATTTAAAACAACAATTAATTTTTGCTCAAAAAGACCTTGCCCTAAAATAAACTCATCTAAACCACGTGAGTTAATTTCACCCGCATCAATTCTAACTAGAAGAGTTTCTGGCTTTTTAGACAAAAGAGTTTCCACAAGCTGTAAAACTTTTTGATTTCTTTTTAAGAAATCAGCGCCGTGAAGAATGTAAAACATAGAAAATATCTTTTAAAACCAACGACGAACTATTTTTTTATATTCGCGGTAAGCTTCGCCATATTTTTTTTCTAATAAATCCTCTTCTGCTGGAAGTATTATGTAATTAACAAAAAAGAAAGAAAGAAGAAAGGCAACAAGTAGTGCAAGAGAATTCATTACAAAAGAAAAACCGATACTTAAAAGTATAAGACCTAAGTAAGTTGGGTTTCTTGAAATGCTATACGGTCCGTAAGTAAAAACTTCTTTTTCAACTGGCCCAACTTTCTCTTCTACGGCTCTTAGAAAATTCCTACCACTTTTCCCTGCCCACAAAATTAACGCTGATGCGACAAACATAAAAACTAAACCAATCTTGCTAGCATTCTCAAAATTAACAATTTCTATGTGTTTCCAGTAATCGGCAATAGCCCCTGCTAATAAAGCCATCATAAACATCATCGGCGAATATACTATTAATTTATTTATTTTATGTTTTCCATTACTCATGTTTCTATTCGTTACTCATGTGTTTATTCTACCATAAGGAGGGTTTCGTCAAATTGCTTCCAGCTCTCCCCAATTCTTGCCCATAGATACATTAACCAAAACAGGCACCTGATGAGGATTTTTCACCTTATCCTTCAACACCCCTTCCATTGCGTCCTCTATAACTTTTGCAGCCTCTTTTTCACTACCCTCTTTTACCTCGTAAATTAATTCATCGTGAACCTGAAGAAGAAGTTCCACTTTATCAGAAAGTTTTTTGTTTTTAATTTCATCATCCGCACGCTTGATAGCAATTTTAATTATATCCGCCGCTGTTCCTTGAATTGGAGCGTTTACCGCCATTCTTTCCGCGCCGGCACGAATATACTGAATTGGAGATTTAATTGCCGGAAAATATCGACGTCGCCCAAAAAGTGTTGAGGTGTAGCCGAGCTTTGCCACTTCTCTTTTTATACTATCAAGATACTCCGCAACTCCTGGAAACTTTTTGAAATATTGATTGTAAAACTCTTCTGCTTCAACTCGAGTTCCTCCTAAATTATCTTTAAGCGCATTTATTCCCATTCCATAAATAATTCCGAAGTTTATAACCTTAGCCTGTCTTCTCATTTCTTTTGTCACGTCTTCTTCTTTAACACCAAAAACTCGTGAGGCGACAGCGGCATGAACATCATCACCGTCTTTAAAAATTTTTATTAAATCCTTGTCTTCCGAAAGAATCGCTGCCACTCTAAGCTCTATCTGAGAGTAATCAAGAGCAAGCAACACATATCCCTTATCTGCAACAAAAGCTTTTCTTATTTTCCGCCCAGCCTCAGTCTTAATCGGAATATTTTGTAAATTTGGATTAATTGAAGAGAACCTCCCTGTAGTAGTCCCCGCCTGGAGGAAGTGCGTATGCAATCTTCCGTCCCCCGCAACAAGTGGTGGAATAGCATCAATGTATGTCGACAAAAGCTTCTGCCATTCGCGGTGCGCCATTATCTCTTCGATAATCGGGTGGGCGCCACGAAGTTTCTCTAATTCTGAAACTCTAGTTGAGCGCGCCCCGCCTTCAGTTTTTTTAAGACCCTTCACAGAAAGATTAAGCGTATCAAATAAAATCTCACCCAACTGTTTTGGGGAATTAATATTAAATTCCCTTCCAGCGTGTTTCCATATTTTTTTCTCAAGAATTTCAAGCTCTTTATGGTATTCAAGAGATAATTCTTTTAAATAACCCTTATCAATAACAACTCCTTTCTCTTCTGCTTTTTTTATAATTGGAATAAGGGGAAGCTCTATTTCTTTATAAATCTCCATGAGGCCATTAGCATCTAATCTTTCTAATATCTTTTTCTTCGCTTCTTCTATTGTTGATGAACCAGAAATTGAAAGTATTTCTTCGCGGTCTGGATTTGTATATTCAGAATTATCAACCCACAAAGCAATTGCCGCTTCTTCAATATCTTCTTTGGTTGCAGAAGTATCTTCCACTACCACCTTTTCTTCTTTACTTGAAGAAAATAAATTCTTAACACGCTCATTTAACGTCCTGAAATCGAGTTCAATAAATAATTTTTCAATTAAATTCAAATCAACACTATCCTTCCATTCTTTTTCAGGTAAAGAAAATTCAATCGGAGCGTCTCTTCTTATTTCGGCAAGCGTTTTTGAAAAAAAAGCTTCCTCTTCGTGTTCCTTCAAAAGCCCAACCATTCTCTCTTTTATCCCCGCCTTCTCAAAAGCCTCCTTGTCTTTTTTTAGTGCTTTATAAATATTCTCAATAGTTCCAAAAGTTTGTATTAAAGTAGTTGCAGTCTTCTCTCCGATACCCGGGACGCCGATAATATTATCTGATGGGTCACCGCGTAATCCTTTGTAATCCGGCATAAGTTTTGGTGGAAATCCAAAACGAGCAATGACCGCATCTTCGTCGTAAATAATAGTGTCGTTAATTCCTTTCTTTAGGGTAAAAACTTGAACTTTTTTGTCATCAACCAACTGCATAGTATCCATATCACCAGAAGCAATAATAATGTGTGTATTTTTGTCTTTTTTTAATTTCTCTACGATAGTTCCAAGCAAATCATCTGCCTCAAAACCAGCAAGTTCGTACGAAGGAATACCGAAAGCCGTAAAGACGTCCCTTGCGCGAATAAGTTGAGCAACTAAATTACTCTCTGTTTTTGCTCTACCTGCCTTGTAAGCTCCGTATGCCTCGTGTCTAAAAGTTGGTTCCGGTAAATCAAAACATGCCGCAATGTAATCTGGTTTTAAATCTTTAATTATTTTAAGTAACATCGCCACAAGACCATAAAGAGCTCCGGTTGGTTCACCTTTAGTGGAAGAGAATTCTGGGAGCGCATGATAAGCACGATGAATAATCGCGTGGGCATCTAAAAGAATTATTGTTTTTTTGTTTTTCATTACTTTGTTTCAATCAAACGCGCAGTCTCCCCTTTATGTGAAAACGTAACCCAAAGCGCATCTTTAGGAATTATTTTCTTAACATTCTCTGGCCACTCAATAAATATAATGTTTTTTTTATTAGAAATATTTTCATTCCAACCCAAACGAATTATCTCACTTTCTTTACCAAGACGATACGCATCAATATGAATAAGTTTTTCCCAAGGAAGTCCCTTTTTCACCATATACCTCTTTTCAATAACAAATGTTGGAGATGGCATTCGCCCTTTTATTCCACACTTTTCTCCTAAAATTTTCACCATTGCCGTCTTTCCGCTACCCAAATCACCAGAAAGCGCGACGACGGTTGCTTTCTCGTTCTTTAAAGATTTTTTGTGAGCTAAAGAAAGAACTTTGTCTGCAAAATCCTTAGTTTCATTGATATTTTTGCAAAGCTTTTTCATGTTAATCGATTTTAACACACCAACAAGAAAGCCCCGCTATCTGTTAGATATGCCGGGGCTTTCTTGTTAAATGCTCTATTTTACTTTACTGAAACGTTATTTGCTCTATATGTATCAACTGCGTACCTAGAAAGTATTCCTAATCCAAGAATTATCAAGATTAACAATAACCAACCAAGTAGTGTATTTGGTAAAAAGCTTGAACCGAAGATTGGAGCCATTGCTCCTGAAGACTGGTAGTAATCACCGTTTAACAAAACGTAAGCAATTGCTTCTTCTTGGGTGTTGTTTGCTCTTGTGTAAACCATGTCTACACTAACCACAACAACCTTTCCGCTTTCAATAGCATTATCTACTGTTGTTTCAACGGTAAACGATCCTGCTTCTCCTGGTTCTAGAGTCTTTAAATCAACAGTAAGAGTTCTGTCTTTGGTGTTGTAATAACCTCTCGATGAGTCAACGTAGGAAAGTTCACCAGGCAAGACTACTCTTACAGCTACGTCGTGTAAGCTTTCGCTTGTCTTGGTGTTGCGATAGTTAACAGTAAAGATGACTCTGTCTCCACGTGAGACATTGTCTCTATCTGAAGAAATCGAAAGGGTTATTGCTGATGTTTTTGTACTTCCAGAAACACCAGTTGCAACGTAAGTTGTTTTTGAAGTAGTAACGGTTGGTTCACTGACAATAACTGATGTTGACACATTACTTGAACCATTAACAACGAAACTCATAATGTCTCCTTTGTGTGTTCCGTATTGGTTTTGAGCAACCGCGCGATAGTAATATGTCGTACCAGAAGTTAAGCCAGATAGACTCTCTGAGAAAGCGAGAGTTGGGGCACTACCGATTCCTTTTGTTGAGGTTGTATTACCAAGAGAACTTGTTGTTCCCCACTCAAACCAACCACTTGTATAAACGCCACCGTTAATAAATGCTAATCCGTTTAAACGAGCGGTTGTTTGTCCAATTGCCGTTGCAAGAGTTGTAACCGCAGTTGGCTGACTACCTCCAACGTAATTGTATGAGGAATTGTAAAGATTATTGCTGTTCGTCACAAAGGACATAACAGTCCCGTAAACACTACCGTTTGAGTTTTGAGCCACAGCTCTGTAGTAATATGTCGTATTTGGGCTCAAACCATTAACTGTCTGGGTAAATGTCCCAGAAGAAGTTTGGTTTAGTTTAAGGGTTGTATTGCTAAAGTAACTAGAGTTTGTCCCCCATTCAAACCAGCGAGTAGTATTTGTGCTACCGTTTGGGTCAACAAATCCTTGTAGAATTGCGAACGTATCACCTTCTTGTACGGTTGAGTAAGTCATCACGAAAGGTGTTTGACCTGTGTTTTGATTACAGTTGTAGTTGTTATAACCACAATTATTATTGTAATTGTTGTTATTAGTTGTAAAAGATTGAGTTCCACCGTAAACAACAGCGCTACCTGAATTTTGTCCTACTGCTCGGTAATAATAGGTTGTATTTTGATTTAAGGAATTATTAACTGAATAGAACGTTGTATTAACTGTCCCAACATTTACCTGTGGAGTGGTGTTTCCAAAAGAATTTGATGTACCCCACTCAAACCAAACATTTGTCATAACCCCTCCGTTTGAATTAACAGAACCCTGAAATGTTGCTGAGTTACTAGAAACGTTTGTTGGGGTGTTAGTCGTTATTGTTGGAGATGATTGATTTTGATTTTGTTGTGAACAAGAGAGGGTTGATGCGCTTTGAGTATTCGCATAAAAAATATTTTGAGGAGTAGAAGAGTCCCAGAAAACCAATTGATACTGATAAGTAGAGTTACATGGAATATCAACTGTCTCTGAGACAATCTGTGTTCCATTAACAGCAGTACTTCTTGTTGGTGTTACAGAAGTAGAACCACCACTAATGCTATATGAGAAATAATAACCAGCAGTAGTGGCGATGCTTGATGTTATGTCACCACGAAAAGTAACGCTATCCGCCAAAACAGGGCTTGCGAAAACCCCCGTTGCTAAAACGGTGACTGCGACAAAGAATGCTTTTATTAGTGATTTTTTCATATAATTGCTTGGTTTTTTATAATGTCAATAATCTATCATGAAACACAGAAAAAGTCAATGGGTTGGGAAATTATCTAAACTTAAAGATTCTTGTAAGAAAAAAACATAAAAAGCAAAAAAGGGAGGGCGTAAACGCCCTCCCTTGTTCCAAACAAAGAACTGTTCCTCTTGTCGACGGGGACCTTGTTACATGGTCCTGCCACTGAAGGAGGTTTGTGGCAAAGTTCTGCCGCTGAATGACGACTGTGGCAAAGTTCTGCCGCTGAAGGAGGTTTGTGGCAACGTGTTACCACTGATTGTCGGCGCAACTTGTGGCAAGGTTCTGCCGCTAATCGTTGGTCCGGCAACATACGCTTGCGCCGGCTGAACAACATACGGAGCGCCGATAACAGCGCCACTGTTCCCGATCCATCCGTTAAAGCCAACGTAGCCACCGCCGCCGCAACCGTCGTAACAGCCACTCGCGACTGCAACTGGTCTTTCTGTGATGACTTCTTTCATTACCACAACGCTCTTGCGGTACCAGCCAGTTTCTGGCGCTTTGGTGGGGCCCGCCACGGCGAAAATCCGGTACTCCTTTTCCACGACCTTGTCTTCCTTGCCGGTTGGCAAGTATGCGATCTCTTTGGCGGGATTGCCACAGTCATCGCGTGCGTAGATTTTGAGTTTTCCGTCTTTTACATCAAAACGGAACTTGTCGCCGTCTTTTTGGGCAACCCACTGCCATCCATGAACCGTGAACATGTGAACGCAGGCGTCCTTTTCAATCGGCATAACCTGACGCCCTTCTCCGTCCACGGCCGGCAACTTTTTCGAATACTTCGCCTTCGGTACATAGTACCGATACTCCCCGCTTTCAAGGGCGGCTAAACACTGCCCCTTTTTGTCGAAAGTGTCAGCCCCAACCCCTTTGGAAGGAACCGGAGAGACAACCTTTGACACCAGCTTGTATTCCGTCTTTCTGGGTAATGCCCCCTCGTTTGAGGGAATGCATTCACCCAGATTGTTTCCCTTGGCGTCGGAACGACAATCCACAAACCTGATGCGCCCAGAGACTGGGGAACGGCCCCCGTCATCCGGGGTAACCGCCGGAACCGTCTTCGTTGAAGGTTCCGTATTTCCCGTTTTGGTCTCCATGCCAGCACAAGCCGAGAGGAAAACCACGGCAAACAGGCTTGCCAACAGATTCAATTTGCGTGTCATGATGACACCTCCTTTTCAATTTTCAATCGGCAAGATTGCCAAACTGATTTCTGTTGAGAGACTATCATAATTTTCATGTTTTGTCAACATAAAAATTAAAAGGGGTACGATTGCTCGTACCCCTCGTTTTGCTCACCTGAGCATCCTAGCAAAGGCTAGGGAACATCGACCAGGTTGACTGGCAACCCCGTGGCCGTTGTTGCTGGCCACGATAGGGTTGAATTTGCCCTTGGTAGCCTTGATAACCAGTGGCGCCTGCTCCGCTTGAGCCTCCAGCAACACCGCTATACGGTGCGGCTGCCTGAGCACAGGCTTCCGGACGACCCCCCGCGTCAAGGCACGCAGCGATGATTTCAGCTGCAGCCAAACGTCTGGCAGCATCGGCCTTTCCGACCGCCGCTCCGATTTCACTCGGAATCCGTGGCTTGTTGATCAACCGACCTTCGTGATTCAGAAACATGCCATTACCCTCGCTTGTCTTTTCAGGGGTACGACATACTTCTTTGCCACCGACGATATGGCATTCTTGATCAATGATCACTGGCTCGTAAGACGTCGTTCGTTCAACCTGTTGCTGTTGGGTTGCACACCCGGCGAGAGCGAGCATTGCCGTCACCGAGAAAAGCATCTTGATATTGGACATGGCTATCTCCTCTACGAAATGGTTTAGAAAGAAGCTTTTAAATCTGCCTATATTATTAGCATGATTTAAATAAAAAGTCAAGTTTTTTGACCCGAATTCTAGCTCCAAGTGCAATGTATAACTAAAAAAGCCCCACAATAAGAG
>CAYPVT010000014.1:0-19790 GCA_964414265.1 uncultured Candidatus Saccharibacteria bacterium | reverse complement strand
TCGGCTATTTAACACCTTTTGAGACATTTCATTGCACTTCAATTTAGAACTTGAGCGCAAGATGGTACGATTGTCTTATGTTGTATACAAAAAAAGGAGATAGTGGAAAGACAACTATTTTTGGCTGTGACCAGAGAATCTCTAAAAGCTCTGCAATCGCCGAGGCTTTAGGTACGCTTGATGAAATAAATTCTTTTCTTGGTGTTTGTAAGGTGCTTGCGCACCAGACGAAAGTCGAATGTGGAAAGTTGAAAGTAGAAGAAATAATAAATGCAGTACAACAGAACCTTTTTATTGTTCAAGCAGAACTCGCTGGTGCAGATAAAATTATTACAAAAGAAAAAGTGGAAGAGGTGGAAAAAATAATAGACGACATAGAAAAAGAATTACCACCAATTAAGACTTTTTTTATTTCTGGCGGAACTTCACTTTCAGCAAATCTTGATTTTGCGCGCACTTTAGCGAGGAGAGCCGAGAGAAGAGTTGTTGGTGTTTACGAAGAAGGGGAGGTAAAAGTTGGGGAACATACGCTGGCTTATTTAAATCGGTTGTCTTCACTTCTTTATGCACTCGCTCGACATACTAACTATCAAGCCAATATTAAAGAAGAAAAACCAACATACAGATAATTTTCGGTAAAGGTTGTCTATAGAGATTGATATTTAATCCACAGGCACACTACTTTACTTTTGAAGTAATAAATTATAAAATAACGGCATGTCAGTTGTTAAAAAGTGCAAGATTTGTGATAAAGAATTTAAAACTAAACCATTTTTTGTGAAAAATGGAGGAGGAAAATATTGTTCTGTCGTTTGTCATCATATAGGGTTAAGGAACGGGGTTTTAAAAAAGTGTTTTGTTTGTAGTAGGGAAACATACAAAAAGGCGGTACAAATAAAAAGGTCAAAAAGCGGGAAATTTTTTTGTAGTAAGTCTTGTCAGACAAAATGGCGTAACCAGGAATTTGTTGGCGAAAAACATGCGAATTGGAAGAATGGACTATCTGCATACAGGAGTGTTTTAGCAAGGAATAAAATTATTCCAGTTTGTGTTTTGTGTGATGGTAAGGACAGGAGAGTTTTGGCCGTTCACCACATTGATAAGGACAGGAAAAATAATAATGTTGCAAATTTGGCTTGGCTTTGTCACAACTGTCATTTTTTGGTGCATCATGATATAACAGAGAGGCAAAAATTTATCAGCAAGCGTGGCGAAAAATAGTATATGGTGCCTGTAGTTTAGTGGTAAAACTTCGGATTGTGGATCCGACATCGAGAGTTCGATCCTCTCCAGGCACCCCTTTAGCGTGATATTCGAACTGCATAAAATAACCTTACAAAATAAATGACAGCAAAATTTATACTACACGGAGGATTTACTCCTGGTAATCAAAAAGAAAATAATTCAGATTTCTACAAAGAAATACTGAAAGATGCTCCTGAAAAGGCAGAGGTTTTGATTGTTCCATTTGCAAAAGATGTTGAACGAATACCAGTAACTACAGAAAGAGTTAAGGGTGAATTTAACCAAAACAAACACCAAGAGAAGTTGAATTTTGATGTTGCAAATGAAAAATCATTTATTGAACAAATAAAATCTGCGAATATTATATATTTTCAAGGTGGAACATCCTTAAAATTACTTGAAGCATTGAGAAAGTTTCCTAATCTGAAAGATTGTCTTGATGGGAAGACGGTTGCGGGTGAATCAGCAGGTGCGAATGTATTGGCAAAGTTTTTCTATAGCCCAAGTGCCCAGATTGTGTCTGGAGGATTGGGTATATTGCCAATCAAGATTATTCCTCACTACAAGGATGAATTCAAAGATGTTTTCAAAGATGTTGGTAAAAATCTAGAAAGTCTATTTCTTAAGGAATATGAGCACAAGGTAATTATTCTAAACTAAAATCAGGCTACGTTTTCAGTAAGTTCAGCTTTCTGTAATTCTTTAATAAAATTGAGCTGTGTATAGAGATTCTGAATATATTCAGTATCAGAAATCGTGAGTATAATCTTATCAAGACTAAGACACAAGAACAGAGACCGCCGTAAGACAGTTTTTGTGTTGTGTGCTTAAGCGAGCAAACTGCCCGCCCAGATAAATCCGTTCGGGCGGGCTTTGCTTGCGAACGGGATTTGAAAGACGGAGGCGGGGTAGCAAGTACTTATGAGCGAAGCGAATTAGTAACTCGCGACCAAACCTCGATAGGCACCCAGAATCCTAAACGAGCTTGAATGACATTTAGCCCCTAACTTGATAGAGTTTTGATATGCACGGAAACGACACAGAAAAACAAATTTTCTTTTACGAACATGAGTTTTATGTTTTTTCCAACTATTCTTCTTTTATGTTGGAATGGAAAGGGAAACTTTATCCGACATCCGAACACGCTTATCATTCGGAAAAATTCGAGGATGTGGGAATGAAAGAACAAATAAGAAATACCCGCTCAGCGCACGATTCACAAAAACTTGCCAATGCAAATAAAGATAAGCAAAGAAAAGATTGGGGTGAAGTAAAACTTGACGTGATGAAAGATATTTTGCGGGAGAAAGTTGAACAGCATCCTTATGTTAAAAAGAAACTTCTTGAGTCGGGTGATAAGGAATTAACTGAGGATTCATGGCGCGACTCGTATTGGGGTTGGGGACCAAATAAAGATGGCGAAAATCACCTTGGTAAACTTTGGATGGAGGTTAGAGAGGAATTTAAAAATGTAAATTAGTAATAATTATTTTATTTTTTAAAACGTGAAAAGGAATATATTAATTTTTACAATTTTTGTTTTAGTGGCGGGCTTTACCATGTGGCTTCTGTTTGCTGAGAAAGCAAGCGCCCCAGTAAAGGAAGAACAGTACGTTTCTGAAAAGTTTGGTATTAGTTTTTCTGTGCCAGATGGATATTTTATTGCCCACGAAATAATGGAAGAAGGTTCTGGGGAGCGCGAAAGATACACTATTGTGCTTATGGAAGACACTAAAGAGAACAGGGACTTGGTTACCGGTAGTTCTACTCCAGAGAGAGACGGTCCGCCGACGATTACTATTGGGATTTTTCAAAACAATTTAGATAATTACACCGCGCGTAGTTTCATAGAGGGAACAAATTTTTCAAACTTTAAATTATCAGATGGTGTTATTTCCGAAACTACTCTAGCGGGTGAGCCAGCGCTTTCATACCACGCATCTGGTTTATATGAAAATGAAAATATTGTTGTTGCGCGTCAGATTTTTGTTTATATGTTTACTGCTTTTTATAACGATCCAAGAGACAAAATACTTACCGATTTTAGTGAGACAATAAAAACAGTTCGTTTTTAAAATTAAAATCTTCTCCAGTTTGAATCAGGTTGAAAGTTGATATTTTCAAGATAAGGCCTCATCAGGCCCTTCATTGGGCCACGCCTAGCCAAAGAGTCGTTTAGTCCCGTCATATCAAGGAGCCATCCCGTAGTTATGATTGCTAAAATAAAACCAATAATCATTACTGGGATACTCTTTTTATAAGAAAAATCATAGTGCTGAAGAATCCATATTCCTACTATTAATGCGACAATAGCCAATATTGGTACCCACCAAGGAAATGAATAAAGAAGTTGTTCTAGTCTATATTGTCCCATTGGTCCATGTGAGCGGAAGAAGAACCTTGTTAGGCTAACAAGAAAAACGGAAGTTATTACCGTTGAAATTAAACCAACAAAAGTAAGGATTGATCCGACCACAAAGTATAATTTAGGGCGCATTTTTATTTCCCTGTGTTTTATTTGGTTCATTACAGCACTACTGATATTTTTTATTTCTTTTGGCATAAATTTTTCATTAATTTTTTCGCTCGACTAATGCGTGTCGCGACGGTACCCATAGGTAATCTTAGAATGTCACTTATCTCTTCGTATGACTTCTCGTCTATATAGTAAAGGGCGAGTGGTTCTGAGTAAATAATAGGCATTTCCCTTAGACATTTTTCTACCACCTCACTCGTTTCTTTTTGTTCAAATTCTTTTTGGATATCTTCTTCGCTTGCTTGGTCAAAATTTTCAGGGAGCAATATTTCTTTTTGGTATTTTTTCACCATGTTTAGGATTTCATTGTGAACAATGCGGTATATCCAGCTTGAGAATTTTTTACCTCCATCAAAACTTTTTAAATTAATGAAGGCTTTGATAAAAGATTCTTGAACAGCATCAACGGCTTTGTTTTCGTCTTTTATTAAACTGTTGGCGTAGCGTAATAGTTTATTTTGGTATCGTTCAATAATGATTGCATAAAGCTCCTGATCAGAAGACTGGATTTTTTTAACAAGTTCTTCGTCTGAAAGTTTTTTTACATTGGGCATAATAAGAGTTTATCAGGGATTTTGTTTTATATAATAAACCCCGATTTGTGGTCGGGGTTTATTACGTCGTTATCGATTGAAACCTCTGCCCATGTGCCCCCTGTCTACTCCTTGCTTAAAACCATTATCAAGACCTAAACCAAGGTCATTCATAATTTTACGTGCCTCTGTTGTTTTTCCCTGCTCCATTAATTCATGAGCTTCAGCGAACTTTGCGAAGTTGTCTTTATTAATAACTTCTGTTACGCGCCCTCTGTTTTGCATGAGATTTTTCCAAGCCTCGTAATCTTTATTCTCGAAAGCTTTTTCCATTGCAGTATGGCGTTCGGTTGTGTAGTAAGGACCTTTAACATTTGGGTCATCCTTATAAGCTAACGCTGTGTTTGTGGAGAATCCGATAGACCCAAGCACGACAGCTAGTGCACCAAACCCTAAAATAATTTTTTTCATAATTTTGTTGGTTTTTAATGATTAAATCGACCCATCACTCTTAGTACAAGGAAATGGTGTTTTTTCTTTCAAAATAATATATAAGCCATCTGCTATAATCGCTTTATGACACAAGACGAAGCGCTTAATATTTTAAAAACTGGCGCTAATGTTTTTCTAACAGGTGAGCCTGGCAGCGGTAAAACTCATACAGTAAATGAGTATGTTAAATACCTGCATTCTTACAATATTGATCCGGCAATCACCGCTTCTACTGGAATCGCCGCAACTCACATAGGGGGAATGACAATTCACTCTTGGAGTGGAATTGGAATAAAAAATAAACTCGATAAATATGATTTAGATAAAATTGCCGGAAGTGAACACATTAGCAAACGTCTTCGTCGCACAAAGATTTTAATTATCGACGAGGTTTCGATGCTTTCTGCTGAAACACTTTCTATGGTTGATGCCGTTTGTAGAGAGGTTAAACAAAACTCAGAACCGTTCGGAGGGCTACAGGTTGTTTTTGTTGGTGATTTTTTTCAGCTTCCACCAATCGTTAGAATTGATAGAAATGAAGATAGACAAGGTCTCTTAATTGAAAGTCCGGTTGCGCGCTTTGCTTGTGATTCGACCGCTTGGGAGAAGGCTCGCCCGATTGTTTGTTATCTCACAGAGCAACATCGCCAGGACGATGATATTTTTCTTTCCATTTTGTCTGCGATTAGAAGTAATGATTTTGACGAGGAGCACATGGGGCATATTGAAAAGCGAAAAATAGCACATAGCTCGGCTCCGAAAGGAGTGCCAAAACTTTTTTCACACAACGCCGATGTTGATCGTGTAAATGACGATACTCTTTTAAAGATTGAAAACGAAGAGCGTGTTTTTGAAATGTCTTCGCAAGGAGCGCCAGCTTTAGTTGCCGCTCTTATAAAAGGTTGTTTGTCTCCAGAGAGATTAGCGCTTAAGGTTGGCGCTTCGGTTATGTTCACAAAAAATAACATGCGTGATGGATTTGTTAACGGAACACTTGGAACGGTGGTCGGTTTTTCAAGAACAAGTGGTCAGCCTTTAGTTAAAAAAAGAAACGGAATGACTATTGAGGTCGCTCCGCTTGAGTGGGTGGTTGAAGAAAATGGGGTTGTTCGCGCGAGAATTGTTCAGGTGCCACTACGACTTGCTTGGGCGATTACGGTGCACAAAAGCCAAGGAATGAGCTTGGATGAGGCGGTTATGGACCTATCTCAGGTTTTTGAGTTTGGGCAAGGCTACGTGGCCCTTTCTCGCGTACGAAGGCTTTCTGGACTACACCTTCTTGGTTGGAACGCGAGGACTTTTCAAGTGCACCCTGAAATTTTAGCCAAGGATGAATCGTTCCGTTTTTTGTCTGACGAAGTAAGTAATGGTTTTGAAAAAATTTCCAAAGAGGAAATTTTAAAAATGCACAATAATTTTATTACTGCGTGTGACGGTGAGTTTGTTGGTGTAACTAAAAAAGAAAATGAAATATTTGGTAATAGTAAATTGAGAAAAAAATCTAAAATATCAACTTATGACGAAACGCTAACTATCATTAAGGAGGGAGGAAGCCTCAGAGACATTTCTAAGAAGCGGGGGCTTACAGAATCAACGATTATTTCTCATATAGAAAAATTGCACGAAGAAAAAAAGATTTCAGATAAAGACATTGAAAAAATTATTTCAGGTAAAACAATTAAAGCTATTCCTGAAATAAAGAAGGAATTCAAGAAAAACGACGACGGGAAACTAACTCCCGTTTTTGAGAAGTTTAAAGGCAAGTACTCATTTGAAGATTTGAGGTTAGTGAGGATGCTTTTGTAGGATAGCGCTAGTTTTTTGCACTTGGTATAATACATTTTGAAACGAATTATTAATTATTATTAAAAAATATAAATATATGATGGGAGGAAAATGTGAAGGAAAGTGTGGAGGTCATTGTTGGCGTAATGTCGTAACTCGCGTGCTTGTGGCAGCGTTATTCATTTATGCTGGTTACGGAAAGTTAACCGGTATTGAGGGGACAGCAGGCTACATCGCAAGCGCCGGCCTACCATACCCAGTATTTTTGGCATGGGCAGTTGGGTTGCTTGAAGTAATTGCTGGTGTTTTAATAGTTGCTGGTTCTTGGGGAAAACGCTACGCAGCTTGGGCTTTGGTTCTATTTACGATTGTCGTAACGTATATATTTCACGTCAAAGGATGGCTTGCGGGAGATATGACACAGTCAGTTGCAACCTTAAAAAATCTCGCGATAGTTGGCGGGCTTTTGGCGCTTACCGGTTGTCCACGATGCGATTCTTCTGATTGCGAAAAGTGTGGTGTTGAAAAGTGTGAAATGCATAAATAAGCGTCAGGTAAATTAAAACAAAAACACCACCTTATGTAGTGTTTTTGTTTTAATTATTTGTTTGGTATTATGTGTCGAACATGACAGAAGAAAATACCGCTGATATTTCAGTAAAAACAAAAAAAGAAGAAAAGCGAGAGGCCGATAAGGCTAAAGCGCAGAGCAGAATGATAAGACAAGCCATTCTTTGGGGAATTACTGTACTTATAATTATTGGCGCAGCGGCTGGCGTTGTCTGGACAGTTAAGAATGGTGGCACTCCAAGCGCTACCCTCGGAAGTATCCCAGAGGTCACAACGAGTGATTGGATTCGTGGGGGCGAAAGTAGCGTTACCACAATAGTTGAATACAGCGATTTTCAGTGCCCAGCCTGCGCAGCATACTATGAGGTTGTGAAAAAAATAATGGACGAAGAGCTTGGTGGTAAAGTTAAGTTTGTTTACCGACATTTTCCTTTAATAGAAACACACTTACAGGCATCTCTTGCCGTTTCGGCTTCTGAAGCAGCTGGTTCTCAAGGAAAATTCTGGGAAATGCACGATAAACTGTTTGAGAACCAGACTGCTTGGGCAAATAATCCAAAGGCAAGAGAAATGTTTATTGGTTACGCAAAAGAAATCGGGCTTAATGTCGAAGAGTTTACTAAAAGCCTAGATTCAAAAGAAGGAAAAGAAAAGGCCGTTAACGCATATAAGGCGTCTGTTAAAATGGGCCTTAACTCAACTCCATCTTTTTTTATAAACGGTAAAAAAATACAAAATCCACAAAGTTATGAAGATTTTCGAAACATCATCAATCAATCAATCTCAAATAATCCCTAATATTTTTCTTTTCGGGATTACTTTAATTGGTTTTACTGGGTTTTTAGACTCGGTGTATCTCACCGCCAAGCGTTTTGTTGGTGGTCCTATCCCATGTTTTGTTTTTACAGGTTGTGACACTGTGGCACAGAGCCCATATGCTTTGTTATTCGGAGTTCCTTTGTCAGCTTTAGGAATATTTTATTATCTCTCGGTTCTTTTACTTGCCATCTTTTATTTTGAAACAAAACAACAGGGAGCGATGAAACTATTTTCTGTTTTTTCAGTAGTTGGTTTTCTAGCCTCGGTTTACTTCGTTTATCTGCAGGCTTTTGTGATTAAAGCTTTTTGTTTTTACTGCCTTCTCTCCGCGGTTACCTCAACGACACTTTTTATTCTTGGTGCTACAATATGGTTTCAATACTTCAGAGAGAAGAGAGATGTCATTTAATAATTTTAATTTATTAGTTTAATAAAATAATTATGGATAATTCAAATAATGAAGTTTTAGTTAAAGAGAAGGTTAAGTTGTTTGGAATAGTGCAGATTGTTGGTTTTTTGGTAGCAATTTATCTTGCCACCCAAATCGTGTCTGTGCTTAAAGAATATAAATATATTGGTACTGGCGTTCAGCCAGGAAGCACAATATTCGTTTCTGGTAACGGAGAAGTGTTTGCTGTTCCAGATATTGCAACAGTCACTTTTTCAGCAACCAAAGAAGCAAAAACAATGGAGCTTGCCCAAAAAGATGTTACTGATCGCGTAAACTCATCAATCGATTTCTTGAAAAAATCCGGCGTTCTAGAGAAAGATATAAAAACAACAAACTACAACGCTTATCCTAAGTATGAATATCAGCGTGATGTAGAACAGTGCGCTTCTGGTTATTGTCCACCTGGAAAACAAACTTTAGTCGGTTATGAAGTTTCGGAAACAGTAAGTATTAAAATAAGAAATACCGACGATGCTGGGAAAATTATTGCAGGATTAGGAAAATTGAAAGTTAGTGACATTTCTGGGCCAAACTTTGAAATAGACGACGAAGACGCATTAAAAGCCGAAGCTAGAAAGAAAGCAATTGACGACGCGAAAGCTAAGGCGGATATTTTAGCAGACGAACTAGACGTTAAATTGGTAAGAGTTGTGAGCTTCTCAGAAAGTAACGGGAATTACCCAATCTATTTCAGTAAAACTGCAATGGGAATGGGGGGCGATGCGTCTGAGGTAAGCCCTGCTCCACAAATAGCAAAAGGGGAGAATAAGATTACAGTTAACGTAAACATTTCTTACGAAATTAAGTAGTGGAGTAAAAATAGGTGCAACAAAAAACAGGGATTACCCCTGTTTTTTTGTCTTTTGGGTTTCTTTTTTTCCGAAACATACCATTCAACCTTTCAGCTTAAGAGACTAGCGAGCGTGGCGACGCGAGCTCGAGGAAATTTTCAGCAGAAAATTATCCGCGCATTTCCGAGTATTTTATTTCCCGCATATACACTTAAAATACCTTGCGCAGGCTGACTGAGCCGAGCAGAGCGAAAATTCAGCAGAATTTTACGCGTGTATTTTGGGGGTATATGCAAAAGACAACCAGATTGACCTTTTTTGAGATAAGAGGTAGAGTGGTGCAAATGCCCGAGGGGGCGTTTTTAACTAAAAGTATGAAATTAACTGAATATTTAAGGGAAACACAAGGCGAAATGAAGCATGTTAGCTGGCCGTCAAAAGCTCAGACTATTGCTTTTACTATTGTTGTTATTTTAATTTCGATAATCGTTGGTTATGGGCTTGGTGCTTTTGACTTCGGTTTTACTTTTTTGATAAAGACTTTCATTTTGCAATAACATGGCTAAGCAAGAAATAAATCTAGATAGAAACTGGTACGCAATACATACGTATGCAGGGTATGAAAACGCCGTTATGCGAAACCTAAAACAGCGCGTGGAGTCTCTTGGTATGGAAGATAAAATTTTTAATATTATTGTTCCAGTTGAAAAGAAGATAAAAATAAAAGGAGGGAAGCGCGTAGAGACTGAAGAGAAAATCTACCCAGGGTATGTTCTTGTTGACATGGTTGTTACAGACGATTCTTGGTATGTTGTCCGCAACACTCCACGCGTGACTGGTTTCGTTGGCGCAGGGACAACTCCAGTGCCACTAGATCAAAAAGAAGTTGATGGGTTGTTTGCTCGCATGAAATCTGATACGGTGAAGCACACAATTGCCCTAACACAGGGTGAAATGGTCACCATTACCGACGGCCCATTTAAAGAGCTTGAAGGGAGGGTTTCTGAGGTTGATAGCGAACGTGGCAAGGTTAAAGTTTTGGTTTCAATGTTTGGTCGCGAGACACCAGTTGAGCTTGATTTCCTTCAGGTAAAGAAAATATAAAAGTACCTGTCCCGTTAGAAATCTCACTTGATTTAAGGATTAGACAAACGGGAAAAAAAGTATATATTTACAAAACATTTATAGATAAAAATTTCTAATGGGATGGCAAAAAAAATAACAAAAAAAATAAAAGTACAAATTGCGGCTGGTAAAGCAACTCCTGCGCCACCACTAGGACCCGCCTTGGGTCAGGCCGGAGTGAACATTGGAGATTTCGTTAATAAGTTTAACGAAGCAACCAAAGAGAACATTGGAGAAAAAGTTTCAGTTGTTGTCCGCGTTTACGAAGATCGAACATTTGATTTTGTTGTTAAGACACCTCCAGTAACAGGACTTATTTTGAAAGCAGCTGGTATTGAGAAAGGAGCTGCTAAGCAGAAAGTTACAAAAGCTGGGAAAATAACAAAACAGCAGTTGCAAGAAATTGCTGAAAAGAAAATGCCAGATTTGACTGCAAACGACATCGAAGCAGCAATGAAAATAATTGAAGGTTCTGCTCGCTCCGCTGGCGTGGAAGTGAAATAAAGAATTAATTTTCAAGTAAAGACCATCAATAAAATGATGGTCTTTACTTTTTATACCAAAGAGTATAGTTTTTGTTGCAGAAGGTCCCTGTAATTTTTTAAGGAGGTACAGCAAATGGCAAAGAGTTTTGATGAAATCTCGGTTCGCGTTCTTGCGAGCACCAAGGTTGACCGCGAAGCAGTTCGTGCCTGGCTTGATGAAATGGGGGCCGATGAATTTGAAATTCTCCCTGAAGAGGCGGTTTCCGAACCGGCGCTTCTTGTCGCACTTGCTGCCAAGCAGTGCTACATGGCATTTCAGCCTGGGCTCAATCCGAACGTTAACAAGGTTCGCAAGGACATGGTCGAATACCTCGACAACGTTCTCGCGCAACGGCATGGTTCCGTGCTTGAGCATGCCGTGTTCACTTTCGGTATCAACGGATGTTCTCGCGTTTTCACCGGCGAAATGAATCGCCATCGTGCCGGCGTTGGTATCTCGGAACGGAGCATGCGCTATATCCGTTATACCGACATCAGCTTCTGGATGCCGGAGTGTTTCCGTGATGACGACGGTGACGCCCCGGATATTTCCGAAAAGAAGCGGAAAAGTCGCGAGATCCTTACGTCTCAGTTCGAGAGCCAAGGAAACATGATGGCAAACTTCGCCGACGTCTGGAAAGAGGAACTTTCTCCCGAAAGTACGTTTCATGCGAAGAAAGTCCTCACCTCGGCATTTCGGCGTGGTATCGGCATGGGGATTGCTACCGGCGGTGTCTGGTCGCTCAACCTGCGTGCACTTCGTCACGTGATTGCTTTGCGCACTGATGCTGGTGCCGAGGAAGAGATTGTCCATGTTTTCAAGAAGGTCGGCAAGATCATGATTGCTCACGTACCGGAACTCTTCGGCGACTTCAAGGAAGTTAACGGGTCACTCGTTCCGGAATACTGGAAAGTTTGATTCCGTTTGTTTGGTTCGTAGCGGGGGCATTTTGCCCCCGCTTTCTTTTTTGTGAAATGCGTGGTAAAAGTTTATTAGTTTAACCTACACAGAGGAGCTCTTTCCATGAATAAGGCACAAGGCGCACTTCCGCGCCAAAAGATTCGCGAAATGATTGATTCTGGGATGATCACCTCTGTCACGAAAGAAGAGCTGATAAACCCAGCGTCACTTGACCTCACGTTATCTGAGGAGGCCTTCAGGGTAACCGGCGTTTTTTTGCCGAGGCCTGGAGAAAAAGTTCGTGACCTGATAAGTCGTCTGAATGTTTCTGTTCACGATCTTTCCAAGCCGATGGAGTGCGGAGTTTTGTATCTTGTCCGCCTCGAGCAGTATTTTCGTTTACCGACGATGGTTTACTCGTACTGCAATCCAAAGTCGACTACCGGCAGAAATGACCTGCATGTCAGAGTCATGGCTGACGGAGTTCCAAGTTTTGACGCCATGGCCCCAAGCGGTTTTTGTGGTGAAGCTTGGGTGCTCATCACTCCGAAATCTTTCCCGGTAATTCTTCCGGCAGGAGAGGCAGTTTGTCAGGCGAGATTCTTTTTTTCTGACACCCGCCTTTCGGAGTTTGAGCTTCAAAACCAATTCGTGAGGCATCAATTGCTTTACCACTTGGACGGTCGGCCGTATGAATACAGCGAGATGCAAGTCCGCTATAACGACGGTTCGATTGTTCTGACACTCGACCTTTCCCAAGAAATTGTCGGGTACGTGTGTCGTGGTTCAAGCAGTATTCTTGATTTCTCGAAAGGGAAATCCTCGCATGATCCGGCAGATTTTTTTGAGCCAATTTATCGGCCGAAAAACGGGTACCTGAATTTACGGCAGAGGTCTTTTCTTATCCTCTCTACCGCAGAAGCAGTGCACGTTCCGCCGGAGCTCGCTTGTGAAATGGTCGACATGGACTCGCGAAATGGTGATTTCCGCGCTCATTACGCGGGGTATATCGATTGTGGATGGGGGCACGGGAAAAACGGCGAAGGCAAGGGGCGACCGATTACTTTGGAAGTCCGCCCGTTTGAAGATCTTTTTGTTCGACACGGACAACCGATAGCCAGAATCCGTTTCGAACAAATGGCAGAGATGCCTGATCAACATTACGACAGCAAACCCGTTTCGAATTACACAGTGCAGTCTGGGCCTAAGCTCTCCAAGCACTTTAAATAACAGTGATTCACCGCCGCACCCTCAAAAGGTGCGGCGGCTTTCTTTTTTGTTTTACAAGTGTTAGTTTTGTAACAGAAATTTTGTTTTTTTGATTAACTAAGAGGAGCTAAAATATGAAGCCTGGTTATTGCGTTTTCGATGGACTGGATGGTTCCGGCAAAGGTCTTCAGTTGGAGCTCCTCAAGGAACGCCTTGCTTGCCACGGTGTTCATAATGGCGAGCAGGTTGTTTTCACCCGAGAGCCTGGGGGAACGCCATTTGCGGAAAAAATCCGCGGGGTGATTCTTGATTCGCTTGCGAAGGAATCAACGCCGTTTAACAACATGCTCCTCTTTCTTGCCGCCCGCGAGGAGCTGATGAGGAATCTGGTATTCCCAGCAGTTTTGGCTGAGAAATCAGTAATCTCTGACCGCGGTGATTCCTCCACTTTCGCTTTCCAGATTTACGGTGAGCAGAAGCTTGAACTGGAGGAAAAGTTTTGGCGGTTACGGGAAGATATTTTCCGTCATTCGCCGTTGCGCGCAGAAGGGCCCGACCTTTACGTGTTTTTCGATCTTCCTCCGGAGGTTGCATACCAACGGATGGCGGGTGATTCGTCTCGGACGAAGACTCACTTCGACCTGCGCCCGATTGAATATCACAAGCGCGTTCGTGATGGCTTTAGTCGGTTTGCAGAGCTTTGTAAAAAAAGCAGGGCGGTCATTGTCGACGCTAACCGCAAACCGGAAGAAGTTCACGACGAGGTCTGGGGTGTTGTTTCAGAACAGCTTGGTTTGGTTTAGAAAACCACCAAGCAAAAATCCGTGTTTGCCAGTTGGCGACACGGATTTTTTGTATGAGATATAATAATCTTTTAAAGACATGCAAATAAAAATAAAAAGATTAGATAAAAATTTACCGGTTCCAGTTTATGCATATAAAGGCGATGCAGCTTTCGACCTACTTTCACGAGAAGAAGTAGAAGTTGCTTCGGGTGAATGGAAAGAAGTGCCAACTGGAATTGCACTTGAAATTCCAGATGGGTACGCCGGACTTATTTGGGATAAGAGTGGCGTTGCTGTAAAAAACGGAATTAAAACGTTAGGTGGAGTGATAGACGCTGGGTATCGTGGAGAGGTTAAAGTTGGGATAGTTAATTTAAGCGATAGAGCATATAAGTTTGAAAAAGGGCAGAAGGTCGCTCAGATGATAATTCAGAAAATCGAACAGGTGGAATTTGTTGAAGTCTCAGAATTAAGTGAGACAGATAGAGGCGGTAAAGGGTTTGGTAGTTCTGGAAAGTAATCCGCTGGCTTTTAGGCGGTTAGCTTTAAAAAACGGTCAATCGTGCTAGAATCGCCTTATGGTGGTTCACTTTTTGAGAGAAAAATTAGATAAAGTTCTCAAGGATATTTTCCCGGAATTAAGGGAAGTTTCTTTTAATATTTCTGCTGATAATCGTTTTGGTGATTACACTACTAATGTTGCAATGGTTGTTAAGGTTTCGGATAAAAACCCAAAAGACATTGCGACGACTATTATAGAAGAGCTTAAAAAAGACAAAGGGTTCATAGACGCCGTTTCAGAGACGAATATTGCCGGACCTGGATTTATAAATTTCACTTTATCTTCCGAAGCTGTTTTAAGTGAACTTAATAAAACAGTAAAAGAATCTGAAAAAGGTTTTGATTTCATAAAAGGTAAAAAAATAAATATTGAATTTATTTCGGCAAACCCAACCGGCGCTTTGCATTTAGGTCACGGTCGCGGAGCTTTTTACGGAGATATTTTAGCGAACATTTTTTCTTTTGCAGGAGGAAATGTGACACGTGAATATTATGTGAATGATTCCCGTGAGAGCAACCAAATTAAAGAGCTTGGAAAATTAGCACTTGGGAGGGGGGAACAATATAAAGGAGAGATGATATCTTCTCTTATAGAGCAAAATGATTTCTCTCAAATGAGCGAGGCGGATGCTGGTTTTAAACTCGCCACTTTAATACAAAGAGATAATCGAGATTTTATTGAAGAAAAACTTCTAGTTCGTTTTGATGAATGGTATTCAGAAGACGGTAAATTAAGAGCGAGTGGTTCTAATCAAAAAATGTTTGAAGAACTCAAGGAGAAAAATCTTGTTTATGAAAAAGAGGGGGCATGGTGGGCAAAGACAACAGAATATGGTGATGATGAAGATAGGGTTGTTTTACGAAGCGACGGTTCTTTTTCTTATTTTCTTTCAGATATTACGTATCACTCTGATAAATTCACACGCGGTTATGGGGAAGTAATTAATGTTTGGGGGGCAGATCATCATGGGCATGTTAAGCGGATGATGGCTGTTAAAAAAATGCTTGGCTGGGAAGGGGAGTTCAAGGTTTTTATAACTCAACTCGTTTCGCTTAAAGAAAATGGTGAAGTTTCAAAAATGTCGAAGCGCGCAGGTAATGTTGTATTACTTGAAGATTTGGTAGAAGAAATTGGTCTTGATGTGGTGCGTTGGTTTTATAATGAACGTGCGCTTAACACTCACATGGAGTTTGATGTTGCTTTAGCTAAAGAGCATTCAGATAAGAACCCTGTTTTTTATGTGCAATATGCTCACGCTCGCATGTCATCAATAATTGCGAACACTAAAGCGCTTTCTCCTCACGAAATTAAACTTGATGAAGTTTTGAAAAATAAATCCGCAAGAGACCTTGCTGTTAAACTTCTACAGTTTCCGGAAGTTGTTGAATTGTCAGCAGGGGATTGTCAGGTTAATCGTTTGAACACTTATGCTTACGAGCTTGCCTCTCAATTTTCGCAGTTTTATCGCGACACGCGAGTTATCGAGGAGGATAAATATAACGTTGGTGCGCTAGAGCTTGTTTTGTCGACCAGAATAATTTTAGCGAAAACATTGTCGCTTTTAGGTATTTCTGCGCCAGAGAAAATGTAATTTGCTAATATAAGACAATATGGAAGAACAAAAAGACACACAGGTTTCTCTGAATGAAAAAAGGATACTTAAATTCTGGAGAGAAAATAAAATTTTTGAGAAAACGCTAGAACAGAAAGCGGATGATAAATTTGTATTTTACGATGGACCACCTTTTGCAACAGGGGAGCCACACTACGGACATATTTTAGCTGGGACAATAAAAGACGCCATTCCACGTTATCAAACGATGCGTGGTAGTTTTGTACGCAGACAGTGGGGTTGGGATTGTCACGGCCTTCCAATAGAAAACTTGATTGAGCAAGAGTTAAATCTTGGACATAAAAAAGATATTGAAGAGTATGGAGTTGATAAGTTTAACGAGTCGGCAAAAAAAGCGGTTCTTCGTTTTGATTCAAACTGGAAAGAAGTGGTTCCAAGATTAGGACGTTTTGTTGATATGGAGCATGCCTATAAAACAATGGATGCGACATACACAGAATCTATTTGGTGGGCATTCAAAACTCTTCATGAAAAAGGCCTTGTCTATGAAGGACATAAAATTATGTATGTTTGTCCACGTTGTGAGACACCACTTGCACAATCAGAAGTTGCGGAGGGCTATACCGATCTGACGGATATTTCGGTGACGGCAAAATTTGAACTCGCCGATGAGCCAGGAACTTATCTTTTAGCTTGGACAACGACACCTTGGACATTACCAGGGAATGTCGCAATAGCGGTGAATAAAGATATTGATTATGTAAAAGCAAAAATACTCAGAAAAACAGTAATGCAAAAAATTGGTACTGGAACATATGATAATAAGGATGAATATGTTTATTTAGCGAAATTGATTATTGAAAAGTTTGAAAAAAATAATAATTTTTACATAGTTCCACACAGTGACCATTTACTTGAAGTAATAGGTACTCCAATCAAAGGATCTGAATTAGTTGGCAAATCTTATGTTCCGGTTTTTGATTATTATCTAAACGATAAAACAATAAAGAATCATGAGAATGGTTGGAAGGTTTATCATGCCGATTTCGTGACAGCTGAGAGTGGCACTGGTATTGCCCACGAAGCCCCAGCTTTTGGCGCAGAAGACATGGAGCTTGGAATTAAAGAAAAACTTCCTTTCGTTCAGCATGTTTCAATGAGTGGGCAATTTAAACCTGAGGTGAAAGATTTCGCGGGTAAATATGTTAAACAAAAAGGAGATACTCAATCGGCAGATATAGAAATAATTAAATATCTTGCGCAAAAAGGAACACTTTTTTCTAAAGAAAAAATAGTTCACTCATATCCGCTCTGTTGGCGATGCGAGACTCCACTTTTAAACTACGCTTCAAGTTCTTGGTTTGTTGAAGTTAGTAAGTTTAGAGATAAACTCGTTGAAGAAAATAAAAAGATACACTGGGTTCCAGAATCAATTGGTACTAATCGTTTTGGTAAGTGGCTTGAAGGCGCTCGCGACTGGGCGGTTTCTCGAGCTCGTTTCTGGGGAGCGCCGATTCCTGTTTGGAAATGTAATAAATGCGAAAAACCAGTTGTCGTTGGTTCGCTTTTTGATATTAAAAAATTGGCGAAGCCATCTTCCAATAATTATTTTGTAATAAGACATGGGCAATCAGAAAGCAACGTAGCAAGAACTACAAAAATAAAAGAGACAGACATAGACAACCTAACTGAAAAAGGGAGAGAGCAAGTTAAGGAAAGCGCTCAGAAATTGAAAAAAGAAAAAATCGACCTCATTGTTTCCTCGCCACTTATGCGCACAAGACAAACAGCATCTATTCTTGCCGAAGAACTTGGCCTACAAAATTCTGATGTTGTCTTTGATCCACGATTAGCTGAAATAAATGTTGGTGACTTTAATGGAAAGACTAATGAGGAATATCACGGGTACTTCTCTTCTTTAGAAGAAAAATTTACAAAGAGGGCTCCAAATGGGGAGAATTTAGCTGATTTAAAGAAAAGAGTTTTTGAAGCTGTTTCAAATATTGAAAAAGAACACGAAGGAAAAAATGTTCTTATTGTTACGCACGAATATACCGCGTGGCTACTTTTCACCATGGCGTTAGGTCTTTCAGTAGAAAGTGCGGTGAAGATGAAAAAAGAAAGAGGGGACGATTTCTTAAGTAACGCGGAGTTTGAAAAAATGATTTTCGAATCTATCCCGCGCAATAAAGACGGAGACCTTGATTTTCATCGCCCATACATCGATGCTGTAAAACTAAATTGTGAATGTGGAGGAGAAAGGACACGTGTTTTGGAAGTGTTTGATTGTTGGTTTGAATCAGGGTCAATGCCATTTGCGCAATTCCACTATCCTTTTGAGAACGAAAAAGAATTTAAAAATAATTTTCCCGCAGATTTTATTGCGGAAGGATTAGATCAAACTCGAGGTTGGTTTTATACACTTTTGGTTTTGAGCACAGCGCTTTTTGGGAAGGCTCCATATAAAAACGTTATTGTTAACGGGATGGTGATGGCCGAAGACGGCAAAAAAATATCAAAGCGCCTAAAGAATTACCCTGATCCAATTAAGGTTATTGAAAAATACGGAGCAGATTCACTTCGATATTATTTACTCTCGTCTCCAATTATGCGGGCCGAGGATTTGAGTTTGTCTGAAGCTGGAGTTTCTGATGTATACAGAAAAATTGTTGTGCGCCTCGAGAATGTTTATTCTTTTTACGCGCTGTATGCTGAAAAAGTAGAAGCTAAAGATGAAAGTAAAAATGTTTTAGATAAGTGGATTGTCGCAAGATTAAACGAACTTAAGGAAGAAGTCACAGAAGGGATGGATAAATACGAGATTGATAAAGCAACAAGACCAATCGGGGACTTTATTGAGGATTTGTCGACTTGGTACATTCGTCGTTCGCGAGAACGTTTTAAGGGTAACGATGAGGAAGATAAAAAAGCAGGACTTGAAACAACATTATTTGTTTTGAAAGAACTTTCTAAGATTCTTGCGCCATTTACGCCTTTTGTTGCGGAAGATTTGTATCAAAAAATTAAAACCGAAAAAGATAAAGAAAGTGTGCATCTTGAAAAATGGCCAAAGTCATCAAAAACTGACAAAGATTTAATTGGGGAAATGTTGAATACCAGAAGAATAGTTGAACAAGCCCTCGCCGCCCGCGCGGTTCACGGGATTAAGGTTCGCCAACCACTTTCTTCGCTTGAAGTATCCGAGCAAGATGGTGAATTTTTTGAAGAGCTGGTGAAAGAAGAAGTAAATGTGAAAAAAATTACACACAATGCTTCTCTTGAAAGAGGGGTCGTGTTGTTTGATGTCACAATAACACCTGAATTAAAAGAAGAAGGACAGGTTCGTGAATTTATTCGCGCGGTACAGGATTTGAGAAAGAAAGAAAAATTAAACCCTAAAGATATTGCTTCACTTAGTATTTCAACAAATGAGAACGGAAAAAGTTTTGTAGAAAAATGGCAGGCAGAAATTTCTCAAGCAGTGAGTATTAAAGGGATAGATTTTTCCGTAGATGTTATAGGGGAGGAGGTTTCTTTTGATGAGATGTTTTTTGTTTTAAAACTGATTATTTAGTATGTCGTATCATCGATACACAACGGAGAGTATCGTCTTGGGGGGTGTGAACTTAGGAGAAGCTAATCGCATGTTTTATCTTCTAACAAGAGATTTTGGTTTGATTTTCGCTACCGCTCAAGGAGTGAGACTTAGTAAGGCAAAGTTGCGATATTTATTGCAAGACTTTTCTGTTTGTAAAACTGATTTGGTTTTTGGGAAAAATATGTGGCGAGTGGTAGATGTTTTTGGTGGCGATAAACAAATTTTACTGAGTGAATACGGCACAACGAAAATAAAAGTTCTTGCGAGAGTGTTTTCGCTCGCGCGTAGGCT
>CAYPVT010000013.1:0-19805 GCA_964414265.1 uncultured Candidatus Saccharibacteria bacterium | reverse complement strand
TTGGCGCATATCCTCAATTAAGAGGAGTGCCATATGTATGTGAACTTATGCAATTTTTCTTTGTGTCTTTCCGTTTTAAAAACACGATAAAATTCTGCTGAATTTTTCTATACTCGCGCTCGCCGCGCTCCGTAATGTTTTTAAAATGGAAAGACGGGGAATTTTTAAGAAAATTTACCGGTCTGCGCAAGGTATTTTAGGGGTGTATGCGGGAAATAAAATACCCAGAAATGCACGTATAATTTTCTCTGCCTACCGACAGGAAGGTGCTAAAAATTTACTATACTCGCCTCGCCAGGCTCCGTAATGTTTTTAAAATGGAAAAACGGGAAAGATTTAAGAGAACTCACGAACTTGTAACTATTTATCGCTAGTTTGGACAATAGTAATTTTTTCTTCGTTTGTTGGAATATAGCGAGCCCAGAAAGGATTCATTGAAAGTGTCGCAGTTTTAATCCCCTTGTAATCTGCGAGTAATTTATTGAAGTCACTTCTTGGTTTCCCTGCAATATCTTTTTTCAATTTTTCGGTATCAACCAGAGCTTCTACTGTTGCTGTTCCTTTAAGCGTGAAGCTTATGCTTGTTGCTTTAAGTAGTGACTCGTTGGCACCATCAAACATAAAAACTAAGCTTTCTGTATTTTTTAGAGTTGTCGCATCAACATCTTTCATTGAATAGTTGGCCTTCTTCAAAATTTCTTCAGACAACAAATTCTTTGGTAAAAGTATCCCCGTATAAGTTCCTTTCTCTTTAACAATAACTCCACTTTCGTTCTTCAGATCGTCTTTTGTTTCAAAAATAATTTCTGAAGCTTCTTTAAATAAGACAAACGAGTCTGGTATTTGTGATGAAATTTGTCTTAACAACGAATCCTTAATCGCGGTTCTAAGTTCATTTCTGGTCGCATTAACCGCGTCTGGTGATGCCACTTGAACACTACCAACATAACCTCCTTTTATCTCCCCTTTTGAGCGTGCGTAGAATTTGCTATATCTAGGATCACCTTTAAATCCTGTGATTGTGAAGTCTGCTAACCCTATGTTGTATTGCTCGCCAGGTTTGTCGGCATATACCGAAACTTCAACCGAACCGGGGATTGTTTCTCCATTAACGGTTTTAAGGCCCGGAACAACAATATTTGAAACAATACGGTATATTTTTCCGTCGGTAGTTTCTAACCTAGTATCTTTAATTAATTTCTGGGTTGCAGTGCTGTAGGCATTGTAAATAACAACTCGGCCAGTAGCTTTTTCTGAAACATCCTTAGTCCCCGTTGAGGCAACGAGTTTACTTCCTTCCTCAGATAAACTTACTGTCTCAAAAGCAAAGCTTGTTTTTGCGTCACCTTTTTTTGCGTTTAGTGATGCTGAAACTTCAAGCTGTTCAGACTTTGGAACAATTTTTAATTCTGCGCCAGAAAATAAGATTGATATCACGAGGTAAACAACTAAAATAATGCCTATTGGAATTGAAACCCAAGCTGTTTTTTTGACAAGACTTTTGGTTTTATTAAGGTCCCCAACGGTGGCATTTTCTCGGTGGATAGTTGGCTCTTTAATAACATACTCAACTTCTTTCTTTTTCTGTATTGGTTTTACCACCTCCTTGTTTTTTATAGGTGTTTGTTGTTTATAGTTATTTTTTTGAATGACATCAGAAAGTGGTCTTCTTCCAGCTGTATTTCTGATTATCACATCGCTTAGAATTTTCTTTTCCTTCATATTTAGATTATATCACCTAGAACGCCTCCGAACGAAAATTTTTATTAGTATTGTGAATAATGTAAAAAGCTCCTATTCCAAGAAAAACGTCGACTTCACCTTTTTCAAAAATATGTTTTC
Organism: uncultured Candidatus Saccharibacteria bacterium; assembly: GCA_964414265.1. GTDB lineage: Bacteria > Patescibacteriota > Minisyncoccia > Phycocordibacterales > VMEP01 > VMEP01. The sequence continues at coordinate 17,963 of CAYPVT010000013.1, read as the reverse complement.
CTCGTGCATTAAAAAGAGTATTCGTATCAACAACAGAAAACGGAGTGTGAGTCATAACGTATTGACTAAAACTTTCTTTTTTTATGCCCTCAACAAGCCATTTTTTAATGTCATCGTCGGCCGTCAAGAAAACCTGATCTGGTAGATAAAATGTGTCAGCTAATTTCTCAAGCGCTTTTTCAAACGAAACTACCCATGAGTCAGCTATTTCAGCAAAAGCTTTTTCAATCTTGATACTCATTTCTTTGTTGGTTTTACCGGTAAAGAAAGTGCTCAATAAAGAAATAATCTCTTCTGCTGGTCTATGTAAAGAAGAAGAGAGCCGGCGGAAAATTGTGTTTCTCCCAAGAGGGAAAGATGTTATTTCAAGCAATGCTCCGTTTAAAACAAAAGCGATATCGGTCACTTCTCCACTCACATCAACTAAAAGCGCATCATCAAATTTAGGGTAAAGTTCTCGAGCTGCGAAAAAGTACGCCAACGGAAACGTACCGAAAACTATATCAATTTTCGGAAAAACATTTTTAATAGCGGAAACAAACGCCTCTAAAACCACCTGTGGAGCAACACTTAAATACAAAGGCATTTCAATGGTTTTTACTTTTTTGTCAAAAGGATCTTCAATTTCATAACCATTACATTTTAATTGAACAACGTGTTGTTCAATTAAAACCAAGTTGTCCTCTTTCGCAGCCTTCTTAAACCTGCCTTTTATATGTTCGTTCTTAAAATCATCACTCTCCTTTTTAATCATTTCCGCAAATAATTCTTCAGTAAAAGTAAAGGACTCGCTTTTACGTAAATTAACCACTCGCGTTTGAGATGCATACCAAGGAGAAGCCAAAATTAGGTAGGCTTTTTCAATTGGATATTTTAACTCAGCCTGCACTCTCTTTGCGGCACTTTCAATACTTTTAGCAACAGTTTTTGTAAAATGATCAAATCGTAAATGTTCTTGAAAAGGGATCGTTTCTCGATAAACCTCTACGAGCTTCGCTTTGTTTAAAATATTTTTATTGTCAGAAATTTCGGCAACAGCAACACCAATACTCCCATTTCCAACATCAAACAAAAGAACGTACTCCTTATCATTTTTTGAAAAAAATCCCATAGGTTCTATTTCTAAAATTGTATCACACCATTAAGTCAAAATCGCTTTAATTCTACGCACCCCAGAGGAAACGGCTTCTTCTTTTGTTATTTTAAAATTACCAAGCTCGCTCGTATTTTTAACATGCGGTCCTCCACAAAACTCAAGACTAAAATCACCAACTTTATAAACACGAACAACGTCACCATACTTCTCTTCAAATAATCTTATTGCCCCTCTTTTTTCCGCCTCAACAAGTGGAATGTCCTCATATGATACAGGAAGCGCTTCTTTTATTTTTTGATTAACCAAATCTTCAACTTTCTTTTTTTCCTCATCGGTCATTTTTTGGTTATGCGAAAAATCAAAACGAAGTCGTTCCCCTGTTATATTGCTACCCTTTTGTGCAACATGATTACCTAATATTTCTATAAGCGCTTTTTGAAGTAAGTGCGTTGCGGTGTGATATTTAACAGCCATTTCACCGTGATCAGCTAATCCACCTTTAAATTTCTGATCTGATTGTGATTTCGACAAAATCTTATGCTTTTCCATCTCAGCCTTAAACCCATCTAAATCAACAGAAAGTTCTTTTTCTTTTGCGAGCTCTAAAGTAAGTTCAATTGGAAAACCGTAGGTAGTAAACAGAAGAAAAGCTTCATGCCCGCTAATACCTTCACTTTTTATTTTCTCAAACTGGCGCATCCCAACTTCCAGTGTTTTTCTAAACTTCACTTCCTCGTTTTTTATTCCTTCGCGAATATATTCAATTTTTTCCTGAATCTCAGGGTAAACATCTTTGTAAATCAAAGAAATCGAATCAACTGTTTTTTGAAGTTCATTTTCCTTTAACCCGAGCAAGTCCGCGTATCTAACAGCGCGTCTAATTAATCTTCTCAATACATACCCTTGTTCAGTATTTGCGGGCAAAATTCCGCCACTCATCATAAAGACAGCTCCTTTCATATGGTCCGCAATAATCCTAAAAGCAGAATCATCTTTTACTAAACCACCTTGATATTTTTTCTGAGAAAGTTTTTCTATAGATTCAATGATAGGCTGGAAAAGGTCTGTTCCAAAGATGTCAGCTCCACCCAAACTGGCCGCCGCGATTCTTTCTAAACCACCACCAAAATCAACATTTTTTTGAGACAACACAGAAAAACTTCCGTCTGCTTCTTTTACATATTCCATAAATACGGAATTTCCTATTTCCATAAAACGACCGCAATCACAATTAGGGTGACAATTTTCTCCAAATTTTTTATCGTGTGGTGTTCCAAAGTCATAAAAAACTTCGGAGTCTGGTCCACCTGGCTCCCCTGCTGGCATATTTTCTGGGACACCAGAGCGACTCCACCAATTCTTTTTAGAGTTGTAATAAAAAATCCTCCCACTTTGCATTCCGGTCTTTCCGCCATCTTCTTCGCTTCCAATAAATACGTCGTTAGCATCAATTCCAACTTTTTCAAAAAGTTCTTTCCAAATTAAAACGGCTTCGTTATCTTTTGAAATTCCATATCTTTCTTCTCCCGCAAAAACTGTCACATATAATTTTTCTGGAGAAAGTCCAACTTCTTTTGTAAAAAAATCAAAAACCCAATCTAATTGTTCTTTTTTAAAATAATTTCCTAAAGACCAGTTCCCGAGCATTTCAAAACAAGTTGTATGTCGGTTGTCTCCTATTTCCTCAATATCTTCAGCGCGAAAACATTTTTGAGAGTTTACCAAACGAACTCCTTTTGGGTGAGGAGAACCCAAAAGATACGGGAGAAGTGGTTGCATCCCAGAGCTTGTAAAAAGAGTTGTGGGGTCATTTTCTGGAATAATGGGGGCAGATGGAATAATCGCGTGTTCGCGCGAATTAAAATACTCCAGATATTTTTTTCTTATCTCTGTTCCGTTCATTTTTCTTATTGTAATACAATTAAAACAGCACCAGCAACTATTAGAAATGCCCCTGCCAAAGACTTAGCTCCGAGTTCTTCTCCAAGAAAAAGGGCAGCAAAAATAATAACGAAAACAATACTTAATCGGTCTATAGTTGCAACACTTGAGGCCCTCCCTTCTTTTAATGCCGAAAAATAAAAAACCCAAGAAATCGCTCCTGCAAGGGCAGATAAAATAATAAAAACCCAATCGCGTCCAGTAAAACTTGAAAAAGAAAATCCATCAAACTTTTTAAGAGAGAGACTGGTTATAAGAAGGAAACCAGCCATAATAACAGCGCGAACAGTTGTCGCGAGCGTTGTATCAATACCCTTAAGTCCCATTTTCCCGAAAATAGCTACAAGCGAAGCAAATACAGCAGAGAAAATCGCGTACCAAAACCACATATATTAACGCTCTTCGGGAACATCAATCCCCTTATAGGCGGTGAATAGTTTTTCTTCAACGTACCAAAGAAGAGTAAAAATTGACAAAGTAAAAATTGTTGTGAAAAAAGCGGCGATGTAATAACCGAAACCAACGGCCATTCCTATTGCCGAAACAACCCATAAGCCAGCAGCCGTGGTTAATCCTGTAAGTTTAGAGTCTTTGAAAATAATTATTCCTGCCCCCAGAAAACCTACCCCCACAACAATGTTTGACGCAACTTGAAGTGGATTAACTTGAATACCGGTATAGAGATATTGTTTTACAACATATTCAGAAGAAAGAATAAAAAGAGCCGAACCCATTGAAACAAGGGCGTATGTTCTTATCCCAGCACTTTTTTTTGCAAAAACACGCTCTAGTCCAAGAATTGCACCGAGTGACATTGCGAGAAAAAGGCGAACGAACGTTTCGGTATTTTCTGGGGTGACTAAAATGGCTAGATCTGAAATCATATATTTAAATTTAAAATTAACTTAAATATAGTATAGCAAAAGATATCTCTTTAAACATTTCAGATATACACACCATCCACAAAATTAAATAATGTGGATATTACTAATTTTTCTCAACAATTACGCCACCGCCAACACAAACATCTTTTTTGTACAATACGAGAGATTGTCCAGCCGATACAAGTTTTTCTGTATTAAACCTTATTTCTACTGTTTTTTTTGATAAATCTATACCAACCAAAAAACACGGCGATATTTTTTCTCGATATCTTGTTTGGGCATCAAGTTTTTCACCAATTTTAATATCCGATTCAATAAAATTAAAATCCTTCAAACTAACATCCTTTGATAAACCACGACTTTTTTTAGGAAAAGGAGAAACGGTTACTGTGTTATTTTTTAAGTTTTTAGAAACAACGTATTGTGGTGGTGTTTCTTTTGAGTTTGTCTTTTTTGTTACGACAAAATTATGTCTCTCCCCTTCTGTAAGAAAAATTGCCCCACTATGATAACCAATTACCTCACCATTTTCATTTAACAAATTCCCTTTTTTTTCTTTTATATAATGCTTTAAAAAATCCTTGATATCTAATTTGCCGACAAAACAAAGACCTTGACTATCTTTCTTCTCCCAAGTTATCAAATTATATTTCTTTGCGAGCACACGAACTTCTGTTTTTTTATAACCCCCCACTGGAAATAAAATTTTGGGAAGTAATTCTTTTTTTATTGTCCAAAGAAAATATGACTGATCTTTTTCTTTATCAACGCCGGTAAGCATTTTATGGTCCCCACCAATTTTTTTAACTCGAGCATAATGGCCTGTCGCCACGAAATCTGCGCCATTTTTTAAAGCAAATTTTAAAAACGCGCCAAACTTAACATACTTATTACACATAACATCTGGGTTTGGAGTACGGCCACTTTTATATTCAGAAATCATGTAATCAATCACTTCTTCTTTGTATTCCTTCTCTAGGTCTAAAGTTAAAAATGGAATATTAAGCTTTGCCGCAACACGCATCGCGTCTAACCTATCTTCTTTCCATGTGCACCCGCCTGCAAAATGAGCACGGGCAGGAGCAAAAAAATCTGGTTGCCAAACCTTTATAAAAACACCTATGACTTCATACCCCTCTTTTTTAAGTAGAGCGGCCGACACGGAGCTATCTACTCCCCCTGAAAGCCCAACGAATACCTTTCTTTTCTTCATAACGCCTATCCTATCAGAGAAACTGCGTAGGTAAAATTTTTTACATCAACTCCAAAAAGCCCACAAAGGGCGGTCCTTTGTAGACTCTACATATTTATTAGTTTCTGGAAAATCTCATATGTGGCACGCGCGTCAGAAAGAGCCGAGTGAGCACGCTTATTTTCTATTCCTAAATAATCACAAAGTGCTCTTAAGGAAAACTTTTCAACTTCTTTATGGTTGTGTAGTTTTGCGTATGCTATAGAAATCGTATCGAGCTTGTGGTAATGCATTGGATTTTGAATTCCGGTTTCTTCGAAAGCTTTTTCCAAAAAAGCAAAATCAAAAGCAACATTATGTCCAACCATAATTGTGTTTTTAACTTTCGATGCAGTGGCTTCAATAGCTTCTTTTAAACCAACCGCAAAAATCCAATCTTTTTCATCGTAACCATTAATATTGAGTCCAATCGGATCGGCCGTTTCTATATGCATTGGTTTTACTTTGTACTCAAATTCGTCAACATATTCTAGTTCTAAAACTCCACTCTCTGAAAATTTCTGTCGAGCCAAAACACACCCGATTTCAATAATTTCGTGTTTGTTTGGCAAAAGGCCAGTCGTTTCTAGGTCGATAAATGCTAGTGTTTGATTTTTCATTATTGTATTACTTAACTTACCAGTTTTTCTTAGAGATATAATTCTCGATTCTTTTTATGTTCTTCGAAATCTTTCCCGTAATAGACAGTACCATTTTTATCTGAAAGATAGAAAAGATATGGCGATTCCGTTGGATAAAGAGCGGCATTTATTGAAGAAAGTCCTGGGTTTGAGATTGGCCCGACCGGTAACCCCCGATTCTGGTAGGTGTTGTATGGCGAATTACCCCTTAAGTCACTTCTCGTTAATTCATAAGTATTCCTACCAATTGAGTATATAAAAGGGGCGTCAACTTGAAGCGCCATTCCAATTTTAATTCTTTTCCATAAAATTCCGGAGATTATCTTTCGATCTTCTTCCTTCCTTGCCTCCTCTTCGATAATCGAAGCCATAATTATTATATCCCTAAAATCTTTACCTAATTTTAAAGCAGAACGTTTTAGCGTATCTGTTTTTATTTCAAAATTTTCTTCCAAAGTTTTCGCAACGGTTTCTGTTTTTGTGTTTGTGTAAAAAATATAAGTATCTGGGAAAAGATACCCCTCTTTTCCTTCTGTTAGGGTAATAAACTCACCAGCCTTAAATCTCGGGAGTTTCTTTTCCGCAATTTTTGCCATCTCTAATATTGTTGAACCCTCAGGAAAAGTTATTTTCACCGGCTCAAAACCGAAATCACCTTTTATAACTCGAAAAGAAAGACTTATGACACTTGCCGGTTTTGGTAGAAAGTATTCCCCAACTTGTATTCCACGTTCTCCACCTAAAACATAAACCAGCGCCTTAAAAACAAACGGTGAGCGAATCACATTTTCGTCTTTCAAAAGACTTGCCGTCTCCGACAGAGTAAACCCTTCTTTGATTTCAATAGAATGTTGTGCTGGAAAATTATAAGGTGGAATTATATACACCCCCAAAAAAACAAAAACAGCAAGGACGGTAACCGCTATCCACCTCCACCATTTACTAGGTAGCAATGAATAAAAAGCATAATTTTTTAAAGAAATCATAGAAAATTAAACTGGCAAGTTTGCGGGTGGTTCTGAACGTTTTGAATCTACTCTCGTTAAGGTTGGTGTTTCGGCGACCCCACTTGGGAAATGGAATATGGTAGCCAATTCTTCAACATTTAAAACGAAAGGTTTTTGTTCATATGGGGGATAAAAATAAGCCCTAAGACGGTACATTTTAAACAATTTTTTCAAAATCATTTTTTTACGAATGTCCCTAAAATCATCCCATGGATAATCAAGAATGGTAAGACCATATCCAGGTTTAAAACCGTTCATATTGTGTGATGAGTATTGTTTAAATGTGCTCAAGAGCGCGGTAATGTTTGATGGGTTAAATTTCCCTTTCTCTGCAAAATATAAACCTCTTATACCAACTTCAAAAGCGGGTTTTGAGATACTTCGCTCAACCGCGTTTATAACATCTGTTTCTCCTTTAGTCAGTCTTGTAGTTAACGCTTTGTCAGCATCTTTCTCGTCTCTGTGCATCAAACTTTTTATTAACTCTTTCCCTTCAGCCTTCCAATCTTCCCCTCTCGTTGCGCGCACAAGTATTTGAATCCAAGTCTGCTCTCCTTTCCCCATAGAGCCCAAAAATTCTAATGTCGGCGCCATCGTTTCAATACGTTGCTTTTCGTCAACATAACCTTTATCCATTCCATAATCAACATATGTCTTTATTGGATATGGATCTTCTTTTGTAAGTGCGAACTCAGACCCCCAAAGCGAAATTTCGCTCTTATTACTCCAAGGCATATTTTGTGTATAGTCAGACGCTTCGCTAATTATAGCTTCGGGATATTGCGAATAAACATGGGCCTCTACAATATTTTTATATTTTGAAAGACATCTGATATATACACGGATAGTTCCCTCTATCGAGACAATTTCAAAAGAAAACCAATCTGGAACGCGTCCTTTCCAATACTGATCCCATTTATTTCCAGAGCTCGGCTGTTGGAGTCCGTTTAAAACAAGCTCCATTGCCATTGGTGTCTTAAATACTTCTTTTGGCAATCTAACCTCAAGAAGCACCCACTTTAATTTAGAAATCCAATCAGCCTTCAGGTATAAAATCCATATCTTCCAAAAAACAAAAACAAGTACAACCGGCAACCAGAAATTAGCGGTGTTGTTTATGAACTCAAATACAATTCCCAGTATGTAAAAAAGATAATCTACCATTTCCTATATCTTATCGCGAAATTAAATTAAGTGGTAGTAAATTTTTATTTTTTGCTTTCCCTTCTGAAAAACACGATAAAACCCTGCTGGGTTTTTCTCTACTCACGCTCAGCGCGCTCCGTAAGGTTTTTCAAAAGGAAAAGTCGAGGTTTTCAGGAAAACACGAAGATACAGAGACAAGTAAATTCAGTTCGCCTTTTTTACGATATCTTTCTGGTTAAGCGGCTGTGTATAAACCGTTTTTATTTTTCTTAAAATTATTAGCATTTTGAAGATTAACTAAGACTGTATTTTCTTTAACATATCTTTCCTTCATGACTCTTTTCAAAATGTCTTCCTTGCTCATAGGACCCTCTTTCTTCAAAAGCTCCTTGATAACATCGCGAACAACGCCTTTGTTGTAACCCCATTCAGAAAGCGCGTACAAACCACGTCCTACCAAAACAAAGCGCTTGTCTTTAATAAGTTCGTTGTGACAAGTAGCGACATGGGCTGGTTTTTTGAAAGAAGCAGTAATTGCCTTGGCAACTTCAGAAAAATGCATTGGTGAACCGTGTCTGCGTAAAACCAAATATGCATAATCTCTCATTCCACGAGCTCTAATGTTTGAGGAAGATGAGCGACCCCATTCGCCAAAAGGATTTCTATCAATTAGTTTTGAAAGTTTTAACCATCGCTTTAGAATTTCTTCGTCACGATATTTTTCCGAAACATCTTTAAGGTGTGAAAGAAAACGAGTAACCAACTCACCCTCTGGAACTATTTCTTCGTCGCTCAAACCTTCATAAAGTTTCTTTAGCGAAACGTGAACTTTTTCAGACATATCGGAATCAATACTCCATCGGTGTTTAAAATGGCTATCTTCTTTTGAGCGCACAAAAGCGTCACCTAAAACTAGGAAAAAATTAATATAGTTTTGTGTTGCTTTGTCGGTTGAGAAGTGACTCAATAATTCATCCTCAGAAACAACAGACCCAAGCGCTTCTATTGCAGAAAATAGGTTTTCAAAAGATTCTTTTTCTTTTGCAAAAACTTCTGATTTTTTTATAGCCTGAATAGAGAAGTTTTCGATTTGCCTAACACGCTCGCGGGTGATTCCATACTTCTTACCAATAGCATCGAGTGTCTTTGCTTCGCTTGATTCACCCAGGCCGAAACGATTAACAATAACGTCAAAATTACGCTCCGGAAGAACGGTTAACAACTTCTTGGCTACCTGTTTTGGTTTAAAATTGATTTGTGACATTTTGGTTTTTTCTTAAAAATGACCGATGAACTGTTTATGTGTTCTAATTTCTATCATTTATTAGAATAAAGGTCAAGGGGTAGTATTTTTTGCTTTTACATTTAAAAACACGCATAAAACTTTGCTAAGTTTTTGCTATGCTCGACCCACTAGTCTGCGCAATGTTTTTAAATGTAAAAGCTAGGCGACTCAAGAAAAGAAAAAGTTTTAAGTTTTTTAAAAAAAGAGAAATTACTCCAAAACTATACTGAACATTCTTCCTTTTATATAAATAGTTTTTTTAATTTTTTTATCCAAAATCCACGGTTTTACGCGGGAAGAATTCATAACCTCTTCCTTAATTTCATCCTCCGAGGCATCTTTTGAAAGCTCAAGCGTCTCTCTTAATTTCCCATTAATTTGCACAGCAATCACAACCTTATCCCCCTTCAACTTAGAGTCCTCGTAAATCGGCCAAGTAACATCCTTTATTGATTTTTTATTGCCAAACAATGACCACAACTCCTCAGCAAAATGGGGTGCAAATGGGGCTAAAAGAAGCAATAGAGTGCTAAAAGATTTACGTGAAATCTTTTCTTCAGATTCAAAAATACTCACCAAAATCATCATTTGGCTTATTGCGGTATTAAACTTAAATTCTTCAACATCTTCTCCAACCTTTTTTATAGTCTGGTTTAAAACCATGACAGCATTTTCACTTCCAATATAATTTTCATCACTTGAAATTTTTTCTTGTAGTTTCCAAACTCTTTCTAAAAATCTACGCGGGCCAATTATTGATTTTGTATCCCATGCACTAGCTTGACTGAAAGGCCCCATAAACATTTCGTAAATTCGAAGTGTGTCCGCTCCATATAACTCAACTATTTCATCAGGGTTAACTATATTTCCTAAACGCTTAGACATCTTTACTCCACCACCAGCCAAAATAAGGCCTACACTTTCAAGGCGCGTAAACGGCTCTTTAGTTGAAACTATTCCCAAGTCATATAAAAACTTATGCCAGAAACGAGCGTAGATAAGATGTCGTGTTGCGTGTTCTGCCCCACCAACATAAACGTCAACGGGAGCCCAATTTTTTTCCTTCTTATTATCTATCAAAGCCTTGTCGTTTTTAGGGTCAATGAATCTTAAGTAATACCAAGACGAACCTGCCCACTGAGGCATTGTATTTGTCTCGCGCTTAGCGTTTCCACCACATTTTGGACACTTTGTATTTACCCATTCAGAAATGTCAGCAAGTGGTGATTCTCCTGTTCCGGTTGGTTCATACGCCTTAACGTCCGGCAAAACAACCGGTAAGTCCTTCTCTGGGACAGGCACAACGCCACAACTTTCACAATGAATAATTGGAATTGGTTCACCCCAATATCTCTGGCGAGAAAAAACCCAATCGCGAAGCTTGTATGTGGTTTTAATTTGCCCACCAACAAATTTGGTTATTTTTATTTTCGCCTCTTCACTTTCTATTCCATTAAAATCAAGCGACCCCGTGAGAATTCCGCTTCCTGTATACACTTTATTTTTTATAAACTTTTGAAACACGTATTGGTGTAGAGGGTCACTTACTTTCTTCAGAGCCTCCTCTTCTGTTATCCATTCCACCGTAAACTTACCTCTTTCAGAATCGTCCTGTGCCGTTGATTCTTGCTTATTCCCAGTTAGTTCAAAATATAAACCAATAGCATCGATATCCCTTGCCACCCCTTTTGAGTGCGCAAAGTAGTGATGATGAATTGTTTCCGAAGTTCCAACCAAGCGGATTTCACTATAGCCAGTCTCTTCTTTTATTTCCCTAATTGCCGTACTCTCCGCATCTTCTCCCCCCTCGATTCCACCACCAACAAATAACTGCCCGCCAAATTTTTCACCCCAATTAAGAGATAATATTTTTCCATTTTTAGGATCCCTCACAAGTGCAACAATACTTCTTCTTTTTTCTTCGTTTTCCTTAACTTCCCCCGTAACAGGCTCAATAACCGTCTTAATCGGTAAATTAAATTTTTTGGCAAATTCATAATCCCTATCATCGTGCGCAGGTACCGCCATAATTGCCCCAGTACCATAATGAGCTAAAACATAGTCTGCGATAAAAACCGGAAGTTTGTCTCCATTTGCTGGATTAATTGCAAAAATTCCCTCTAATTTCACACCAGACTTCTCTTTTCCTTCAGAAGTTCGTTCAACCTCCGTTTTTTCACCTGCTATTTTTTGATACTGCAAAACTTCATCCCAATTTGTAATATTAGATTTTAATTCAGAAACTAATTCATGTTCCGGCGAAAGGACAGTGTATGTTGCGCCAAAAAGAGTGTCTGCGCGTGTCGTAAAAACTGTAAATTTTTTATCCATTCCATCTATCTGAAAATCTATTTCTGAGCCTTCGCTTTTACCTATCCAATTTCTTTCCGCCTCTTTAAATGATTCCGGCCAATCTTTCAAAATATCCAAATCCTCAACTAACCTATCTGCGTATTCAGTAATTTTAATAACCCACTGCCTCATTGGTTTTTTTTCTGCTACGGTCCCACATATTTCACAAGCATTACCCTCCAAATCCTCGTTAGACAATCCAGTCTGACATGTAGGACACCAAACTATTGGCTGATAAGACTCGTAAGCTAACCCTTTTTCATACATTTTAAGAAACATCCACTGTGTCCATTTATAAAACTTTGGATCAGTGGTATCAATTTCTCTTTCCCAGTCGTAAGAAAAACCAACCGATTTCATTTGTCGTTTAAAAGTAGCAACATTATTATCAACCGCCACGCGAGGATGAATTTTATGTTTTATTGCGAAGCGCTCTGCTGGTAAACCGAAAGCGTCCCACCCTGTTGGGTGAAGAACACGAAAACCATTCATTCGTTTATAGCGCGCATAAATATCACTCGCCGTGTAGACCTTAACGTGTCCAGTGTGAAGGCCTTCTCCTGATGGATATGGAAACATATCCAAAATATAGGATTTTGGTTTATTTAAATCTTCGTCTGTAGCAAAAGTATTTTCTTCTTCCCAAACCTTCTGCCATTTTTTTTCAATTTTTCGGTGGTCGTACTGCTCCATAAATTTAATTACGTGTTCTCATCATAATGTTCGAAAACACCCTTGTAAAGCATCGTTTTTTGTACTTTTTGTTTTCGTGGGTATAATGCGCAGAAATGAACAAGTTTAAGGAATTACTAGAAAAATATTCGATGAAAATTACCGGCGGAATTGGTTCGGTTCCTTCGCTTGTTATTCATACCTTATTTTTTATTGGTATTTTTACTCTCGCCTTGCTTGATGTGTCATTTGATAAAATAATGCTAGTCCTAACAACTATCGTTTCTCTTGAAGCGATTTATCTTTCAATTTTTATTCAACTGACAATAAACCGCACAACCGCGCAATTGCACGCTGTTGAAAAAGATATTGAAGAAATTTCCGAGGACATTGAGGAAATTCAAGAGGATGTTGAAGAAATTCAGGAGGACGTTGAAGACATTCAAGAGGATGTTGAAGATATTCAGGAAGACGAAACAGAGGAAGAGAAAAAAGACCGCGAAGATAAAAAACTATTGTCTAATATTGAAAACCAACTCATGACGATTGTTCGAGAAATCGAAGAACTAAAAAAGAAGTAGAAATCGCTCAACATGATCTTTTTGAAAACACGAGTATTCGCCTGCTGGCGAATCTCTATGCTCGTCTTCAGTTGCCTGCGCAATATTTTCAAAAAGACATTTCTCGCTCCAAAGTTAAGAAAACAAAATAGACGAATCAGATATATTAGAATTATATTCTAAACTCAATCACATCCCCGTCTTTGACGATATATTCTTTTCCTTCTATACGGACGAGCCCCTTGGCGCGCGCTTCGGCATACGAACCAGACGACAATAGGTCATCACAATAAACAACTTCGGCGCGAATAAATTTATCTTTAAAATCATTGTGAATTGCGGTACCTGCTTCTGGCGCAGTTGAGTTTTTTGGAATTGTCCAAGCCCTCGTTTCGTCTTCCCCTGTTGTAAAATAGGTAATTAATCCAAGCATCTCGTACCCAGCGCGAATTAAATCTTTAATGCCATCATCTTTTGCGCCAAGTTCTTCTCTTAAGTTATTTTTTTCTTCACCTTCAAATGACTTGAGCTCATCTTCAATTTTTGCGTCAACAATAACAAAACTTCTGTTTCCATCTTTTAAAAACTTCATTAGGGCAACAAAACGCTCATCCTCCGGTGATTCATCAAGATTTTTTCCTCCAGCTTTTTTATTTAAAACATAAAGAAACTGTTTTGAAGTAATCAAATGAATACTTCTTACAACCAAAGCCTCTTCTATAGAAAGTGGTATTTCTGAAGCAAGCTTCCCTTCCAATAGGGCAGTTTTTACTTTTTCGAGAATACCCTTTTCAAATATAGCGATTTTATCGCCCTTTTTAACATCACGTTCAATATTTATTAACCTCTTTGAGACGGTGTCCAAATCAGCAAGAGCAAGTTCTGTGTTTATTGTTTCAATGTCACGAAGAGGATTTATTCCACCATCGACGTGAATGACATTATCATCCTCAAAAATTCTAACGACTTCTGCTATTGCGTTTGTTTCTCTGATATGAGAAAGAAATTTATTCCCAAGTCCTTCACCGTCTGCCGCGCCCTTAACAAGGCCCGCGATATCAACAAATTGCACAACCGCTGGTATTGTTTTTGCTGAGTGGGATAAATTTGTTAGTTTCTCCACTCGTTCGTCTGGCACAGAAACAACTCCAACAGATGGGTCAATCGTACAAAATGGGTAATTCTCGGCTGGTACTGAATTTTTAGTGAGCGCATTAAAAAGCGTCGATTTACCGACGTTTGGAAGCCCTACGATTCCTATAGATAGGTTCATCCCGTTAGAAATAAGAAGCTCTAGCGCTTCTATGTGTTAGCTTAACAAATGCTACTTGACTATTTAATTGTAAAATAAAGGTATTCATTGGTACAAAATAACTGTGTGATTTCTAACGGGATTCATAATTAAAGTTTAGGCGACCTTCTTTCCGTGCTTCTCTACTTTTTCAAGCCAATGGACACGTTCATCATCTGACATCATTTTAATCGCACCTATTTTTGTTATCGAAACAGGACTAAAACCAACGAAGCCTAAAATATCTCTCTTGATTTCGTTAGCATTATCGCCAAACATCATGCGGGCAATAAGTGGGGGTGAATCCATTGTTATGTAAACACGAGCACTACGATCAGATAAAAGTTTATCCCACATATACCCATTCTTGTGAAATCGAAAGGCAAAACCAGGCAAAATCATTCTATCGAACATTCCCTTAAGTAGTGCCGGCATTGTCCCCCACCAATTTGGATAAACAATAACCAAATGTTCCGCCCATTTAATATCTTCTTGCACCTTTATCAAATCCGGTTCAAGTGGTTGAATTACTTTATATCCATAGTGCAAAATTGGATCAAACTTTAAATCCCCAATAGCGACTACTCGCACTTCATGGCCAGCTTCTTTTGCCCCTTTTTCATAGCGTCGGGCAAGTTCACCACAATATGTGTTCTTGTCTGGGTGTCCGATTATTATTGTTATTTTTTTCTTGTTATCCATTTGTTAGGAAATTAGTGATGATAATTGATCTTTGTATTTCACCGCGATATCTTTCGCAGCCGACATATAATCTTTTCCGCCTTTTACTTCAGCTTCAACCTCGCCTATTATTTTAGAGATAAGCTCAGGATTTTCGCTCGCGACCTTCACAATTTTATCCTGCATTTCTTTAGGAATATCTTTTAATTGCTTCTCCAGCAATTTTTTCATTAAAAATTCTTTCATATAATTTTCATTACTATAGCGGAATTAACGATAAAAAACAAAAAGCTATTTTCTTTCTCTTAGTTTAATCACCGCGTAAAAAAGAAGTAGAAGTGAGTAGTTTAAAACCATAAACCATAAAACACCCCAGGAAATGCCGTCGACTTTAAAATCGGAAAATGGCCAAAGAAATGGCGTTGGAAAAAACTGGTAACTATGTGTTGGAATATCAAAAAGGATATGTAAAAACCAACCAACCATTTCGAATGGCGGTCGTTTTGTAAATAAATACACAAACCCAAAGATTACGCCAAAAACAAAAAAGCTATGGCTTATATTGTATAAATTGTTTACGAGTGACGAAAAAGGGAGTAAATCTTGAGACGGCTCGACATGTGGTGAAGGCGGTGGCCAAGACGAAATCGGCATATCTCCAAAAAATATGTTCCACAAAAGAAAAAGTATTGGAATGGTAAAAGCAAATAAATCGGGGAATACTCCCCACAAAAACGATTTAACAACACTTACTCGACGGTTTTTACCAGAAAGAGCTCTCCCTGAAAGTCCTCCCCAGAGTCCATGCGCTAGTGTATCCATCCCACTAGAAACCCGCCTGCCATCGCCTAAAGCAACGTTCGCGGTTAAATAATTTATAATATAAACTTTTCATTTTTTCTAAAATAATCACCTTCGTTGCTCTGGCTTTGGCGGGCAGGTAAGAAGCGCTAGCGCTTCTGTTTGATATTTTAACTATCATTATCTTAATGTTTGATTGTGCCATAGATATTTTCATCAATAAAACATAACTTTATTACCCCTAACGGGATCCATCCCGTTAGGGGTAGGAAGCGCCTAATCTATTTTTTAGATAACGCTTACCCATACCAGTTTTTAGATATTTTTCTCGTGCCATAGCATGACCTTTACCAAGACAGGCGTCATAATAAATAATAATAAACGGTCCACGATTTTTCGTGTAGGTTGACTCTCCATTATTATATTGGGAAAGGCGCTTCCGTAAATCATTCGTGCACCCAGTATAACATTTACCAGCACATAGGTATAAAACATAACTTTATTACCTCTAACGGGATCCATCTTTACTTACTGAATCGTTCCGATTACTTTGCCAATCTTTTGCAAAACATCTTCAATATCTTCTCTCAACGCTATGTTATGTCCTTCTTTTACAACAGTAGCCAAATAACCGCCTAATTCATTCTTTACACCAATAATTTGTTTTTCCAACATATCAACGTTTTCAGATGATGGTCCATCAACTTCGCGCAACACCATAAGATTGCCAATAAGTTCATTTATGGCATCAGCACGCTCATAAAAATCTTCTTCGATGTCCGAGATTTCTAAGCTACGACCTTCCTTTTTAATCAACGGAGTTGTTATGTCTTCATCAGCAATAAAAACCTCCTTTCGCTGTGCTGGGTCATGTTCTCCAAAATTCATAATATTTTTTTATTTTTATTTATAAAGATTACTAAGCATTAATAAATATTGGCTACACCGTCTGTCTGAAAATTACACAGACGGTGTTTTGCCAAATTTGTTAAACCACGAAATACATTTCCAGTAACAGCTTAAAGCGCTGTACGGGAAGACTCTTTCTCCTCACCATCCGTCTTTCTCGGCGGGAAACTCATGACATGGGCATAAATAACGACTGGCCCATGCACAAAGGTCGCAAACCACCAAGCAAGCATGAGGCCAGAAATACTTCCGTGAACATCACTCAAATATTCAAATTTCATGGTTTTCTCCTTAAGGTGCCTTCGTTTAGCATACCTCATGACCAAAATTGGTCAACACATAAAAATCTTTTTTCAAAGAACAAAGACTTCTAAATGCCTATGAATTAACCTATACTATATAAATGAAACCTAAGTTTACGGTGAAGCAACCACCGAAAAGAACTTCGCGAAAAACAAAACTTCTTGATAAAAAAATTGTTGCAATTGGATTTCTTCTTGTGCTATTTTTTGTTGCAATAATAATCTTATATTTGGTCGGGAAAAAAGAGTCTCTTTCACCAGACCAAAACTTTATCGTTACAGTTAATCCAGTAAAAAAGACTATTGCTGATGATCAATCTAGAGCTGAAAATAAAGATGCTCAGCTTGCGCGAGAAATCTCCATAAAGGTTTATGAAATTTTAAGTGACAATATTTCCTCTGTCGCATCGCTTGCAAATCCATCTATTAAACATATCCGCGTGCAACCAGGAATGCGTAAGGAGGAAATTGCTGACATTCTTGCAAAAAAATTAGACTGGGACATAGAAACTGAAAATATTTTTCTAACAACAAGAAGTGGGGTTGTTCTTGATGATATAAAATTTACCGAAGGATATTATTTCCCAACGGGATACTCTTTTGAAAAAAATACACCACCGGAGGTTGTTGCCGAAGCAATGATAAGTGAATTTAAAGAAGAAATTGCTGACAAGTTTGCTAGTTCAACTAAATCCATAATCTCAATAGAAACTGCTCTCAAAATAGCTTCAATAATCGAACGTGAATCAAACGGAACTCGCGATATGCGCCTTATTTCTGGCATCATCTGGAATCGTATTTTCAATGGCATGAGCTTGGATATTGACGCAACACTACAATACGCTAAGGGTTCTGAAAAAAATGGATGGTGGCCAAGAGTATTATCAGAAGACAAATATATAGAATCACCATATAATACCTACCAGAACAAAGGGCTTCCACCATCACCAATTTCAAGCCCAAGTATGGTGGCGATTCAAGCTGCGTTGAATCCCAAAAAGACGGAGTGTCTTTTTTATCTACACGACAAAAGAAGGAATATCCATTGCTCTGTAACGTATCAAGAGCATGTTAGAAATATTAATCGTTATTATTAAAAAATAAATAAAATGAATCAAATTTTTTCACAAGGTTTCTTAAGTCAGTATGTATCAAGTAACCCTC
>CAYPVT010000012.1:16474-19824 GCA_964414265.1 uncultured Candidatus Saccharibacteria bacterium | reverse complement strand
AGGTTGCTAGGCACCTCCCCGAAACATATCGTCGCCACGCCACGTCCTTCATCGCCTTTTAGAGCCAAGGCATCCACCATATGCTCTTCTTATTTCCTATTAGGAAATCTGAAAGTCACTTACGCTCCAGGAACCGCTCCCCGGGTCGCGTTTTTTAATTTCTTTTGTTTCTTTTCTGTCTGTCCGCCTCCCTCTCATCTGACCCCAGAACAATAACAGGCTAACTCACACATGGGATGAAAAGTGGCGGGATTTAATTGTCAACGAACTGCCTTAATTTTTCCAACAAAAAATCCGCTTCTAGAGCGGAACTTCCTGAGACTCGCCAAAAGGCGAGGTTCAGTTGGTCCGCTTTTTGTGCAAAATTTCGTTGATAAACATAAGGTAAGTGGCATTATAGCCAATAGAAAAAAGGTGTCAAGTGACACCTTTTTTCTATCTTTTTCCCCTAGGGGAAAGTCGAAATAAGACTATTTCTTACTTGAGATGTCCTCGCGCAATCGTTCAATAAAACGAGCTGCTGCGTCCTTACCACCCAAACCGAAAGCGAGACCGCCTGCAAGAGCAAGCATAGCCACAACTCCAGTGAAGAGTGTGTACATAAACTGAGGAGCAATTCCTAAGTGTGACAAAGCGATGATCAAAGCAAAAAGCCAAATTGACCAACGTGATACACCACCCAAGAAACCTGCTGACTTCATGTCTGCTGCACGAGCAGATGTGGTGACCACTCTGTCTGTAACATCAGCTAAAACAGCACCGACCAAAAGGACGAAGGCTGCCACAATAACTTGTGGAAGATAGCCAAGAACTACATCACGTAGAAAGATTGTCACTTGTGTTAATCCAATTACTTCAAGTGAAGCAACCAAGAAAACAACAATAACAAACCATCTAACAAGGCCTCCTAAAAATGCACCAGCATTTAAATGAATCCCTCCTTTTGATAAAACTTCTTCGACGCCGGCTGCACGAAGCGCCTTGTCGAACATAAGTGCCTTGATTGCCTGTGAAATAACTTTCTCAAGCAATGAAGCAACAATCCAGCCAATCATGAACACAATAACTGCCATGATTAAACCTGGGACGAAACTCACTACACCAAGCCAAATTGACTGAAAAGATTCGCCAATGACCTGACTCCATGTTTGCAATACCATATCTTACTTTTACTTAATGATTAAAGTTCCTATGCATAAAAACTCTAAGTTTCGACTACTTAAAGCCTGTCTTAATAATAGCAGAAAAATTGGCTTTATTCTTGCTTATTGTGGATAGTGCCCCACCGCCACAAAAGGTGGAAAAGTCTAATTAAAGCCTCGTGAATTTATCGGGTAGACCAATCTTATCAACCAAGCGTTCATGTGGATAATCTAAAACGTCATAGATAAATTTGTCATACATCTCAATCCTGTATTTAAATTCCTTAGTATCAAAAAAAGCATAGGACAGATCCTTCCCTATCTCTGATTCAATAGAGCGTAAAACATTTTCAATTGAGGAACGCTTTAGGTTTTCTCCAACAATTAAAATGTCTGTGCGACTATCATTTTCTTTGATAAATATTCCAGAAACCACCAACAATTTTATTACTCCAGTTTTTTTAAAACGACTGATAATATCTCCCCTATCAATCATATCAGTGTTCAATACCAAATCTTTTAGTTCTCTTTTGTAAGAAAAATTATTGTCCAAAAACCAACCCTGAACTTTTTTTTTAAGTGGTAAATCTTTTGAAAAATATTTCTTTTTTATAAAACCAATAGACTTAAGGGCTGCTATTTCTTTTCGAACTATTGTCGCTTTTAGTTTCGTTCTTTTTTCTATTTCTTTCATTTCAAAACCCATCTCTTCGTTTAAGAAAAACAAACGTAGTATTTTTACTCGCGCCTCGCTCCCGAAAAGTTTTCCTAGAATTTCCATAAACTTCTTAATAGATTATTCCTCACATTCTAACCCTTAAGGAACCAACAAACAATCACAAAAAAACCCCTTAAAAAGGGATTTTTTTGTGATTGTTTAATCTGTACAAATTAAGTTATTTTAACTCAACCTGGTCACGGATAATTTTCTGCTGAAAATTTCCGCTGTCACAGGTTTTTGCTTGCTAGCAAAACCCGCGACCCCGTCTCCTTCGCCTTCGCTCAGTCCGACCTTGCGAAAGCTTCATTCTTCGCTTTCTCACCCGTCTCGGCTATCTTCATAGCCTCCGACCGAAAAGTTTACATTAATTCAACTTTGTCACGGATAATTTTCTGCTGAAAATTTCCGCGACCCCGTCTCGGCTATCTTCATAGCCTCCGACCGAAAAGTTTACATTAACTCAACTTTTCCTCCAACCTCTTCAATC
The DNA here is from genome assembly GCA_964414265.1 of uncultured Candidatus Saccharibacteria bacterium. Classification (GTDB taxonomy): domain Bacteria; phylum Patescibacteriota; class Minisyncoccia; order Phycocordibacterales; family VMEP01; genus VMEP01. The sequence goes on along the minus strand of CAYPVT010000012.1, from coordinate 17,474 downwards.
CTCTTCTTAAATGCATCTGCTTCATCCTTCTTCATTCCTTCTTTCAAGAGAGAAGGAACGTTATCAACTAAGTCCTTAGCTTCTTTAAGTCCAAGACCCAAGACTTCCTTAACAACCTTCATTACACCAATCTTCTGGTCTCCAGCTGATTTAAGATGAACAGCGTAAGCTGATTTTTCCTCAGCAGCTTCTCCTGCTCCGGCGCCTGGGGCTGCCATCGCAACCGCTGCTGCTGACACGCCAAATTTCTTTTCAAGAACTTTAACGAGTTCGTGCAATTCAAGAACACTCATTTTTTCAACTGAATCAACAAGTGTCTTAAATTTTGCTGGAACCTCAACTGCCTCTTCTACTGCTACTGTTGTTTCGTCTGACATATTATTATCTCTTTTAATTGTTAAATTTTTAATTCTTTGATTCTGCTATCTGATTAAGCGCAACTACAAAACGCTGTATTGGTGAGTTTATTAAGTTAACAAACTGACCGCGCAAAACCTGCATTGAAGGTATTGTTGCAATTTCTGTCATTGCGACAGCGTCAAGAATTTTCCCTTCAAACATACCACCCATAATGTGGATGTGGCCTTTGTACTCTTTTTGATAAGCAAAAATAGTACGTGCTGGCTCAATCGGATCTTTGCCGTAAGCGAGCGCTAATTCTCCATCTAGTTGTGGAATCTCACCTTCAAACTTACCCTCCGTGATTGCTCTCTTAACAAGAGTTTTTTTGGCCACTGTGTAACCAACACCCTTTGATCGCAAATCACGACGAATCTTAGAAACCTCTGACACCGTTAGGCCTTTAAAGTTAACAAAAACAAGCGACATTGAATCTGCAATGGACTGTTTAAGTTTCTTTAGTATCTCAACTTTTTTTTCTTTACTAATTGCCATAATTTTTTGTAATTAAAAAACAAAACCGACTCCCCGTGGAGTCGTCCAAGCATTCCGTTGTTAACGAAATGAGTATCGACCTCGACAGACTGCTTTCGCAATTAAC
>CAYPVT010000012.1:1323-16374 GCA_964414265.1 uncultured Candidatus Saccharibacteria bacterium | reverse complement strand
ATTCCGTTGTTAACGAAATGAGTATCGACCTCGACAGACTGCTTTCGCAATTAACGCCCTATGGGCTATCTGTTTTCTACGGCTTGTGATGAGATACTACCACACAAACCTAAAAAATTGCAACCAGCCACTTAAGTCAAAAATGGCCAAGTTCCCTACTTATTATTAACCTTATTTTTAAGATGTTCTGCGCGCCAACCAATCATATTGGCAAGAATTTGAATAAACGTTGAAACTCCGGAAACAGCCAAGATTAAAATAAAATACCAAGTAATTGGAGTTAGATAATAGAAAAAGACAACAAGGGCCGCAAACCAAACACCAACACACCAAGGGCATTCAAGAAGCTCGAGGCCTGTTCTACGTGGACCATCCTCCGGTCTTGTTCTTGCAATAAGTAGTTCCCCATCCTGGCTAATTAAATTTTCTTCATCTAAAAACCAATCACGAAAAAACTTTGAAACTTTATCGTAAACAAAAAGACGAGTTAAACGAAATGTTGCAAGGATAATTAAAACCAAATCAAAAGTTGTAATACCAGATGGTAACCCTCCATTAACACGCGCTAATATTAAAGCGGAAAATGTTAATATAGCTACAAAAAATAAAATGTAAGCAAGATACCAGAAAACCTGATTATTCCGCTTTTCAATAATTGTTGTCATAAATTTATTTTATAGATTTTACGATTTAGCGCGACGTTAAGATATATTTCTTCCCAAACGTAAGTGTGGCATATCCAATACCTATTAAAGAAAGCCCTAAAATCATAAGTGTGATTGGCCACCCTAAACTATTACTGAAATACTCAGTTGTAATGCGACCAATATATCCCATAAGCGCAATGGACGAAAGTGTAAGTATTATCCTACTTCGCATTGTAATACTTAAATAAAAGAAGATGGCGATACCAGGGAGACATACAAACTTCCAAATTTCACTAAAGGAAAAAAGCGCTCCCAAAAAAGTTGCAGTCCCCACAAAAACAAGAATGCTGTTAAGTGGTCTTCGGGAATCGACGGGAGATGGGAATAGCGACGAAAGCGCCAAACACGTTACTCCGTAAACAATGAATGCATAAGAATAAAAATCTCTTATTGTCTCTAAAATAGAAGGGCTTTCTCTCACAAACAAAGCAATAGAAACAAAGAAGATGGCCGTGCCAGAAACTATTGTCAAAAACCTAGAGACATCATTTTGCAAGATTTTTATCGTTGAGAAATAAACAACAAAGAAACCAATTGCCATCCATAAACTAGTAAAGAGCCAATCTGAAATACTCATCTCGTTTAAAATAACCGTTACCCCTAAAGGCAAGAGTATTGCGGAAAAAACTAACGCCAACCTTGAAGCCAAAGATGCTGTCTTATAGCTATTAAGAAGGAGCGAAGAAACGTAAGAAATAAAACCAAATCCAAGTGTTACCAAAACCTGACCAGGAAAACCGAGATCTTCCCAAAACTGAGAAACGAAAACAACCACTCCACACAAAGCAAGGAAACCGCCCAAAAAATACAAAATTTTAACTATATTAAAATGAAAACCAGAGCTAGTGTTCTCTGCCACAGAAACCCCACCCAAAACAGAAAGCACTTCTTCTTTAGAAAGACCACTCGAAGAAACTATTTCCCTGATTCTCTGTAAGGCAATATTTTTTGGTTCCATTTCCATATTTTTATTTAATTACCCAGCCAATAAAATCCCCTGGACCATAGCCGTAATAATTACGTGAACTCTTTTCTTGTGTTAAGTAAATTCGCTTACTATAAAAACCGTTTTTTAAATAGCTGGCACTATAATCACGGTTGCCCCCAAATATATCTGTAACAACCCCACCACTATTTTGACCACTTTTAAAAAGATATCCGTCTGGAGATTTTGGGTTCTGGTCTATGTTTAACGCCTGAGCCTCTTCCAAAGTTAACTCACGACTTTTGTCTGTCTCAACGTCATATAAATAAATAGACTCAAGTAATACCGATCGATAATCTTTCACTTCAGAAGGTTTGTAATCAACTGGTGGCGGTAAATATTGTTTGACTATTTTCCCTTGTTCTACAGTGTAGGTTTGTCCGTATGGTTCGCTAAGATTACGAGTGATATAAACAAAATCATACTGAGCAGGTTTCGTAAAAAGTTGAGGAATATAAACTGCTCCAATAAGCCCTACGACAAAAAGAACTGGTAAACCAATCGCAATATAAAGTGGCCATTTATTTTGTGTATCCATGATATCTATATGTTACTACTAAAGACGGAGCACGCAACCACAATATTACATAGAGCAAACCATCACCTTAAACTTACATAATCCCCTTATCCAAGGGCATCCCTTGGATAAGATAATCTTTCTCTCTGAATGACAGCCACTCATCAATAAATCGATCAAAATCTTCGGTGTCTTTAAAATATTCCGGGAAATTTCTTTTGTCCAAAATAAGATTTTCCTCCCTTTTTTGACCACAGTAATCAAGATAACTTGAGTAAGTGTATTTCTGAAGGAACTCTTTTGTATTTTGTTTATCAGTAATCCCATTTTCCTTCCAATGTTTATCAATAATTTTTACCGGATTAAGGTGTATATAGGAAAATAAATACTTTAAGTATTCATCAGTCCCAACAAAAGAAGCCTTAAACCTCCCCTCAAACAACCTCCCCGTTCTGGTATTTTTTTTATTAAAATACATTGAATAAGCCGTAAGAAGTTTCTCGACAAAAAGGCTAATACCACCCTCCTTTATTTCATGTAAAAGAAGGTGAAAGTGGTTCGGCATAAGACAATACAATCCGATGTCTACGAGTTGTTCTCCTCTCTCTATTTTATCCAAGGGCATCCCTTGGATAGTTTTATATACAACAGGCTTTGTATTGTTGCACACGTACAAAAGTTTTTGAAAACGCTTTTTGTCTTTAGCATCCAAAAAAATATTGGATTTATTATTTCCACGGTTATATATGTGGTAAAACTCGCCTACTGAAAAGCTAAACTTCCGCTCCATAAAAACATTATACAATAAGGCTATTTTCATCCAAGGGATGCCCTTGGATTGAGGGAGGCTTTATTTGTTGAAGAGGTTGCTGATAATAAGGCTCGGGTCGATATTCATGTCCTTAGCAAATCCGGTCATAATAATTGACACTACGCCAATAAGAATTATCGCAGTAAACCCAATCGTTGAAACTAAAAAATCTTTATTAAACATGTTGTATTTACTTTATTCTACATCGTTCCAAGCCACGGTAAAGGAACATCTTTTGGTGGTAAAACTATTTCAATAAAGAAAGTTCGGATTCAAGAGATTGTTTTAAAGAAGTATTTCCCTCCTTTTGAGACTCCGTAATAGCAAGTTCGTAATACTTTACAGCATTCACCTTGTCTCCCACTCCAGCGTAATGCTTAGCGAGTAAAACAAGTAAATCTAAATTATTAGGATTTTTACTTAACCCAGAAAGTAAAATTTTGGGCGCTTCGTTTATTTTCTCTTTATAAGACTGGACGTAGAGATTATATAAATCCCTGTAACCGGCAATATTTTCTGGTTTATTTTTTACGGAAATAAGTAAATTTTTCTCAGCGAGAGGGTAATCTTTTAAGTAGTAGTGGTATAAATCGCCTAGATTACTAAATGAGATATGATTTAATGGCCTAATAGCACTTGAATATTCCCAAGCATCACGAGCTCCCTCATAGTCCCCTGCAATTTTTCTATAAGAGCCTAGTAAAATCCAACTATCAAAGGCATCAGTATTGCTCTTCAAGCTACCACTCACCTCTTTTAATTGTGAAGTGATTTGTTCTCTTAAGGAGCCTTGGACACTCTCGGCAATTACAAGGCGGTCTAGATTGGGGGTAGCCACGGTCACGGCATTAGTTTTATTTTGAGTAGAGTCTATTTTTACCTCTGTGCTTGTTGAAATCTGATTAACCGTAAATTGGTCTGTTTTTTTAGAGCTATCCTTGTCCTTAGAAATAAAAACTAGAGCGACAACCGCCACAATAATAACGAGAATAAATATAATGATATTTTTGTTGTTTGTTTGCATAAGACTTACATTGTAGCAAATATAACAAAACATAAAACTCCCACGAAAAGTGGGAGTTTTATGACCAAACAAACACTATCCGACTATATTTACGCTATAGCGTAAATATAGTCGTGAGGCAAAAATAGTTCGAACTTATTATTTTACCGAAAAACAATCTATTAATAAAAACATCCTACTTACTTCATCCAAGGGCATCCCTTGGATTCAAGGGATGCCCTTGGATTGGGAACCCGTAAAAACCAAAAACCCCGCTCTCAATTAAGAGAAACGGGGTTTTTGGAACTCAATATCTTTCCACGAAAGATAAAGAATTTATCTCAGACTACTTAGACAACGTGAACGAATCTGTACCGCCTGAAGGAAGACCAGTTACCTGGTATCCGTTAGTCCAGTCAAGATTTGTTGTAGCTGCTGTAGTAGTAGACAACGGTGACCAAACGAAGTTACCCAATCCTGTCGCATATGCACCCATAAGAGTGGATAGTGATGGATAAGCTGCATCGCCTGAAATCTTTGTTGTCACTGTACCTGCAGCACCTGTTGTACCTGCTACCTGAGTAACATCGCCAATTACTTTGAAGTAATAGGTCTGTCCTGCTGGGATAGTTAGAGGTGAATTAAGTGCTGCTGCATTGTCGCCACCTGTTACAGGGCTAGCAATGGTATCAACAACTTGTCCAGCTGTATAACTACCGCCAACAACATTTGAGAAGCCTGAATCAGTGTATGCCTTAACCAAGAGGTTTTTAACTGATGTTGTTCCGTTTGCTGTTGAAGCAGACGAAGTCGCAACGTTAATAACCAACTTGTTCAAGCCAACATCACCAGCTGTATTTGCTGTAACTGAGAAACGATATAGATCGATTCCTGATTGAGCAATAAGAGTTGATGACAAACCTGATGTTTGCTTAGCAACTGTTGGGTATGACTTCATTACACGAACACCTGACATTGTTGTGTTAGATGCTGTTGTTGAATCAACTGTTGTTCCAGAATCTACACCTGTACCTTGTGTACCTGAGAGATCAGAACCGTTGTAATCAACTGCGATAAGAGCACCTGATGTACTTGTTGCCAAACCTGTACCAACGTTTCCTAAGTCAGCTTTAATGGTCAAAACCTTATCGCCGTCTTTAGGAATCTGGAAGGTGCCAGATAGGGTTGAAGTTGCATAGTAGCTATTACCTGTGAAGTTAGCTGAACCAACTTGTGTTGAACCATCCCACAAAGTTACCTGTACCAAGCTCGCTGCCGAACTTGATGCTGTGTTTGTAAGAATAAGACCAACCTTTGTTAGATTAACTGCTTCGTTTGTTGCATGGAATCTAAGTCCACCGATTGTAACTCCTGTTGAACCACCTGTAACAACTGCGTAGGCAGGACTTGAGGAATCTTCCGTCACAGTGAGACCACTTGTGCCGATTGTCATTGTAGGACCGTTTGATGCAACTACTGATTCTATAACCTCATTTGATGAAGTAGAGCCAGTCACCGTGATTGAAGGTGCTGCGGCGATACCCCATGCGAATGTGTTGTTTGTAGCAGTACCTGTCAAATTACATTTCAATGTCAAAGTCTTAACTGAGCCTTTTGCAACAGTTAATGTTTGATCAAAAGTGAATGTTGTATTGGTTGGCTGCTCAACCGCTGTAGGAATATTTGAACCAGTGTTAATCGCTGTCGAGCCATCATATAGCTGACATGCGCTCACCATTCCAACTGTTGCTGAACCTCCGAGCGTAAGCTTTAGAGGAATTGATGAGAATCTAACATCCTCACCTGATTGTGATGCGTCTAACTGGTAGTTAGCCATAACTTTTCCTGTACCTGCAGTAATTGACTGTGCTGAAGGTGTTGAAGAAACAGTGATTGCTAAGGAAGCTGCCTTAACTGTCATTGTGTTCATAGCCACAGGTGATGTCAAAGTTGAAAGACTAATTGTGTTGCCAGTTGTCTGACCTGTAACAGTTGTCCATTGAGTAGCGGGTGTTGTTCGAACAATATATGTTGAACCATTTCCAATACTGGATGGAACCTTACCCTTCAATGTGTAAACACCCTTTCCAATTGGGAAGGTAACTGTATCTGTGAAAGTAACTTTCTGTGTTGAAACTGTGTGTCCAACATCAGATGCGGTTGTAACAACTGCATCAACTGGACCTGCTACAACATTACCGTTTGGTCCATAGAGTGAAACACTCGTAAGAACTGAAGCAACTGTTGCTACTGGTGAAGTTGAAGCTATTGTGAAGACCATTGACTGAACCGAAATTGGCTCACCCTTTAGATCTACTTCAAAACCTCCAAGTACTTGATTTGGAACGTTAACAGCAATGTTCTGTGCTGCTATCGAAGCTGCCTTCGAAACAGTTGAAACTGAACCTGCTGAAATGTTCTGTAGAGAACCACTGAACCAAGGTGTACCTGTTGTAAACGATGAAGTGTTTGTTGCTGGAGAGGCGTCTGTGCCAACTGGAGCTGTGATTCCGTAACCATAAGTCTCACCTGTCATGAAGACATCAGTTGCTTTGTAGATGTCAAACTCGACTGTGCGACCTGCAGCTGAAGAACCAACAACATCTCCCTGAAGCCAGATGTCTTTTCCAAGTCCCTTATCAAGAACGATTCCTGAACCGAAAGTAGTTGTGAAGTACTTGCCGTCTGACGAAACCATTGTGTCATAAGCTGTACCGTCAACATACGTCTTTACGTTTGCAAGATCGCTTGCTCCTACTGAACCTGTCTGATTCCAACGAACTGAACGTAGACGAATCTGTTCTGCTGAACCTGCTGTTAGGCGGATACCAGCAAACTTAAAGTTCGTTGTGCCAATTTCTTTGGATTGTGTTCCGTTTGGATCGAAAGATGAAACTGCAACTGTTGCTGTACCGATTGAAAGTGTTGCATTAACTGTATGCATTGCACCTACGATAGGCATTGAACCAGAAACTGTTGCGCTTGTGTTCAAACCAACAACATTCAATGCAACTACTTGTCCTGCATAACTACCAAGAGAAGCTGCTGCATTTCCTGCGATTGTCATTGTTCTTGATGTATTTGCTCTAACAACAAATGCATCGCCAACTGATGCTTGGTGATTTGAATTGAATGTCTTTGCGATACCAATCTGTGAACCGTCTTCATCCAAGAGTACTACTCCTGCGAAAACAGCATCAACAGCAGCACCTGCGCGCTCAACTGTTATAGAGTTAACTGTAACGTCTGAACTGCCGGCTGTAAGGGTAACCTTTGTGAAAGGAACGCGTGATGCGCTCGTTACCAAAAGACCGTTACCTGGCTGTGTTGCTCCTGAAACAGAAACTGAACCAGCTACTCCTGGAGTAGTAGGAACTGTTGTTGTTGAGGCATCACACTTCTGACCTGTTACTGGGCTGTAACCTGCAGTTGAGGTACAACCTGCGACAGTTGAAGTTGTTGATCCTCCGGTTGTTGTCATTCCGTTTGCAAAAGCACGGGATGATGCACCGAAGTAACCTGTACCAGCTGACAAACCTACTGGGGCCAAAACGCTAGCAGCGTTCTTGTTCTGCCATTTAATGACTGCTGCCTTGGTCAAAGAACCAAAGTAGTTAGTTTCATTTCCTGGAGCACCAGCACCTGTAGATGCAATCTGTGTTGCTGCGTCAGAGTTAAGAAGCTTTTGAAGATTCATAACATCTGAGCTTGTCATTCCTTGCTTCAAGTTTGTAGCAAAAGAATATGTTGCTGCCGAAGCAGACAAGGCCATAGTCATTCCTACAACAAGAGCAGCCAAGATGGCTACACCTGTGAGAAGAACTGCAAACTTTGTATTAATAACTTTACTCATAAAATTCTAATTTTAATGTATCCCCGATCTACAGACTTTCATCTAAGTGTCGAAGCTACTGTGCACGATTAATCAGATTCGACATAATCTAATTTTTTAATTCGTGCGATTATTTTCCCAATCCTTCCGATACGCCTGAATTATTATTGTGGCGACACGGCAGGCTAGCTAACATTTTTATTCCTTACAACATCTAAAAGAAAGCATCACTTTGTGCTTCTGAAATTTATTTTCTAAAGTCCGCTATTCAATTGACAATGAACGAGTTTAAACAACTTTCAGTCGACCAATTTAGAAACTGGCCAACCATAAATGAAAGTATAGTACATATGGAACAAAAAAGGCTTGAAACATATGTGGATAACTCAAAATACAGCCCTCTTCGGCCGTGTTTTTATCAAGTTATCTTAGGCTCCATATTACTCGAAATAGGGGTTTTGGTCAACAGGTTTTATTGTTCGCCCTTAAAATACGCGTATAATTTTCTGCTGAAAATTTACTATACTCGCCTCGTCAGGCTCCGTAATGTATTTTAAGGGCGAACAACGGGAAATTGAATATTTTAAAATGGCTCGCACGGGGTATTTTAGGGGTGTATGCGGAGAAAAGAATACTTAAATCTTCACGCACTACGTAATGTTTTTAAAAGTAAAAGAAGGATAAGTTTTAAGAAAATTTACCAATTTGGAGGTTGAACCTCCAAGTAGCACCTCCGACAAATGTCTGTCCTTCGTGGAAATTTCTCTAGGCCAAGAAGTAGCGAGTCCAACGCTTCTCCCCTGTCTTTTTAAGGACCTTCTCTCCGACAAGAGCTGAAAGTTCTCGTTGAATTGTTTTTTCGCTACACCCAGAGATCATCGTAGAAATGTCCTTTATTGTAGAATTTTTATTCTTATTGATTATCTTAAGTATCAAATCGCGCCTATCGTTTTTTCCATTGTTCTTAACCGCCAAACCTGAATGTCTTTTTGTGCCAAAATCTGATTTTATTTTTTTGTTTAAATAAGGGACATTTGTGCTTCCTGTCTTATTGTCCTTTATACTGTCCCTTATAAAAGGTGTAGTCTTTCCATCTTTTTTGTAGCTAAAAAAATTTGAATCATCTGACGAGATGTTCCCGTTTAAAGAATTAATATCTGCTTCTTTTGACAAGAAGAAGTTTTCCTCTAGCCTTGTACTGTCTGTTGAAAAAATGAAGTTACGATGCGATATTTTTTCTCTTGTTTTTTTGTATTCTTGTAGGAGAATATCTGCATTCATTTCAGAGATGAAATTGTTTGATTTTGAAATTCGGATAAGGGACTCATTCTCTTTTATTAAATACTCAATATTAAAAACAACATCACCTCTTAAAGACAAAGGAATGGTTATTAGTTCATGACTCAAAGACAAAGCTTCAATGGCATTTTGGCGTATTTTGTCTCTTAGGTAATCTTCTTCAAAAAGTCCGGTTACCATGAACAAGGCCTCCGTTATGCGCTCAATAGCAATAGGTAGTGAATACTGACTATAAGCCAAGTTATTAGACAAATGACTCTGTCCTTGATTCTCAAATGGTTGACCGTTATTGTCCTTTTCTCCGTTCATGTCTTTTTTATACTACTTTGTCTTTAATTAGTCTATAAGACGTCCATTATATTCCCTGTTGGCTTATTCTGGCAATAGCTTTGTAAAACATAATGCTGTTGAGTCCCTGTCATCTTAATTTCTTTCTTTACTTTTCCCTTTGGAAAACACGTATAAAACTTTGCTAAGTTTTTACTATGCTCGCGTCGCCACGCTGCGCAATGTTTTCCAAAGGGAAAAGTCCTAGTTTTTAAGAAAAACAAAAAACTAATACTTTTTAGAATCTTGAGAAGCTAATAACTGAAAGCTGCACTAAATATGTTATTATTTGTGGTAATTAAATAAGTTCTATGGCGATAAAAAAAGTACGGAAAGAAACTAAGAGTAAAGTGAGCGCTCCTACAACTTCAAACATTGGCGGAACGTTTTCAAAACTTAAAGAAGAAACGATTCACGCAATAATTGCTATTGGTTTTTTTGTTTTAGCGACCTTCCTTATTATGGCCTGGCTCGGAAGTCGCGGAACATTAAACACCGGACCTGCTGGGGATGTCTCTTACCGCGGATTAACATTTTTATTTGGTTATGGCTTCTTTTTAGCTCCCCTACTTTTCTTTATTTTAAGCTTCACTTTTTTCCGCTCAATAAAAACAAAAATGGGCGGGCTCTCTACTTTAGGTTCAATTCTTTTTTTGCTCTCTGGTCTTGGTTTAATAGATGCAATTTGGGCAAACAAAAGCGGTGGGATTATCGGTGAAATTGTTGCCTATCCATTTCTAAAACTATTTGATTTTTATGCCAGCTTAATTTTCCTTTCTGCTATTTTTATAATCTCACTTCTAGTTATTTTTGATGCGCGTCCACAACTTGAACACTTCATGTTTTGGAGATGGTTCTCCAAAAAGAACGAGGACGAAGAAGATGCTTTTGAAGAAGTAACGGAGGTGATGATTGAAGAAAAAAAGGAGGAAAAACAAAAAGAAGAACCAGAAGAGAAGAGTAAGGTTGGTGAAGCGATGGCCTCCATTTTAGGTATTGGTAAAAAATCAGAGGAAGAAGAAGGTGGTCTTTTTATTGAACAAAATAAAAGAACTATCCGTGACATAGACGACACCTATTCCCCTCCCCCTCTTTCTATTTTTGAAAAAGATAAAGGTAAACCAGGAGTCGGCGACATTAAAGCAAATGCCAACATTATCAAACGAACGCTACAAAACTTCGGTATCAATGTTGAAATGGATGAAATATCAATCGGACCGACTGTTACCCGTTATGCATTGAAGCCAGCCGAGGGTGTTAAACTTTCTCGCATTGTCGGATTACAAAACGACTTAGCCCTTGCTCTTGCTGCACACCCACTACGCATTGAAGCCCCTATCCCAGGAAAATCTCTCGTTGGTATTGAAATTCCAAACACCGTCAAAGCAACTGTTGGAATGGCGACTCTTTTCTCTGACGAAAAATACGAGAGTAACGACAAACCTCTACTCCTTGCTCTAGGTCGTGGTGTCTCTGGTCAATCTAGATTTACCAATTTGGCAAAGATGCCACACATGCTTATTGCTGGAACAACCGGTTCTGGAAAATCTGTCACCATTCATACATTCATCAATTCCCTTCTCTTCCGCAACTCCCCTGCTGATCTAAAGTTCATCATGATTGACCCAAAACGTGTTGAGCTCACTCTTTACAATAAAATCCCACACCTACTCACCCCTGTAATTACTGATGCTAAAAAAGCAATTCTTGCGCTCAAGTGGGCAGCAAAAGAGATGGATAGAAGGTACGATATTTTAGAATCGGAAACTGTTCGTGATATAGACTCATATCACAAAAACGTAGTATTCCCTGCTTATAAAAAAGAACGAGAAAAAGGAAAGAGCGAAGAAAGAGATTTCGCAGAACTCCCAGAAAGAATGCCTTATATCGTTATTGTTTTAGATGAACTTGCCGACATCATGACAACATACCCACGCGAGCTGGAAGCCGGAATTGTTCGTTTAGCCCAAATGAGTCGTGCTGTTGGAATCCACTTAATACTCTCAACCCAAAGACCATCTGTGAACGTCATAACCGGCTTAATTAAGGCTAATATCCCCGCTCGCGTAGCTTTGCAGGTGTCCTCGCAAATCGACTCCCGTACAATTCTTGATACTACCGGTGCTGAAAAACTTCTCGGCGCTGGAGATATGCTCTTTCTGTCTGGTGAAATGTCTAAACCGGAACGTATGCAATCAGCGTTTATTTCTGAAACTGAAGTGAAAAAAGTAGTTAAATATTTATCTGACCAATATAAAGATAGCGTTCCATCAGAAATAGAACTTTCAACTGGCGCCCCAACAGCAAGTCCAACAATTTTTGATATGTCGCTTGAATCATCTTCAAGCTTAGATGACGATGATGATATGTACGAAGAAGCGAGACAATGTGTCATTGAGGCTGGAAAGGCTTCGACTTCATATCTACAAAGAAAACTAAAGGTCGGTTATGCCCGTGCCGCCCGTCTTATGGATATGCTTGAAGAGCGTGGTGTCGTTTCGGCCGGAGATGGGGCTAAGCCACGAGAGGTTCTTGAAAAAAGCGCTCAGACTATCGCAACAGCAAGCTTAACTAGCGCCGAAGAAACAAAAGAAAATTATGACTCTTTCTAGTCACACAAAACAAACAATCTTCAGAAGTAGTCTCGTTGGCTTGCTTTTAATAACCTCTTTGGCCTATGGATATCTACAGAGTAGAAATTTAGTTCGTGGTCCTTCTATAACAGTCCTCTCCCCTGTAAATGGCTCTAGTTTAGACAATCAATTAGTCACGATAAGTGGAAAAACAAAGAATATTGCGGAGATGTCACTAAATGACCGACAAATCTTCCCAGATGAAAACGGAAACTTTACTGAAACTTTGGTGCTACCAGTTGGCTATACTATAATGAGCCTAAAAGCGGAGGATAAATTTGGCAAAAAAACAGAGCAATCGCTTTCTTTAACAGTAAATAATAAAAGGCAAGAACCTTTTGCTACGACGTCGACTCAGACGTTGTGAGTGAAAATACCCACTCACACGATCCTCGCTAGTCGTAATAAAAAATAATAATATGGCAATGGCAAAAAAACAGAAATTAGAAGGTGCATCTAAAACAGAACTTGGTACGTCTCAAATCGAATCAACAATTCGTGATATTCAGACAAAATACGGCGAAGGGGCAATAATGAAACTTGGCGAGAAGCCCAAGGTTAACATTGGTTCAATTTCAACGGGTTCTCTTGGTCTTGATTATGCGCTTGGTGTTGGGGGACTTCCCCAAGGACGTATCGTTGAAATTTTTGGGCCAGAATCTTCTGGAAAAACAACATTAACACTCCATGTCATTGCTGAAGCGCAAAAAAAGGGCGGGGTTTGCGCCTTCATTGATGCCGAGCACGCACTCGATCCTGAATACGCCAAAAAACTCGGTGTTAATATAAACGAACTATTGGTCTCTCAGCCAGACACGGGAGAACAAGCTCTCGAAATTACAGAAAGCTTGGTCCGCTCTGGAAAGGTTGATGTTGTTGTTATCGACTCTGTCGCAGCTCTCACCCCGAAAGATGAAATTGAGGGAGAGATGGGCGCGCATCATGTTGGTAAACAAGCACGACTCATGTCACAAGCTTTAAGAAAACTTACTGCCATCACCGCAAAATCAAAGACTATTGTTATTTTCATTAACCAAATCCGTATGCAAATCGGAGTGATGTTTGGAAACCCAGAAACAACTCCAGGAGGAAAAGCGCTTAAGTTCTATACTTCAGTACGTCTTGATATAAGAAGGATTGCTTCAATTAAAAAAGGAGAAGATGTTGTTGGCGCTCGCACAAGAGTTAAGGTTGTCAAAAATAAAGTTGCTGCTCCTTTTAAGCTGACCGAATTTGATATTATCTACAATGAAGGAATTTCGCGCGAAGGTGAAATAATTGCTCTTGGTGAAAAATTTGGATTGATGACAAAAAGTGGAACATCTTATTCATATGGAGAAACAAAATTAGGCCGTGGGTATGATGCAACGCGCACCTTCCTCAAAGAGAATCCAAAAATCGCAAACGACCTTGTTAAACAAATAGAGAAGAAATTCCTAGAATCGTAATCTTAAGAGCCTCGTTAAAAAGTCGTTGACAGAACGGCTTTTTTTCTTACAATGAGCCACGATACTTGTCTTGTTAGAGCTGGGTCAAGAATTTATTATTTTTTGAAAGTTTGAACAATAGACAAGCTCAAAAAAAGTTACTGATTATAATTTCTAATAAAACTTGTCATGTTAGAAGTTTGGAAAGGAAGTAACGATACCCAAAAGAAAAGCGAAGGCGGGTACGCAGAAATGCATAATTATAAATAGAATAATAAATGAACTTCTAATAAGATGCTTGAATATAACGAAATTAAACCTGGTAAATACATTGTTTGGCAAGATGAGCCCTTTGAAGTTCTTGAGTCACATGTAGCAAGAACCCAGCAACGTAAGCCACAAAATCAAACCAAGCTCCGAAACTTAATTTCGGGAAGATTAGTTCCTGCAACATTTCACGCCACAGACAAAGTTCCAGAAGCAGATGTCTCAAAACGTACTATTAAATTCATCTATGCAGCTAAAGGAGAATTGTGTTTTTCAGAAATAAAAGACCCTAGTTCACGTTTCTTCTTGGAGGAATCTTTAGTCGGAGACAAAGTTAAATTTTTAAAGGCAAACGTAGAAGTTGATGCGCTTACTTTCACAAATGATGACGATGAAGAAAAAATAATCGGCATAAAGTTACCTGTTAAGATGGACTTCGTCGTTAAAGAAGCTCCCCCATCTATAAAAGGAGATACGGCTTCTGGTGGAGGAAAAGTGGTCACACTAGAAACTGGAGCGGTAATTACAGCGCCACTTTTCATTAATGCTGGAGATGTTATCCGCATAAATACCGACACTGGACTTTACACAGAAAGAGTAGAAAAAAATTAATCATCAAAATAGGAATGCCCCGACATCAAAGTCGGGGCATTTTTGTTTTCTTGTGCTTCAACGCTTTCTTGCATTCCGGCGCCAAAGAGGTGGTCTCTCTTGAAATCCTAGAGTCCTTGCCTTGCCAGCACGAAAAGAACTGCCACTCCAGGTTTTTCCATTTTCCGCCTTCATCTCGTATTTATCGAGCTTGAAAAGCGGCAGAACATCAACCCTTGGAATATACCTCAAGATGACATCCAGCCTAGAGGAACCATTTATGGAGTCGGGAGTACCCGCACCCAACACGAAGAGTGGGATTCCTTCGTGACGTATCTCTTCGAGGAGACGTAATCTTTCCAAGAGAAGGATGATATCAACGGCTGATCCTCCCCAGATAACACAAACATTATCGGTTTTATTCACAAGACCTCCACTTTTATTGTTAACTAAACAAAATACTATCCCAAAAACAAAAAAACCGCCAATTGGCGGTTTTTCTATTTTATAAACTAAATTTATTTAGCAACGAAAGGAATGAGCCCCATGAATCTAGCGCGTTTTACCGCTGTTGCAAGCTTTCGCTGGCTCTTTGCGCTAACACCAGAAAATTTCTTAGAAACCATACGTGCGTGTGGGTTCAAGAATTTCT